>JAUNVT010000213.1 GCA_030540655.1 Rhodobacterales bacterium
GGGGGGGCGGTCACATCATCAGAGCCTCTACCATGTCGTTTATGCCAAGCCAAGCTGCCGCGGTGACGATCACAATGAACGGCACTCAGATAAAGCCCATAATTCTGCATCCAGAGTTGGCTGCCGTCGGAGAGTGTCACAGGCGCGCCGCCCATGGCCCTAGAAGCGCCCGCAGTAATGATCATTGGCACCACAAATTGCATTGCTGACACACGACAATTGCCCGGCTCAAGTGTCAACTGTCGCGGATCAGTCCTTCACTTGACATTTATCAACTATGGCTCAACGGTGGGCATGCTTGCCGTGAAGGCGATGGAGCAAAGATATTTCCGAGCTACACACGCATGATGTTCGGTCGCTCGATCTGTTTGCGGGAATGGGTGAGGCCAATTTTATACGATCATGTGCGCTTCCTACGTTCAGCATTTTCCGCCTCGGATGGAATTGATCCATGAAACGGCCCCGCGGATTTTCTGTATGTCGCTTGTCGGAATCTGTCGATCTGTTTTTGAAACGGACGTGCGGCGGACGGGACGCGGCCCTTGCCAAGGCCGTCGTAACCGAAGTTGCGCAATGCTACCGCTCTGTCATCAAGAACAGAAAGGATCTGAAGCTGCGTATCTCGCTGGAGTGTCTGGCCGATTATCTTCTGCGTCAGAAGTTCCAGGCCGGATCGCTCGACTTTGATCTCAACATCGAAAAGCGGCGGCTTGCGTCTTTTCTGGGAATGACGCCCGAGAACCTCAGTTGTGCGTTCAAGGCATTGGAACCGTAGAGCGTGAAAATGGATGCAAATCCCGTAACGATCAGCGATCTGCGGGACTTGACTCAATAAGCCAGACCCAGCCCCATAATAGAGGACCACAGAACATGAAGGATAAAACCATGACCAAATCCATGCCCGGCGCGGCCGCCGATCTGGCAGAACAGCAACCGGACCTCTGGCGCGCCTACTCCGCGCTTGGCAAGGCATGTGCGGACGCCGGTCCTTTGACGGCGCGCGAACGTCGGCTGGTCAAGCTGGCGCTGGCCATCGGCGCCAGTTCCGAGGGGGCCGTCCATTCGCATTGTCGCCGCGCCCGGTCAGAAGGAATCGAGGATGCGGCAATCGATCAGGTCGCCTTGCTGGCAATCGGGCCCCTCGGCCTGCCGCGTGCGGTTGCGGCCAAGACGTGGATTGAAGACAATATCGACTAACCCGCCGCCTCGCACCGCCCCGGCCATTCCGCCTGCGCGCCTGTGCGCAAATGCGCCGGGGCGACTGCCCGCCATAACCGTTTGACGCGGGCCAGCTTGCTGGCTAGGCAGCATCGACAAACATTGAGGCGCTCCATGCTTTATCCCGATGCCGAAACCTGGCGCGCCGCGCCCCACAAGCATGTGCTGTTCTACGGCATGTCCGGTCTGGGAAAGACGCATCTGTCCAATATCCTGCGCGCGTCGGGCGAGTGGTTTCACTATTCGATCGATTACCGTATCGGGACGCGCTATATGGGCGAGCTGATCGTCGATAATGCCAAGACGCATGCAATGCAGGTGCCCTTTCTGCGCGATCTGCTTCTGTCGGACTCGATCTATATCGGCTCGAACATCACCTTCAATAACCTGGCGCCGGTATCGAGTTACCTGGGCAAGCCCGGCGACGTGGCCCGCGGCGGTCTGCCGATTGAACAATATCGGATCCGGCAGGACCAGTTCCGCCGCGCAGAAATCGCTGCGCTGGAGGATACCGGATATTTCATCGACCGTGCGCGCCGCCTTTACGAATATCCGAATTTCATCTGCGACACCGGCGGGTCCATCTGCGAATGGGTGGATGGCAATGATCCGGCCGATCCGCTGCTGACCCGGCTTTCGCGCGATTGTCTTCTGATCGGGCTGGAGGGCAGTGAAGCCCATACCGCCGAGCTGATACGCCGCTTTGATCGTGCGCCGAAGCCCATGGCTTATCAACCCGAGTTCCTCACCGCCGCGTGGGACGAATACCTGCGCGAGAACAACTGCGCGGAGGCGGATGTGGACCCGGACAGCTTCATCCGCTGGACCTATGCCCGTGCGCTGGCGCATCGCAAACCGCGCTACGCGGCGATGGCGCCATGGGGCGTCACCCTGTCGCCCGGGGAGGTGTCGCGCATCGCGGATACCGCCAGTTTCGAACATGTGATTGCCGGCGCCATTGAGCGCCGTGTTGCAACCTCTACCTGACACCCACCCTGACATCCGGACCCGATCCTTATGCCCATCAAAATTCCCGCCGACCTGCCCGCCTACGCCGTCCTGACGCGCGAGGGTGTCATGGTCATGGACGAGGATGAGGCAGCAACCCAGGATATCCGGCCGCTGCGCATTGGCCTGCTGAACCTGATGCCGAAAAAGATCCAGACAGAAAACCAGTTCGCGCGCCTGATCGGCGCCACGCCGCTTCAGATCGAGCTGAGCCTGATCCGGATGACGGAACATCAAACGCGCAATACCGCCGTCGATCACATGGAAAGCTTCTATCGTTCCTTCGAGGACGTCAACCGTGCGGATGAAAAATTCGACGGGCTGATCATCACCGGCGCGCCGATCGAACATCTCGATTTTCGCGAAGTCACCTATTGGGACGAGCTGAGCCGCGTTTTCGACTGGACCCAGAGTCATGTTCATTCCACGTTCGGCGTCTGCTGGGGCGGCATGGCGATGATCAACCACTTCCACGGGGTGCAGAAACATATTCTGGACGCCAAGGCGTTCGGATGCTTTCGTCATGACAATATGGATCCCGCCTCGCCCTATCTGCGCGGTTTTTCGGACGATATGGTAGTGCCGGTCAGCCGCTGGACGGAAATGCGGCAGGCCGAGATCGAGGCGGCGCCGGGGCTCAGCACGCTGCTCTACAGTTCAGAGGTCGGGCCCTGTCTGGTCGAGGACGTGCCGCACCGTGCGCTTTATGTCTTCAACCATTTCGAATATGACAGCGACACGCTGAAACAGGAATACGACCGCGATATCGCCGCAGGCACGCCCATAAACGTGCCCTGCAATTACTACCCGGACGATGATCCCTCCAAGGCGCCGCGCAATCGCTGGCGCAGCCACGCGCATCTTCTGTATGGGAACTGGATCTCACAGATCTACCAGACGACGCCTTATGACATTACCGCCATAGGCACCTGAACGCGTGCTGAAAGTTCTGATCTGTATTGTCATCGGCATTGCGGTTGCGGCATTGATCGTCCACGCAATTGCCAACGCTCGCGAGGCGCGCGCCGAGGTTGATTTTCCGCCCGAGGGCATGTTTCTGGACGTGGACGGCACGCGCGTTCACGCCGTGGTCATGGGCGCGGGTCCAGATCTGGTGCTGATCCATGGCTCAAGCGGCAATGCGCGCGATATGACCTTTTCGCTCGCGCCGCGTCTGGCATCCCGCTACCGCGTGATCGTGTTTGACCGGCCCGGTCTTGGCTATACCGAACGGCTGAACGATACCGGCGCGACGCTGGTGCAGCAGGCCACGTTGCTGCGCGCCGCTGCCCGGCAACTGGGCGCGCCTACACCCATCCTGATGGGTCAAAGCTATGGCGGCGCCGTCGCGCTGGCATGGGCCGCACATTATCCCGGCGACATCGCGGCGCTCATCCCGGTTGCTGCCGCGTCGAACCCCTGGGACACACCGCTCAGTCTTTTTTACCGGATCACCTCCTCCCGAATGGGGCAGGCATTGCTGGTACCGCTGCTCACAGCGTTCGTGCCGGAATCGGTAGTGGAAAACGCCGTCGAAAGTGTTTTTGCACCGCAAACCGCGCCCAAGGGATATGCTGCCCACATCGGCGCCCGCATGACGTTACGCCGTGGTTCCTTGCGCGCCAATGGTGACCAGCGAAAGAATATACTGGCCGAAATCAAGGACTTGGTGCCGTTTTACCAGAACATCACCGCCTCAACCGAGATCGTGCACGGCACCGCCGATACCACCGTTGGCCTGTCGATCCACTCGAACAGGCTGGTCCACCAGATCGCAGGCGCCAGATTGACCATGCTGTCCGGTATCGGGCATATGGTGCATCACAGCGCCGAAGATGCAGTGGTCGCCGCGATTGACCGCGCTGTGGAACGGGCCGGGCTTTAACAGGCTGCTGAAGACGTCGGCCCTCGGCGCGGTTTCGAGAACATGCTTC
>JAUNVT010000214.1 GCA_030540655.1 Rhodobacterales bacterium
CCAGACAGATTCATCCTAAATCCGATCCACCAGATGCCGGGACTGAACACCTAGGGTATGTTGCCGTTCAGGATTCCTCATCACCTGACGTCTGCATCAAGGCTGCAAACAGAGGAGAGCAGCCTTGTTCCGTAGAGTTCTGACCGATGCGCAATGAGTCATCATCGAGCCGTATTGCCTTGGGAAGAGTGCCGGTCGGGGACAGGCCGGGCGTGATCTCCGCTGGTTCGGGGAAGCGGTCCTTTGGATAGTGCGCACCGCGGCGCAGTGGCGTGAGCTTCCGGACGCATTTGGCAAGTGGAACTCGGTGTTCAGGCGGTTCCGCAGATGAATCAAATCCGACGCTTTCCACCGTATGTCCGGAGAGTTATCTTCAGACGCCGATTGCCGCATGCCCGGACAGGCGCCCGGCCTGCGCGAGACGGATAAACTGATCCGCAACTTGCCCGCAGGGCATTTGCTCGCCAACTGGACTTTCGATGCCGATGGGTTCCAGAATGACCTGCCGGAACGTGCCATCATCCTGTCATACCACCGAGATGCAATCGGAAGTTTCCCGCAACATTCGACAAGGAAACCTGAAAATGGTGCCACCTGATCGAGAACTGCTTCGGCAAGTTGAAGCAAAGCAGAGAGACAGCCATGCGCTCGTGAAAAACCGACCAGAGCTTTAAAATCTTCCTCCCGATTGCCGAAGCAATTATTCAAATTCGGTGAACGTCAACAGCCCCTAATGCGCCATTTTGCGGTATTGCCTACAATCCAAGTGCGCGGCGCCGCCCGGAGGCAAAGCCCTGGACCAGCCGGTCCGCGACCAATGCGAGAATCGCCATTGCCGCGCCTGACGTGATACCAAGGCCGATATCGGCCTGTCCCAGCGCCAGAAAGATCGATTGCCCAAGCCCCGTCGTGCCAATCAGCGCGGCGATTACCAACATGGCAAATGCGTAAAGGATCGACTGGTTCAGCCCCAGCAGAATGGTCGGCGCGGCATATGGAGCGCGGATCTCCCGCATTGTCTGCCACGCCGTGGCGCCCGAAGATATGGCGGCCTCAACCAGATCAGGCGGAGTGGTAACGAGGCCATGGCGGGTGTATCGGATCATGGGCACGATGGCATAAAGAATGATAGCGAGGAACGCCGAGAATTCGCCAATTTGAAAAAACATCAGCACCGGGATCAGAAAGACGAATAGCGGAATGGTTTGCAACATGTCGCAAACGGGCTGCAAGATCCGCCATGCCAGCGGGCTGAATGCGCAGATCAACCCGATCCCGCCCCCCAGAATGGCGCAGGTCAGCACAGCGGCACCGGATAGATAAAGCGACCATAGCGCCTTTTCCCACAGGCCGGATACCAGCACCGCCGCCAGCATCAGCACCGCAAAGAGCGCCAATCGCCAGCCGCCGGCAACCCAGCCGATCGCGCCCGCGCCAATCAGGACAAAGGGCCAGGGCAGTTCGGAAATGCCCGTCTGAAGAATTCCCGCCAGAATGGGCAGGAGCAGACCCACCGCAACCCGCCCGCTCAGCGCCACAATTGCGCCGATCGCTCCGGATGCGGCAAACAATGCGGCGCTCATCCAGCCAGTCCACTGAAACCCCCAGGTGAAGGGCAGCACCGCCCCGTCCAGCCCGATCCGCAGCGGCAAGAGCCCGTAGAACATCCCGGCATTCTTGATCGCATCAAGATGCGCACCATTGGCGCGTACGAAGACCGTCAGCGCGGCATCGACCCAATCTGCGACGGGCTCTAACACGGTAAACTCTCCCGCTTCGGGCAGATAGAGCCAGGCCAGCACGGCAGCGCAAACTCCGGCAGCAACGATGGCAAGCGCGACGCGGCGCGAATGGCGTTGCTGCCGGCGCGCCATTCCGGCGCTGATCCGGTCGATCACCACTGCGAAGGCCACAATCACCAGCCCGGCCAGCAACGCCGCGCCGAACTGCGCCTTGCGCATGGTTAAAAGGACTTCCCAGCCGATATCGTTGAATCCGCCGATAACGGCGGCGATGATCACCATGGACAGCGCAGCCATCAGCGACTGGTTGACACCCACCATGATCTGGCTGTTGGCAGACGGAATTTCGACCAGAAAAAGCTGCTGGAGCCTGTTTCCGCCCGACATCACCGCCGCCTCCTTGATGTCAGGCTCGATCCGCTCCAGACCGAGGATGACATTGCGCGCCATCGGAGGGGCGGCATAGATTGCGGACGCGATCAGCCCTACCACAGGCCCAAACCCGAACAGCAGCAGAAGCGGCGTCAGATAGGCGAAGGTCGGCACCGTCTGCATCACGTCCATCCCGGTCTGGAGGGCCGATTTCACGCACGGAACTTCGTTCGCGAGGAGTCCCATCGCGCCCCCCGTCAGCAGAGCCAGCGGCACAGATACGGCCACCAGCGACAAAGTGTTCATGCTTTCGACCCAATAGCCCGAAGCGACGACAAAGCTCAGCCCCGCAAAACCAAGCAGCGCGAGACGCGCCCCCCCCACATACCATCCCAGCGCGGTAGCCAGCGCCACCAGCAATGGCCAGGGCGTGTGAAGAAATATCACCTTGGTCCATGACATCGGATGCGCCAGAGCGGCGGACAGTGCACGCGCGCCCGGCTTGATCAGGGCCAGAAACCAGGTCATTCCAGTATCGACCCATGCCGCCAAGGGCAGCGTCCACGCATTGGGAAACCGACCCAGCCAAGGCAGATGGGGGACCAGCGCCATGCACAGCCCACCAGTCAACAGAACGATCAGCGCGGCGATGATGCCGGGGGTGATCCTGCCGCGCATCAGGGATCGGCCTGAAGGGCGCGAGACAGATCGACCGGGTCAATCATCCCGACAATCCGTCCGTCCCGCCCCCGGACCGGCACCGGCCGATAGAGAGACATGCAGGCGTCAAGCGCCTCATCCAGCGTCATATCCACGCGCAGACCCGGATCGTCCCGGGCGGGCGGCGCCTGCGGGTCAACCGGATGCAGCACCGAAGACAGTCTTGCATGGCGGCCCTTCGGCACATCGCGGGTGAAATCACGCACATAGCCGTCGACCGGCGCCAGGACGATCTGGCTGGGCGGGCCGATCTGGACGATCTGGCCATCTCGCATGATCGCGATACGGTCGGCGACCTTGAGCGCCTCTGCGATATCATGTGTGATAAAGATGATGGTTTTGCGCAGCCGCGCCTGTATGCCGATGAATTCATCCTGCAGCTGACGGCGGATCAGCGGATCGAGCGCGCTGAACGGCTCGTCCAGAAACCACACATCGGGATTTACCGCGAGGCTTCGGGCAATGCCGACACGCTGGCGCTGGCCGCCGGACAGCTCGCGCGGGTAAGCCTCCTCGCGCCCTTCCAGCCCGACCAGATTTATCATCTCCTGCGCGCGCGCTGCGCGCTCGGCCCGGTGCTGCTTTTGCATCTTGAGCGGAAAGGCAACATTCTGCGCGACGTTCATATGCGGGAAAAGCCCGAAATGCTGAAACACCATTCCCAGCTTTCGGCGCCTCAGATGGGTCATGCGCGTTTTCGACGCATGCAGAATATCTTCGTCGTCGATATCAATCCTGCCTGCTGTCACCTCTATCAGCCGCGAGATGCACCTGAGGATGGTGGATTTACCCGACCCCGACAACCCCATGATGACAAAGATCTCGCCCCGCATCACATCAAAACTGACATCTTGAACGGCCGGGACCAGCCCTTCCTTCCGCAGGATCCGCGCTGCAGCCTCCGGATTGCCTTTTGCGCGGTCCTGTGCGGCGGATAATTGCGCCGCCGCGTCCGGACCGAACACTTGCCAGACATTGCGGCAACGGATCGCTGGGGCGTCATCCGCGCGGCTCTGGTCGCTCATCTGGATCTCCGGAAAATCTGGACTGGGGCCAGTTGGATAAAGCGCGGCGGCCGGGCAATAGCGTCGCGGTCAGACCCCTCTGGCATCCCGCCCGGAATTGCAAGCAGGAAGCATCACAATTACCTGATGGCAGCGTCCACGACTGGCTTCCACTTGTCAGGATTGGCCTGCATCCAGGCATCAACCGTTTCGTCTACCGACTGACCGTCAACATCGACCTTGCCCATCATTGGCTGCTGGTCATCGACACTGAGCGTCATATTGGCCAGAATTTCGCCCGCGGCAGGCCATTTCGC
>JAUNVT010000025.1:0-6071 GCA_030540655.1 Rhodobacterales bacterium
CGGAGTTGGTGAAGGCGGGCCAGACCCGGATCGACGGCATGGATGACAAGATCATCGGCCTCTGCGCCGCACGCCACCAACTTGCCATCCTGTTCGAGGATCGCTTCAATGCGTGACCGTATCTGAAACCTAGATGGATCAGACCGGATGCACAGAGGTCATGACACTCCCTACCGAGAGGCTTACAGGCTGAAATCCGTGTGGATACCGAAGCTGCCTTCGATTATTTTGTCACAACCTACGGCGTAAAATGCGACAAGGCCGTCTCCAGACTGATCAAAGACCGAGACGTGCTGCCCGCCTTCCATAACTTCCCGGCTGAGCATAGGAAACACATCCGAACGATTAATCCAATTGAAACACCTTCGCCACGGTCCGGCATTGCACCGGCAACATAAAAGGCTGTCTCAGCCGCAAAACGAGCCTTGCCATGGCGTCAAACTCAAGAGGTTAGCCCAGACTAGGTCGGAGCCGTGTCCACGCACATGGTCGTAGACCTGCAACACATATAAAGGGTCGGTCAACATCAACATATCGGCAAAACGGTTGAACAATCTGACGATTCAATGTAGCGGCCGCAAACGGCGGCGCACACTATGAAGTTCCTCGCGTCCCCGATGGATCGCGTCGTCGCGCATCGGTATCCTTCAGCTTCTGATCGTGGAGTTGGACCGTTGACAGGCGCAGCATCGTCGGCACCGACAACGAACGATGCTGCATCGATCAGCCCCCGTCTATTGCGAGAGTGACGCGAATTTTTAAACGGCACCCATTGTTTCCTGCATCCGGAACTACGGGAGCTCCTGATCTGCTACAAGGGCATTATTCATCCGCCAAAGCCCGTACGGCCTCCGCCTGTTTTGCCAAAGCCGCCGCGGGAGGTGGCGGTGGCGCGGCTCATGGGGGCTTTGCCGGCGGTCGGGGCCGGACGGGTGAATTGCGAGGCACCAAGTTTCGCCGCGCCCTTGTTGCTGGAATAGGTGCTGGAGCCCGCGGCATTGGTGAACTGCCCGTTGGCTGTCTTGTAGAGCGGCTGGCCTGCCGACATTCCCGACCGTCCGCCCAGCATGTTGCCGATCAGATACCCTGCCAGGAGCGGCATGAAGATGCCGCTTGATCCTCCTTGCGTCGCCGTCTGTTCAGAGCCGCAGGCCCCGGCACCGTGCTGTTCTTCGCACACCTGAAGACTGTCGTAACGGGGCGCTGATTCGACATGCAGGGCTTCGGCCTCGGCAAAGGCCGCCTCGCAATCCTGAACGGAAAATACCCCGCCCTCCGTCGCCTCGCTGGTGCAGCTTTTCAAATCCGGGAAGGCGGCGGCGTCCACCTGTTCCTCCCGGCATCCAGCAAGAGTGAAGGCGGCAGCGCCGAGGATAGTTATGGCGACCCGTTTGGAGCGTTTGGTCATGACAATGATACCTCCTGGACAGATGGAAAAACGCGCCCGATGCGTTTCAGCCCGAAATGTAATGCGGTTTGAACCGCGACAGATCCTGTGTGATGCGCGAGCGATCCTCGCGAATACCGATACCGACGCAGGCATCGCCTATGATCCACGCGCCGATTACCGGACGAAAGCCATCGAACCGTGGCAGGGGGGCATAGGCCTGAATGACACGCGGATGCTCGGCGTAATCCGTGTTCTGCGCTTGCTCGACGATCTCACCTGATTCCACGATCGTGATTGAGGCGCCTTCGCGCGACAGGACTGGCTTGGAAACATGGCCCGCGGCAAGCTGCGCAGTCGAGCGGTCAAACGCGTCCGCCACATCTGCCGCCGCCGGTCCCCTGCCGGTCAGGGCCTCATCTATATCCTGTTCGAAAAAGGCCGGAAGCAGATTGGGGTGCCCCTCGAACATGTTCCAGAGCACCGGCAAGAGCCCTTTGTTCGACAAAAGCGCCTTCCACGCCGGTTCCAGAAAGAGACACTGCGATCCGGCAATATGATCAGCGTAATCATCACGTAAGAGATCTTCCCAAGGGTAGAGTTTGAACAGCACCCCCATGACCCGATCTTCGTCATCCAGAAACTGGCCGTCCTCGCTGAGCGCGATCTTGTCCAGATCACAGTAATGCGCTCCCAGCCCCGCCTCGCGCGCAGCCCATCCCATCGCCTCGACGGTGCCATAATCTTCGGGATTGTCGGCAACGGCGGTAAAATGCAGATCGCTCCCCTGCTCGAATACGGCACCGAACCGCGCTACAAGCGCCTCGTGGATGCCATTGAACTGGTCCGTTCCCTCGGGCAGCACGCCCGCTTTCAGCTGATCCTCCAGCCATTGCCACTGAAACGCGGCACTTTCATATAGCGAGGTTGGGGTATCGGCATTATATTCCAGAAGCTTGGCCGGACCCTGACCGTTATAGGAAAAATCAAAGCGACCATAGATTTCCGGATCGCCGCGCTGCCAGCTTTCCGCAACAAGATCGCGATGCGCCTCTGGTATGGCAAGGCGCTCCATGAGACGCTCATCGGCGATGATATGCGCTACAGCCTCGCGGCACATCGCGTGGAGTTCCGTCGCGGGATCCTCAAGGTCGGTTTCGATCTGATCGAGCGAGAATGCATAGGCGGAGCTTTCGTCCCAATAAGGCTCACCGTACATATCGGCAAAGGTGAACCCTACCTCGCGCGCATGCTCGCGCCAGTGCGGTCTTTCAAGCAACATGATTTTCTGCATTCCGCACGTCCTTATCCGGCTTTGACGACAGGTCTACGCAATTTCCGGCACCTCAGCCAGACGTCCGGTTCTGGATTGCGGTGTTCGCCGGGATGATCCGGAGGACAACTCTGAAACCCAGATATGGGAAACATCCCCTTATCGCCCTGATCGGCGCCTCCGAACCAACAGGCGCCGATCCGGCCCTTGCGCCACGTCAATGGCAGGGAAAGCGAGGTTCGTGAGTTACAGGACGGTGTATGATCCTCCTTGGGTGCTTCTCACAAACCCCTCTCTCGTTTGTGCTATTGCTGCGGCTGAAGCGAAAGACCGGCCAGCGGGCATGGCTTCTCCCCGTCCGGCTCCAGTTTGACGCCATCCTTGTCGTCACTGACAGCGCAGGTCATCGGGAAGGATGTGGTTCCAACATCACCCTTTGCATCGGACAGCGTCAGCAGACCGGCCTCCGTTTTGTATTGACCCGTCACTTCCTCCTCGCGCTCCTCATTGCGGAGCGTGAACGTCCCGTCATCGGACAGCGTCATCGCCATCGGCCCTCCGGAATAGGAGCCCGGTTCCATTGTTGCGCCAGCCTTCTCTTCGGGCTTTTCTTCGGGCTTGTCTTCAGACTTCGCTTGCGATTGCATCTCCGATATCCGCTTCTCGACTTCAGACAGGTGCTGGCTGCGTTTCGCCACATCGTCAGAAAGCTGGGTCACAATGGCCTGAACGGATTGACGCTGTTCTTCGGCTGCTGCGATGTCAGCAACCATTGCTTCACGGCGCTCGGTCATGTCCGTCACTTCGCTGGTAACAGAGTCAAGGCGCGCGGTCAGGCTTTCGAGCTCCGTCTTCGCCGCAGTGACGGCCTCCTGCGAAGATGCCTCCGCTTCACGTGCGTCCTGAACCCGCGATTCAGCCTCTGACGCTTCCTGCGTCAGACGTGAGGTTTCTTCCGTCAGAACCGCCAGTTGTTTTTGAAGATCAGCCTCGGCAGACCGCGCTTCGGCCAGACGACCGCCGATATCTGCAAGCTCCTGCTTGCTATTGGCCAGACGCTGTTCGGCCTGCGCGCGGTCAGTGTCGAAAGATGCAATTTCCTCCCGCAGCGGACTCACCTGCTCCTGCGCCTCGGCCAGATCGCCCTTGGCAGTCTCCAGATCGCTTTCGACCGAAGAAACCTGCTGCTGCAACCCCTCCAATGTCGCCTGTTGGTCGGAAAGGCTGCTGCTGACGGTGTCGCGTTCCGTCGTCAATTCACTGGCCTCCTCCTTCAGTCTGCTGACCTCGCTGCGAAGTTTCTCCACAGTCCCCACAGCCTTGTTCTGGTTGTCCAGCTTGGTCTCAAGCCTGGAGTTCGCACCAATCTCGTAAAAAGCGAAGATCCAGCCGATCACGGCAAGTATGGTCAGAATGATCGGCAGCGGCCTCTTGTAGGCATCGACCTTACTCATCATTGGTGCTCCTTGTTAAATATCTGAATTTTAGTCGGACAATTAAGGAACGCAACATCTGCCGCATTCCGGGGTTCCACATGAACGGGCAATGGATCTTGCCGTGATACCACGCAACCTGTATTTCAAGCGAGCATATTTAATTTCGTCCGCTGCGACAAGAAGTCAGCGTCGCGTTTTGACGAACAATACCCCCGTCATCCCGCCATTCGGAACTGAAACCGCCGAGCTCGGTTGAGCCAATGGGGACGGCAGTGAGAAAGTGACGTTCATAATCTGATGCCAGTCAGACACATGCTGGTTCGTATCTCTGCAATTCACGGACGAAGATGGAGCAATGGCAGGCAGTTTCTACACGGTAGGTCACTCAAATCGTAAACTCGACGAGTTCATGGAAATTCTGCACCATGCAGGCGTCCAGATGATCGTTGACGTGCGCAGCTTTCCTCGCTCGCGCACGAATCCGGTGTTCAATACGGATACCTTGCCCGATGAACTTGCGTCCCGCCAAGTCGCATATTGCCACAGTCCCGACCTCGGCGGTCGGCGCAAGATGCAGCCCGATGTTCCCGAAACGGTAAACGCGCTGTGGCGGAATCGAAGTTTCCAGAACTACGCGGATTATGCCCTTTCAGATCAATTCGAGCGGGCTTATCGCGAACTTCTGGATCTGGGACAGACACGCCGCGTTGCCATCATGTGTTCGGAGGCCGTCTGGTGGCGCTGCCATCGCCGCATCATTGCAGATTATCTGTTGCTCAACGGGCATGCCGTCATTCATCTGATGGGAAACGGACGCGAAGACCCGGCAAACCCAACGCCGGGAGCAGAGTTCGCAGCAGACGGCAAGATACACTATCCGGCGGAAGCGTGACCAAAAATTACCGGATGGCGATCCAGACGCAAAAACCCCCGGAGGCAATACATCCGGGGGTGGGGTACACAGATCCGTTCAGCGAGAAATCGTCATGCGCTCTGGCTACTTGTCACGTATTCCACTGCGGCAACTTCCCGTCCGGGGTGTACTGGTCCACGGCATTTGGAAGCTCACGGGCCAGTCTTGCGAGAACCTCGCTGCGCGACAGCCCGGTCTGTTCCGTCAGATCGTCGAGCGTGTCCTTGCCAAGCGCCTGCTCCAGATCGTCCGGGGTAAGGTCGTGATTTGACCCTTTGCCCACCCAGGATTCCACTTTATCGGCATGACCGTTCTGACGAAAACGATCACTCATCTCGGACAGGCCGCCGCCCAGAAGCTTGTCGATGCCAAGGCTTCCAAGAAGACCACCCAGCATCCCGTCAAGGCCCGAATGTTCATCGGTCCCCGCCGATTTTCGGTCAGTACCGCCCGCTTCATCACGATCAGGTCCGGTTCCGGTTCGGCTGGAGATCATTTCGGATATCTTGTCCCGATGTTGATAGCCTGCCACAGCAAGCAAACCAAGCAGGGCCGTCATCGAGGGAAAACCACCGCGTCCCATAGTCAATCCTTTCAAGGATGAGGAAAATTGTATTGGATCATATGAATGAAATCACCTGCGTTTTGCTATCGCGCCCCATATCAGAAGCAGGATAACGGCACCGACAATCGCGCCGATGAAGCCTGCGCCTTCTCCGGCACGATACCAGCCCAGCGCCTGTCCCAGCCATGTCGCGCACAGGGCGCCCAGGATCCCGAGGATCGTCGTCAGAATGAAGCCCGAAGGCTCATTGTTTCCGGGAGTAATGAATTTGGCAATAACTCCCGCAATAAATCCGATGATAATTGTCCATATAAAGCCCATGAGCCGTCTCCTTGGTGGTTCCATCATGATAGAGAATCATGGGTAATATACCCCCTCTTCTGCATCACAGGAATTTTATCCGATGATGTCACAGAACAGACGGCTCGCGGATTGGTTCCCTGACTGTCCATTGGATATCGGAACTGTCTTTGGGGGCGCCCCCAACGTGCGGGGGT
>JAUNVT010000025.1:6171-9404 GCA_030540655.1 Rhodobacterales bacterium
ACCGATATTCCGGCCGCCGATGCACCTGAGCCCGCCGCACCCCAGCCTTTCTCTTTCGAGTGGCTCGACACCCGCATGAGCGAAGCCGCGCAGGCGGAGTATGTTGCGCCTGTTGACGCGCCCGAGGTGATCGCGGATCTGGATTACGATGCCTACCGCAAGATCCAGTATGATCCTGAGCGTGCCCGTTGGAACGAAGACGGCATCCTGTTCCGGCTGCATGCCTTTCATCCGGGCTGGTTGTATAAACAGACGGTTGCGATAAACGAGGTGGTGGACGGGGCGCAAACGCCTATGGTATTTTCCACCGACGATTTTTTATATTACCCTGATCTGGCGTCGCGGGTGCCCGAGCATGTACAATTGCCCGGTGTGGCAGGGCTTCGGCTGAACACACCGCTGAACCGCGCGGACAAGTTTGATGAACTGATCGCGTTTGTCGGCGCATCCTATTTTCGCGCCTTGAGCCGTGGCAGCAGCTATGGTCTGTCGGCGCGCGGCCTCGCCATCAACACCGGTCTGGGGCGCGAGGAGGAATTTCCGCGCTTTACGGAATTCTGGCTGGAGCGTCCGAGCGTGGGTCAGGAAGACATCACGATGTATGCGGCGCTCGACAGCCCGTCCTGCACCGGCGCTTACCGGTTCGTCATCCGTCCGGGCGCCGAGACGATTATCGACGTTACCGCCAAACTGCATTTTCGCCGGGATGTGGAACAGCTGGGTGTAGCGGCGCTGACCTCGATGTTCCTCTTTGACGAGAAAAACAGCAACGTCTTTGACGATTACCGCCCTCAGGTCCATGACAGCAGCGCGCTGATGCTGGTGCGTACGGATGGGGATGTGCTGTGGCGCCCGCTCAATAATCCGCCGCGTCTGGCCAGTACCTATCTGAACGAACCCAATCTCAGATCTTTTGGCCTGATTCAGCGGGACCGCGATTTCAACGATTATCAGGATGCGGGCGCCGAATATCAGGACCGCCCCTCGGTTCTGATCGAGCCTGTCGGCGACTGGGGCGATGGAACCGTCCGTCTGGTGGAAATTCCCTCGGATCTGGAAGGCAATGACAACATTGTCTCCTTTTGGGTGCCCTCCGAAAAGCCGCGCGCCGGCGATAGCCGTGAATATGCCTATCGTTTGCGCTGGGGCGCGCTCGGCACGGACCGCGATGGTGATCACGCCTGGATCGTGAACACATTGGCGGGCAAGGGCGGGACCTCGGGCGTATCGGAGACGACCTCATCGCTGCGCAAGTTCGTCATCGATTTCGATGGCGGTCTGATGGGGGGGCTTCCTCCGGACGCTCAGATGGAGCCGGTCGTGACGGCGTCGCGCGGCAAGATCCGGCATGTCGCCTTGTCAAAAATCAAGGACACCACTATGTGGCGTCTTGTGATTGATGTTGACGGGGAGAGCGAACGCGTCGTGGAACTTGTGGCGCATGTTGCGGGTTTCGGTCGCAAGTTAACGGAAACTTGGATTTATCAGTGGCTGCGTGAGTGATGATACATAATTCCTCTTCTTCTATGACGGATGCGCGTGGGGTCGAGACACGCAAGGCGGCAATCCTGTCCGACGCAGCCATGCCCGCTGCGCCCATGCGCATGCCAGAGCAGGTGATCGAGACAGATCATGCAAAGGCCGCCCGCGCATCCGGGGGGCGGATTGGCGCCCTCGTTGCCTTGCTTTCACTGGGCTTTGGCCGAGCGGCGCGTGGCCGCTGACTGATGACCTCTTTGCTGTCCTCTGGCCGCGTGCTACTGGCGCGCGTTTTTGCTTTGGGGACAAGCATTGGACTCGGGGCCGGGGCGGCTGCACTCTTCCTTCAATTCGGCGCGGCTGACGGGTACCAGATGGTGGACGGCGTCCGCTCGGCGCTGGTATTCATCACCACGTTCTGGCTGGCCTGGGGAGCGATGCAATCGGTGGAGGGGCTGATATTGTTCCGCAGATCCGCCCCCGTTCCGAAGACATCTGTAAGCACCCGCACCGCCGTCCTGATGCCGGTCTATAACGAGGACCCAAGTGCCGTGTTTGCCCGCGTTGCGGCCATGGATGACGCGATAGAGCGGCTTGGCCTGACCGAGCATTTCGATTTTGCGATACTGTCAGACACTCAGGATGACCGGCTGGGCGCTGAGGAGGAACGCTGGTTTGTTCACCTCTGGGATGACCGCCGTCAGGACGCGCGCAAGGCTGAGGGCAAGCGCCCCAGATTTTTTTACCGCCGCCGCCGCCGTAACATCGGGCGCAAAGCGGGCAATATTCAGGATTTCTTTGAAACCTCCGGCGCGGATTATGATTTCGCGCTGATCCTGGATGCGGACAGCATCATGGAATCCGCCACCATGGCGGATATGGTGCGCGTCATGCAGGCAGACCCCAGGCTGGGTCTGTTGCAGACCCTGCCGCGCATCACCGGGGCGCAATCCCGCTTTGGCCGCGCCATGCAGTTTGCCGCCGGATTTTATTCGCCGGTCTTTGCCCGGGGACAGGCGGCGATGCAGGGCGTCACCGGCCCGTTCTGGGGCCATAATGCATTGGTCCGGGTGCGCGCCTTTGCCGAAAGCTGCGCGCTGCCCGAGCTTTCGGGGCCGCCGCCCTTTGGCGGTCACATCCTCAGCCATGACTATGTCGAAGCCGCGCTTCTGGCGCGCGCGGGGTGGGCCGTCCGTGTTGATCCCGACCTTGGCGGTTCCTATGAGGAAGGCCCCGAGAACATGATCGACTTTGCCAAACGCGATCGTCGCTGGTGTCAGGGCAACCTGCAGCATATCCGGGTCATCTCGGCGCCGGGCCTCAAGGCGTGGTCGAGGTTCGTGTTTTTTCAAGGGATCCTCAGCTATATCGCGCCGCTTTTCTGGCTGATGTTCCTTGCCTCCAACCTCTATGCGACTGCGACCGCGCCCGAGCCGAATTTCTTCCCAGACCCTTTTCAGCTCTTTCCGGTTTTCCCATCAGATCAGACCTCCAAGGCGGTCGGCGTTGCCGTTGGGGTCATCGGTCTTCTCGTTTTTCCCAAAGTTCTGATCCTGCTGGATGCAATGATCAGGGGCCGGGTCGCGCAATTTGGCGGCGCTTTGGTTACCCTGCGCGGGATGCTGCGCGAATTGCTCATGTCATCGATCAACGCGCCCATCATGCTGATGTGGCAGACACGCGCTGTGCTTCAGGTTCTGAGGGGGCATGACGGCGGCTGGCCGGCCCAGACCCGCGGCGACGGCAGGCTCACC
>JAUNVT010000025.1:9504-27804 GCA_030540655.1 Rhodobacterales bacterium
CAGATGCTGGAGCCGCGCCTGGACGCTTTATACCGCGCATCTGGTGATTTCGATCATCTGTCTGGCGATCATGCTGGGCGCAGCCTATTGGTTTGGCGCAGACAGGATGTGGCAGGCCAACAACGTCGGCCCATGGATGAAAAATCCTGTCGAGGCCACGATAGGCATCGCGGCCCTAGGGCATCAGTTTGGCTATGTGAACATCTTGCCGATGTATGCGGTGCTCTTGCTCCTGACGCCTGTGATGATCCTGGTTGCTCAGCGCAACATCTGGATCATGCTCGCCGGCTCATTCATTCTGTGGATCATCACCGGCGAGACACGTCTGAACATCCCCGCTTTTCCCAATGAGGGCGGCTGGTTCTTCAATCCCTTTGCATGGCAGTTCCTCTTTGCCATCGGTCTTGCCACGGGAATCCGGCTGAAGGCCGGGCAACGGCTTGTGCCCAACGTGGCCTGGCTCAAATGGCTCTCGCTTGGGGTATTGATTTTCGTTCTGGCATGGGTGAAAATTGAATTTGCGCAAAACATCGGCCGGACGGGCCTGATGTTTCTGCGCGATCACGGCTTCCCGTTCTATATTACCAATTTCGACAAGACATTCCTCGCCGCGCCGCGTTTGCTGCACATTCTGGCGCTGGTCTACTTCCTCTCCACCCAGACATGGGTCAAGCGCATGTCGGCAAGCCCTCTGGTCTGGCCCATCGATCTGATGGGGCGGTTCGGCCTCGCCTGTTTCGCGGTCGGGACCGTGCTGTCGATTCTGGGACAGGCGATCAAGGCGTCCCTGATCTACGATCCCTGGTTTTTCGATCTTGGCTATGTCTTTCTCGGGCTTGCAATCCAGATGGCTGTCGCGAGGATCAATTGGCAACTCGCGCAAAAGCCGTCCTGATTGTATTTCGCGCTGGCCTCGTGGCGCGCTATTTTCCTGCGGGGGCTATAATGCATCAGCCTGAGGTTTTATCGCGGGATCAGCGCCTTGATCGCGGCGGCATGTGCGGGTGTGGCGACCAGCGTGTGATCGATCCAGGCGCGCACCTCGGACAGCAGGGCGTCGCGCTGGACCAGCGCATCAAAAAGACCCCAGTGAAGCGCGGTCTCCGCATCAATGCGGCGCCCTGTCAAAAAAATCTGCTTGGTGCGCGCAGGGCCGACCAGCGCGGCAAGGCGCACAGGGTCCGATGGTTGCGGCAATAGCCCAAGCTTCATCACCGGATAGAAAAGTTGCGCCCCCGGCACTGCAATGCGCAGATCGCAGGCCAGCACCATGCCAAGCGCACCGCCCGCAACCGTGCCGTTGAGCGCCGCGATGGTCAGGCAGGGCAGCGCGGCGATGGCTGAGGACAGCCGCTCCCACACCGCGCTGGTGGCCAGCCCGGCACGCGCCGCGTCAAGATCTGCCCCGGCGGAGAATACCTTCCCAGCGCCGGTCAGGATCAGGGCACGGGCCTCCTCGGGCCGGGTCGCCGCGTCTTCCGCAATATCTGCCACCTTGGCCAGCATGTCTTCTGTCAAGGCGTTGGCCTTGCCGGGGCGGTTCAAGGTAACGGTCCAGATGCCCCCCTCCTTGTGCAGATCGATCATGCGCCCGCGCCCATATCGAGGCCTATGGCTGCGCGCGTTGCCGCATCGCGCAGCGAAACCTCGCCGCCCAGATGCGCATCGCCCCCCGGCCCGCACAGCCAGAGCAGGGCACGGGCCGGCCATTCGGGCGGGATATGCACGGACCAGTCGAGCCGACTGATCGCGCCGACTCCGCTGTCCTTCACGTCCCGTTGCATATCGGTGGCGACGGTTCCGGGCGACAACCCGATGGCGCGCACACCCTTGCCGCGCCCTTCCAGATCGGCGCTGGCGGTCAGCATGGCGGCGCCGGCTTTCGAGGCGCAGTAGGCGCTCCACCCCTCGTTTGCGCGGTGTGCGGCGCCCGAGGATACGGTCAGGATCGTTCCGCCGCCGGCCGCCAGCATTCCGGGCATCGCGGCGCGCATCCCGTTATAGACGCCGGTCAGGTTGATGTTTATCGCGCGGGCCCACTCCGACGGGTCCGATTCCGCCAGCGGCGCGATAGGGGCGATTACACCCGCGTTATTGATCAAGACGTCCAGCTTGCCATGACGGCCCTCTGCCGCCGCGACCGCTGCCGCCATATCGGCGAAATTAGCCACATCCCCGGCATGCGCCACGGCATCCAGATCGCGCGCCAGATCCTCCAGCGCATCGCGGTCGCGCGCCATCAGAACCAGCCGCGCACCCGCCCCGGCAAAGGCTCGCGCAGTGGCCGCACCAATGCCGCGGCTGGCCCCGGTGATCAAAACGCTTTTGCCGGACATATCCATGGGTCAACTCCTGTCATTTGTTGCTATTTAAGCCCGTCCGGCGGCAGGGTCCAGCAGGTGGCGCCCTTGACGCTGGGCACGTATCAATCAAAGCTGCGCGGCAAGTTTGAAAGATGAAGGGGCTTGAGATGACGATTTACAGATCAGGGGCCGCATGGGCGGGCGGGGCCATCCTGTGCATGGCGGGGGGCGCGGCCATTGCGGATGTCACCCCGGCCCAGGTCTGGGCTGACTGGAGCGCGGGCATGGCGGGCTACGGCCTGACCGTGACGGCGCAGGAAACGCCCTCGGGCAACGATCTGAAGTTGAGCGACATCGTGCTGTCGAAGGATGCGCCCGAAGAGGGCGCTGATGCGGAAGTGAGCTTCCCCGAAATGACGCTGCGCGATAACGGCGATGGCACCGTGACTGTCGATCTGCCCGACCGTCTGCCCGTCGCTGTTGCCGTCAATGGGGAAGAGCCGGTCAGTTTCACTCTGGTCTACACCACGGCGGACATGGATATGACCGTTTCCGGCGATCCGTCCGAGATGATCTATGCCTACAAGGCCGCATCCGTCGGAATCGCGCTGACCGATCTTGTCTCCGAGGGCAAGCCGGTCGATATCGAGACGGCGACGATCTCGATGCAGGATGTCGAAAGCAACACCAAGGTCACGGCGGGCGATCTGCGCCAGACCGATCAGCAGATCAGTTCGGGGCCCGTTACATATGAGGTGGTGCTGAATGACCTTGATGAGGATGTCAGCAAATTCAACCTGACGGGACGGCTCGACACCGTCACGATGATGGGCAAGGTGGCGATACCAGGCGGCGTCGGCCTTGATGACATGGCCGCCGCACTGGCCGCAGGTTTTGCCGCCGATGGATCCTACACGTTCGGGCCGGGCACTTCCTCGACCGAGATCACCCAGGAAGACGGTGTGACGCAAACCGGAACCACCAGCGCCGGCGGGGTGCTGAGCGTCAAGATGACGGATGAGATCATCCATTACGGTGCAACGACCAACGATCTGGCGGTCAATGTCAGGTCGCCCTCTTTGCCCTTCCCGATCGAGATGGCGATGAAAGAGGCAAAGTTCGGTCTCGACATGCCGATCGCTGAAAAGCAAGAGGCGCAGGATTTCGGGCTGAACCTGCTTCTTGGCGATCTGACGGTCAGCGATGCGATCTGGGCGATGTTCGATGCCGGCGCCAAGCTGCCCCGTGATCCGGCCAGTCTGGTGGTGGACCTGTCCGGAAAGGCCCGCGTGATGGCCAATCTGATGGACCCGGCGCGGATGAAGGCTATCGAGGACAGCGATCAGATCCCGGCCGAGGTTGATGCGCTGTCCCTGAACCGGCTTCTGCTGCGCCTTGCCGGGGCGGAACTTGCGGGCAAAGGCAGTCTGACCTTCGATAACAGCGACAAGAAGACTTATGATGGCATACCCAAGCCCGTCGGCGATATCGATCTGTCGCTGACCGGCAGCAACGCGTTGCTGGACAGGCTGGTGGCCATGGGTCTGGTGCCCCAGGATCAGGTGATGGGAGTAAGGATGATGATGAGCGTATTCACCGTGCCGGGCGAGGGCGAGGATGTGCTGAAGTCCAAAATTGAATTCACCGACAATGGCCAGATTCTGGCGAATGGCCAGCGCCTGAAATAAGCGTGATCTTGCGGCACCGCACCCGGCCCTTGCGTGGGGGCCGGGTGCGGCCTACCTGTGAAGCCTGAATTGAAAGGCACCGCATGACCCCTCCTTCTCTCGACGATCTGGCTCAGGCCCTTCTTGCGGCCGCGCGCCGCGCCGGTGCGGATGCTGCCGATGCCATTGTATCCTCGGGCGCCAGTCAGGTGATCGACGTCCGCGGCGGTCATTTGGAACAGGCCGAGTGGTCCGAGTCGGCCGATCTGGGGCTGCGCGTGCTGGTGGGGCAGCGGCAGGCCAATATCTCATCCTCCGACATGCGTCCGGAAACGCTGGATATTCTGGCTGAGCGCGCGGTTGCCATGGCGCGCGAGGCGCCCGAGGATCCCTATGCCGGGCTTGCCGATCCCGCGCAACTGGCCCGGGCGTGGGACATGGAGGCGCTGGAACTGGCCGACCCCGCGCCCGAGCCTGACCCCGCCGAATTGCAGCGCCGCGCCGCCACGGCAGAGGCTGCAGCCATGAACGTTTCCGGGGTGACGCAGGTGCAGACCGCGACAGCGGGTTACGAGCGGCGGCATGTGCGTCTGGCGGCCAGCAATGGTTTCGCATCAGGCCATACCCGCACGGATTGGTATACGTTCTGTACCGCCATTGCCGGCACGGGTGCGGGGATGGAGCGGGATTCGGATGGCGATGCGCGCATCTGGGATACCGATCTGCGCGGCCCCGAAGACATCGGGACGAAGGCAGGCGAGCGTGCGGCCGAACGTCTGGACGCGCGCCGTCCCAAAACCGGCGCCTATCCGGTGCTGTTTGATGAACGCATCTCCACCTCGCTCATCGGACATCTGCTGAGCGCAGCAAATGGGGCTGCGGTGGCGCGGGGTGCAACGTGGTTGCGGGACCGTCTGGGCAAACAGGTGCTGCCCGAGGGGCTGAGCATCATCGAGGATCCGCACCGCCCGCGCGTCGGCGGATCGCGCCCCTATGACGGTGAGGGATTGCCGACCCGGCGCCGTGCCATCGTCGAGAACGGCGTGCTGACCGGCTGGGTGCTGGATCTGGCAAGCGCGCGCCAATTGGGGATGCAGTCCACCGCCAATGCCAAGCGCGGCATGTCCGGCCCGCCGCGCCCGGGCACCTGGAATATCGCCCTGACAGAAGGAGAGGCCAGCCGCGCCGACCTGATCGCGGACATGGGCACGGGGCTGCTGGTGACGTCGATGATCGGCTCCACCATCAATCCCAATACCGGGGATTATTCGCGCGGCGCCTCGGGTTTCTGGATCGAGAATGGCGAAGTTGCATATCCGGTGAACGAACTGACCATCGCGGGAAACTTGCACGACATGCTGATGCATCTGACACCCGCCAATGACGCGCGCGCCCATCTGAGCAGCGTTGTGCCCTCGCTCCTGGTAGAGGGGATGACACTTGCCGGCGCGTGACCTGCCCTTACTGATCGACGCGGCCCGCGCGGCTGGCACTCTGGCAACCAGCTATGTCGGCGGATCGTTGAAGCGCTGGGACAAACCGGATGACGCGGGTCCGGTGACCGATGCGGATCTGGCGGTAAACGATCTGCTGGAGGCGCAACTGCGCAGCGCGCGCCCCGCCTATGGCTGGCTGAGCGAGGAGAGCCCGCACGACCCGCTGCGCGCCGCCGCCCCGCAAACCTTCATCATTGATCCCATAGATGGCACGCGCAGTTTCATCGATGGCAGCCGCGCCTGGGCGCATGCGCTGGCGGTGGTGGACAAAGGCGTGGTGACCGCCGCTGTCGTCTATCTGCCCATGCTGGATCTGATGTATTCCGCAGCGGCCGGAATGGGGGCAACATTGAATGGCGTGCCGATCCGGGCCAGCGAGAAGGACCGGACGGAAGGCGCCAGCCTTCTGGCGGCACGTCCGATGCTGGAGGCGCAGCATTGGCGCGGCCCTGTTCCCGCCTTCAAGCGGGCGCATCGCCCATCGCTGGCCTACCGGCTGAGTCTGGTGGCCGAAGGGCGCTTCGATGCGATGCTGACATTGCGCAAGACATGGGAATGGGACATTGCCGCCGGCGATCTGATCCTGCGCGAGGCGGGGGCGGTCACATCCGACCGGCGGGGGCAAGTGCTGCGCTTCAACAATACGGTGCCGCAGGTGGATGGCATCGTTGCGGCCGGGCCGCTTTTGCACCGCGAGATGATCGGGGCGCTGGTCTAGGCGCCAATCCGGGGCTCGGTTCCCGCGCGCATCCGGGCGATGTTCGCGCTGTGGCGCCAGAGGACCAGCGCGGCCAGAATGACGCCCAGTGCCAGCATCTGCTGCAGGCCCAGTACCAGCATCCAGACCGGCGCGCTGATCGCCGCGACCAGCGCCGACAGCGATGATATGCGCGTGATCATGGCCGTCGCCAGCCATGTCGCGCAGCACAGAAGACCTGCCGGCCAGGCAAGCGCAAGCATTACGCCCAAAAACGTCGCCACTCCCTTGCCGCCCCGAAACCTCAGCCAGAGCGGAAAGCAATGGCCCAGAAAGGCGGCCAGCGCGGCCAGTTGCGCCGCATCCTCGCCCGCGAGCCAGCGCGCCAGCAGCACCGGCACCGCGCCCTTGGCCGCGTCCAGCAGCAATGTCGCCGCCGCCGCGCCCTTGGATCCGGTGCGCAGCACATTCGTGGCCCCGATATTGCCGGACCCGATGCTGCGCAGATCGCCAAGTCCCAGCGTGCGGGCCAGGATCATCCCCGACGGAATCGAGCCCATCAGATAGCCGATGACGGCCCAAAGGATCAAAAGTGCGGCGGGAGTTTCAAAGAGCGGCATCATTCGGCCTCGTAGACTGCGGAGCCGGCCACATAGGTCGCCAGAACGCGCCCCTGCATCCGTGCCCCGTCAAAGGGGGTGTTCTTCGATTTCGAGCGCAGATTGGCGCGGTCCAGCACAAAAGGCTTGTGCGCATCGAACAGCACCAGATCGGCGGGCGCGCCCACAGCCAGCCGCCCCGATTGCAGCCCCAGCCGCCGCGCAGGGTTCAGCGACAGCGCGCGGAACAGGGTCGGCAGGTCCAGACTGCCCGAATGATACAGGCGCAGCGCGGCGGGCAGCAATGTTTCCAGCGCGACGGCGCCGGATGCGGCCTCCTCGAACGGCAGGCGCTTGCTTTCCTCATCCTGGGGCGTGTGCATGGAGCTGATCGTGTCTATCAGCCCGTCGCGCAGCGCGGCAATGATGGCCTGCCGGTCTTCCTCGCTTCGCAGCGGCGGCTTGACCTTGAAGAAGGTGCGGTAGCCTGCAAGGTCCAGCTCGTTCAGGGTCAGATGGTGGATCGAGGTACCGGCCGTGATGTCCAGCCCGTTGCGCTTGGCCCGTTCCAGCGCGGGCAGGGCACGCGCTGTCGTGATCTGATCCGCGTGATAGCGCGCGCCGGTCATTTCCAGAAGGGCGATATCGCGGTCCAGCCCCATCCGTTCGGCCATGGGCGATACGGCGGGCAGACCGTGGAGGGATGCGAATTTGCCTGATGTCGCCGCCGCCCATGCCGACAGGCAGGGATCCTGCGGATGGGCAATGACCAGCGCGCCAAGGCCGCGGGCATAGGTCAGGGCGCGCGCAAAGACTTTCGTATCCTGCACCACATGATCGCAATCGGTAAAGGCAACGGCACCCGCATCCATCAGGAAGCCGATTTCGGTCATCTCGCGCCCTGCGCGCCCCTTTGTCAGGGCGGCCATGGGCAAGACGTTTACCGGCGCTGCCTCATTTGCGCGGCGGCGGCTGAATTCCAGCACTTCGGGGCTGTCGATGGCGGGCAGGGTGTCGGGGCGCGTGGCCATGGTGGTGACGCCCCCCGCCGCCGCCGCAAGGCCCGCCGAGCGAAAGGATTCCTTGTGCCGCTCACCCGGCTCGCAGACCTTGACGCCGATATCGACGATCCCGGGCGCCAGATGCGCGCCGCCCGCGTCGATGATGCGCGCCGTTGTCTCCGGCGCTTCACCACCGGGCAGGATCGCTGCGATGCGCCCCTCCTCGATGAGCAGACTGCCGCGTGTCTCGGTCCCCGCTTCGGGGTCGATCAGGATGGCGTTGGTAATCAGGGTGCGGGTCATGTCGGGCAGGCTCGGCAGGTTGTGAAGGTGCGGGTCATGGGGCGATACCTGCGGCAGCGCTGATGCGTGCCTCGGCGGCAGGCCGGTCGGGCTGAAACTTCAGCAGGTATTTGCTGCCCGAGCGGGTGATGACCTGAACGGCAGATCCGATGCCGCGCACCTTTGCAATATCGCGCAGCGCGACGGCGGTGGGGCCGGGGCCCAGCAGGCGGCGATCTGTCAGGTGCCATTCCGTCTCCAGCGATTCGGTTGAAAGGTAGAAGGCACGCAAGCCAATGGCCGCCAGCCCGCCCACCGCGCCTGTCCAGATATGCGGATTGCCCATCGCAGCCAGTATCGCCATGCCCAGAGCCATCGCCCCTGCCGCCATCCAGGCGTGATCGCGCCAATAGGTGCGGCGATCGGCGCGGAATATGTGGCGCAAAGTCTCCCCGGGAGCAAGCGGCGGCAGGGCAGGGGCGGGTGTCATCCGGCGATCCAGACCATCACCGCGACCAGCACCGCCAATACCAGAAGCACGGCCATTGCGACACGGCCCGATATGGCGGCGTCCGAAGGGGCCTTGCGCGGCGCAGGCGCAGGCGCGACCTCAGGCTGCCGGGGCTGGGCCGACGCATCTGGCAGGGCGCCAAAGGTGATGGGCGTGTGCGTCTCGGAGAAACTGCCGATCAGGCGCAGTGGCGCGTGGGGGGTCAGCACCTGCTGCTCACCGGCAAAGGCGCGGGAGGTAATGACCATGACCGTTCCGTTCTGGGCTGTAAGGCGCGCACGCATGGGGCCGATCTGGTCTTCGGGGATGGCGTGGCCTTCGGTCAGATAGGCGGGCAGCCCGACACCTGCCAGATCGGCCACATCGAAGACCTGAACATATTCCGGGTCCAGCGCCTCCGCGCCCAGCGCCTCGCGCAGCGGCCAGCGCCCGTTGCGCGCCGTAAACGCCGCGATCTGGTCTGCGGGAATATCGACCGCAAAGACGCGCACGACGCCTGTCTCGCGGGAACTGATCTGGATCGTGTCGCTCATGCCATCACCGCCTTTGTGTTACGGCGCGCCCGCAGGCCCCGCGCCAGAAGGTCCATTGCCGCCATGCGCACGGCGACACCCATTTCCACCTGCTGCTGGATCACGCTGCGGCGCAGATCATCTGCCAGTTCCCCGTCGATTTCCACCCCGCGATTCATCGGGCCGGGATGCATTACGATGGCGTCGGGCGCCGCATGGGCCAGCTTCTCCGCGTCCAACCCGTAGCGGTGATAATATTCGCGCTCGGAGGGGATGAACCCGCCATCCATCCGCTCGCGCTGAAGGCGCAGCATCATCACCACGTCAACGCCCTCAAGGCCCTTTTTCATGTCGTCAAAAACCTCGACCCCGAATTCAGCGATCCCGGCGGGCATCAAGGTAGGCGGGCCGATCAGGCGGATGCGGTTCTCCATCTTGCCCAGAAGGATGATGTTGCTCCGCGCCACGCGGCTATGGGCGATATCGCCGCAGATGGCGATGCTCAGCCGGTGCAGCCGTCCCTTGGCGCGCCGGATCGTCAGCGCATCGAGCAGGGCCTGAGTGGGGTGTTCGTGCCGCCCGTCGCCCGCGTTCAGAACCGCGCAGTTCACCTTCTGCGCCAGCAGGTCCACCGCGCCCGAATGAGGGTGGCGCACCACCAGAAGGTCGGGATGCATGGCGTTCAGCGTCATCGCCGTGTCGATCAGCGTCTCGCCTTTCTTGATGCTGCTGGCCTGCATCGCCATCGACATCACATCCGCGCCCAGCCTTTTGCCGGCCAGTTCGAAACTGGCCTGCGTGCGGGTCGAGTTTTCAAAGAACATGTTGATCTGGGTCAGCCCCGCCAGCGCAGTGCCGTGCTTGGCGCTGCTGCGGCCGAGATCGGCGTATTGATCCGCCAGATCAAGAATGGTCGTGATGTCATGGGGGGCCAGAGGCTCGATCCCCAGAAGATGGGCGTGGTCGAAGGACAAGGGCTGGCTCCGCGTTGGTCGGGTATATGTTTATCGCATGGGGCGGGGCTGCGTTCAATCGACAAGCCATCGGAAGAAACGGGCAGTCGGAGAATTGTGCGCTTTCGCCCCGCAGGGTGGCGGGGTAGCTTGGAAATATGGATTCGGTACTGGATTTTCACGCGCTGCGGGCGCTTCTGGAATGGCAGATGGAACTGGGCGCCGACGAGGCGATCGGGGATACGCCGGTGAACCGTTACGAGGTGCAGGCAAAACCGCCCGAGGCCGCACCCGCCCTGCCGATGGAGGCGCCCGGGCAGCGCGAGGAGGGCGGCGCCGTGGCCGCCGCGCGCAAGGCTGCAGGCGCCGCGTGCGATCTGGATGCGCTGCGCGCCGCGCTGGGCCGGTATGAACATTGCGAGCTGAAACGCGGCGCGCGCAATCTGGTCTTTTCCGATGGTGTGCCGGGCGCGCGCGTGATGATCATAGGCGAGGCGCCGGGCCGCGAGGAAGACCGAGCGGGCAAGCCCTTTGTCGGGCAGGCCGGGCAGTTTCTGGACCGGATGCTGGCCGCCATCGGCCTCAGCCGCGACCGGAATGTCTATATCACCAATGTCGTGCCGTGGCGTCCGCCGCAGAATGCGGACCCGACGCGCGAAGAGATCGACATGATGCGCCCCTTTCTGGAGCGGCATGTTGCGCTGGCCGCGCCTGAACTGCTGATCGTGATGGGCAATATCAGCTGTCAGGCGGTTCTGGACACGCGCGGCATCACCAAGCTGCGCGGCCAGTGGCACGAGGCATGGGGCAGGCCGGTCATGCCGATGTTCCATCCCGCCTATCTGCTGCGCGCCCCGTCGGCCAAACGCGAGACATGGGCCGACCTGCTGGAGGTGCAGGCAAGGCTGCGGGAAAGCGCATGATCGAGCTATGGACGCTCCTTACCTTCGTACCCGCGGCGCTGGCGCTGAACCTGACGCCGGGGGCGGACATGATGTTCTGCCTCGGGCAGGGCCTGCGGGCGGGGCCGCGCGCGGCCATGGCGGCCAGCGCGGGAATTTCGCTTGGCGTTCTGGTGCATGTGGCGCTGGCGGCGCTGGGGCTGGGCGCGCTGGTGGCGGCGCTCCCATGGCTGTTCGATGCGATCCGCTGGGCGGGGGTTGCCTATCTGATGGTGCTGGCGCTGGGCGCGCTGCGCGCCGGGCCCATGCGCGCAAAAGGGCGCCCGCTGAGCGCAGCCCGCGCGTTCCGCGAGGGGCTGGTGGTGAACCTGACCAACCCCAAGGTGATCTTTTTCGTGCTGGCCTTCCTGCCGCAGTTCGTGGACCCGTCACATGCGTTGCTGCCGCAATTTGCGGTGTTCGGCACCATTCTGGGCTTTGGCGGGCTGGTGATAAATGGTGCTGTTGGCATGTTTGCAGGCAGTTTCGGGCGCATGATCGCCGGGTCCGCGCGCTTCAACCGGGCCTTGGGCATCGTATCGGCCTGCATATTCACTGCGCTGGCCGTGCGGCTGGCCGTTCTGGAAAGGGTATAGACCATGAGCCGTATAGACGAGAGCCGCGATTTCATTCCCGTGCGCATTGCCGTCATGACGGTCAGCGACACGCGGCAGGCGGGAGATGACCGCTCGGGCGATACGCTTGTGCAGCGGCTGGAGGCGGCGGGCCATATCCTCGCCGCGCGCGCCATTGTGCCGGACGAGCGGGACCAGATCGCGGCGCAGCTGCGCGCCTGGTGCAGCGAGGACGGGATCGACGCCATCATCAGCACCGGGGGCACGGGCCTGACCGGGCGCGATGTGACGGTCGAGGCGCATCGCGATGTCTATGAAAAGGAGATCCACGCCTTCGGCACCGTCTTTACCCATGTCAGCATGGCCAAGATCGGCACCAGCGCAGTGCAGAGCCGTGCAACGGCGGGCGTTGCGCACGGCACCTATATCTTTGCGCTGCCCGGCAGCCCCGGCGCCTGCAAGGATGCCTGGGATGAAATCCTCGCGCCGCAGCTTGATTATCGGCACATGCCCTGCAACTTTGTCGAGATCATGCCCCGCCTCGACGAACATCAGCGCCGCAAGTGATCCGCTTGGTATTCAGGCCCGCCAGCTTACATTAGAGGCTGGTGGCCCGCGCCGCCGCAGCGAGGACCCCTGAAAGCCATGCAGTTTCTACGCCGGAGCCTGACAGGCCTGCTCTTGATATCGCTCACATTGGCGCTGCTGGCCTATGCCGGCTACATGATGGTCGCGGCGGTGCAGCACCGCATGGCACGCGCCCCCGATGCAGGCACAAGGCAGGAGCGGACATTTGCCGTGAATACCGTGCTGGCCCGGCCGCAGACCATCGCCCCGGTCCTGACCGTCTATGGCGAGGTGCGCAGCCGCCGGTCGCTGGAGCTGCGCGCCAAGGCGTCGGGCAGCATCATCCGGCTGGCGGATGTGGTCGAGAATGGCGGTCAGGTCGAGGCAGGGCAGTTCCTGCTGCGCATCGATCCGGCGGATTCCCAATCGGCGCTGGACCGGGCCGAGAGCGATTTGATGGATGCCGAGGCCGAGGAGCGCGATGCCGCCCGCGCGCTGGATCTGGCCGGGGACGAACTGGAGGCGGCGCGCGAGCAGGCCGATCTGCAACAGCGCGCTTTTGCCCGGCAGCGTGATCTGGAGGCGCGCGGCGCCTCTACCACGGCGGCGGTCGAGGCATCGGAGCTGACCGCCGCCGCCGCCCGCGGCGCGGTTCTGACCCGCAGGCAGGCCGTCGCCAGCGCCGAGGCGCGGGTGGATCAGGCGGCCACCCTTGCGGCGCGGGCACGGATCGCCTTGGCCGAGGCCGAGCGGCGATTGGCCGATACCCGCCTCACCGCCGAATTTTCCGGTGCGCTCAGCGATGTTGTGGTGGTCGAGGGCGGTGTCGTCTCTGTCAACGAGCGGCTGGCGACGCTGATCGATCCCGGTGCGCTGGAGGTGGCATTCCGGGTGTCGACGCCGCAATTTTCCCGGCTTCTGGACGAGGACGGCAAGCTCCGTCGCGCGCCCGTCACCGCGTCGCTGGATGCGTTCGGCGTCGATTTGATCGCGGCAGGCACCATCACGCGCGCCAGCGCCGCGGTGGGGGAGGGGCAGACCGGACGGCTTGTCTTCGCCCGGCTGGAGGCTGCGCAGGGGCTGAAACCCGGCGATTTTGTCACTGTCAATGTGCAGGAGCCTGCTCTGGACGCGGTGGTACGCCTGCCTGCGACCGCGCTGGGCGCGGATGGCGCGGTGCTGGCGCTGGACGGCGAGGATCGGCTGGAGCCGCTGGCGGTGACGCTGCTACGCCGTCAGGGCGACGACGTTCTGGTGCGCGCCGCCACTGACGCGCCACCGCTCGAGGGCCGAAATGTGGTCGCGCAGCGCTCGCCGCTGCTGGGGGCAGGGATCAAGGTGCGCGCGCTGACCGGCAGCGACAAAGCCGCTCCCGAGCCGCAGGCCATGCTGGAGCTGAGCGCGGAGCGCCGCGCGCGGCTGGTGGCCTATGTGGAAGGCAGCCGCGAGATGCCCGCCGAAATGCGCGACCGGTTGCTGGACCAGTTGGCGCAGGCCCGCGTGCCTGCCCGCGTGGTCGAGCGTCTGGAAACCCGGATGGGCGGTTAGGGCGTGGCGGCGCGCGGCATTGCCCGAAAGGGTATTCTGTCTTATTTTACCCGCCATCCTACGGCCGCAAATCTGCTGCTGCTGGTAATGGTGGTGCTGGGCCTTGCCGCTGTGCCGAACATGCGCGCGCAGTTCTTTCCCGATGTGGTGATCGCAAATGTCACCGTCTCGGTCGAATGGCGCGGCGCGGGCGCCGAGGATATCGACGCCGCTATCATCCAGGTGCTGGAGCCGGAAATGCTGGCGATCGACGGGGTGGAGAGCACATCGGCCTCCAGCCGCGAGAATTTCGGGGTCATCACCGTCGAATTCCAGCCCGGCTGGGACATGTCGCGCGCGGCCACCGATGTGCAGACGGCCGTGGATTCCATCACGACGCTGCCCCTTGAGGCCGAAGAGCCAAATGTGCGGCGCGGAAGCTGGTCAGACAGGGTGACAGATGTGGTCATCACCGGCCCGGTCGGTGTGGACCAGTTGGGGCTCTACGCGGATGAGCTGGTGACGCGGCTGTTCGAAGTGGGGGTGACCCGCACCACCGTACGGGGTAACGCGGCGCCCCAGATCCTTGTCGAAGTGCCCACCACGTCGCTGATGGCCTATGACGTCACGCTGGCGGAGATTGCCACCGCTATCGGCGCCGAGGTGAACGCGGACCCCGCAGGCGATGTAACCGGCGCCAATACGCGCGTGCGCACCGGCGTGGAAAAGCGCGACCCGGACCAGATTGCGGCCATCACGCTGCGCGTCAATCCGGGTGGCGCGCCCCTCAGGGTGGGCGATGTGGCGACGATCCGCAGTCTTGGTGCGGCGCGCGAGCGGGGGTATTTCGTGGGGGGCAATCCGGCCATGTCGGTGCGCGTTGACCGTGCGGACGGGGGAGATGCAATCGGCATCCAGAAACAGGTTGAAAAGGTTGCCCGCGACATGGCCCGCACCCTGCCCGAGGGAACCACCATCGATCTCATCCGCACCAGATCCGAACAGATCTCGGGCAGGCTCCAGACGCTGCTGGATAACGCGGTGCTGGGGCTGACGCTGGTGGTGGGGCTGCTTTTTCTGTTCCTGAACGCCCGCACCGCGTTCTGGGTGGCGGCGGGCATCCCCGTGGCGCTGCTGGCGGCAGCGGCGCTGATGTATGCGGCCGGGATCACGATCAACATGATCTCGCTTTTCGCGCTGATCATCACCCTTGGCATCGTGGTCGACGATGCCATCGTGGTGGGCGAACATGCCGATGCCCGGTTCCGAAGTCTGGGCGAGGCGCCCGCGACCGCCGCCGAACGTGCCGCCCGGCGCATGGCAATGCCGGTCTTTGCCGCCACGTTGACCACGGTGATCGCGTTTCTGGGGCTGACGGTGATTGCGGGCCGGTTCGGCAATCTGATCGCAGATATTCCCTTTACCGTGGTCGTGGTGCTGACCGCATCGCTGGTCGAATGTTTCCTGATCCTGCCCAATCACATGAGCCACGCGCTGGCGGCATCCACGCGGGCGCATTGGTATGATGCGCCGTCGCGCGTGGTGAATACAGGATTTGAATGGCAACGCCGGCATCTTTTTCGTCCGTTGATGGCGTGGGTCATCCGGGCGCGCTATCCGGTGCTGGCGGGGGTCATGCTTCTGCTGGCGTCGCAGGCGGCGCTGCTTGTGCGGGGCGATGTGCCGTGGCGGTTTTTCGATGCGCCCGAGGAAGGCAGCGTCACCGGTAATTTTGCCATGGCGCCCGGCGCGACGCGGGCCGAATCGCTGGAAATGATGCGTGAAATGCAGCGGGCGACAACCGAACTGGCGGCCGAATACGAAGCGGAATACGGCCTCAACCCGATCAGCTACGTCATCGCCGAAATCGGTGGCAATGCGGGCTATGGTCTGGCGGGCGCGGAGACGAAAGACCCTGACCAGCTTGGCGGTATCTCGATCGAGCTGATCGATGCCGATCTGCGCCCCTATAGCAGCTTTGCCTTTGTGAGCGCGCTTCAGGACCGCGTCGTGCCGCACCCCATGGCCGAAACGGTCAGCTTTCGCGGCTGGCGCAGCGGGCCGGGGGGCGCAACCCTCGATGTGCAGTTCCATGGCGCGGATGCTCCCACTCTGAAGGACGCGGCGCTGCGGCTGAAGGATGCGCTTCTTCCCGTCCCGGAGGTGACGGGAGTGGAGGATGATCTGGCCTATGACAAGCAGGAGCTGGTGCTGGATCTGACGCCGCAGGGCGCGGAGCTCGGCTTTGATATCGGCGCGCTGGGGCGTGAATTGCGCGCCAGGCTGGACGGGATCGAGGCGGCAACCTTTCCCGTCGGCCCGCGCAGCGCCGAGATCCGCGTCGAACTGCCAGAGGGTGAGCTGACGGCCGATTTTCTGGAGCGGACCCAGCTACGCACACCCGGCGGGGCGTATGTGCCGCTGGCCGGGATCGTATCGGTCCAGCAGCGTGATGGATTTTCCACCGTCCGGCGCGAAAATGGCGTGCGCCTGATCAGCGTGACCGGCGATATATCCGAGGATGATCCGGGCCGCGCCGCCGAGATCCAGCAATTGCTGCGCACCGACATCCTGCCGCGCATCGCCGCCGCCGCGCAGGTCGAATGGCGCATGGCGGGTCTTGCCGAGCAGGAGAGCGATTTTCTGAACGATGCCCTTCTGGGCCTTCTGCTCACGCTGGTTGGCATATATCTGGTGCTCGCGTGGATCTTTGGCAGCTGGACGCGGCCCATTGTCGTCATGGCGATCATCCCATTCGGCCTTGTCGGCACGATATACGGCCATGATGCGTGGGATGTGCCGATGAGCATGTTCACCGTGGTGGGTCTTCTGGGCATGACCGGAATCATCATCAACGATTCGATCGTGCTGGTGACGACGATAGATGAATATGCCGGAACGCGCGGCCTGATTCCCGCCATCATCGATGGCACTGCAGACCGGCTGCGCCCGGTGCTGCTGACCACATTGACGACGGTCATGGGGCTGGCGCCGCTGCTGTTCGAGCGGAGCGAGCAGGCGCAGTTCCTGAAACCCACGGTGATCACGCTGGTCTACGGGCTGGGCTTCGGCATGGTGCTGGTGCTGCTGATCGTGCCTGCATTGATGGCAATGCAGCTGGATCTGGCGCGCCAGAGGGCCGCGCTTCGGCGCGGTCTGCGCAGCCGCACGGCCGGTCTGCGCGCTGTTCTTCTGATGGCGGCCGCGCTGCTTGCGTTTTGGTTCGCGGCAACCATGGGTGCGGCAATGGTGCTGGGCGCGCTGCCTGCGGCGGTGCTGCTTGTTCTGCCGGTGGCGGCAGGTATGACGCCGGTGACAGGGGCGCTCGTCGCCTTCACTCTGGGGGCGCTGGTGCTTGTTGCGACGCTTTATGCAGGCTTTGGGATTGCGCGCATGATGCGGCACCGGCGGGTTTGAGCACCCCTATCCCGCAGGACAGCCCTTTATATCCACCACCTGCTGCGTGCCGAGAATTGTCAGTCGCAGTTTCGACCGATCCAGAGCAAATGCGCGCCCGCCCGAATGGATCAGATGCGTCTCGGCAATCAGCCGGTCGCCACTTCTGCTGAGTTTGGGCTGTGCAATCCACAGGCTCGGATCGCCCGCCTCGATCACCGCCATTTCGGGATCGCCCGTGGGCGGAAGCGTCATCTCCGCGCGCAGGGTCAGCTGACCGGGTTCGCCGGGGGCGACAGTGCAGCTGACGGCGCGCACCCCCGCCTCGGCCGCGCTCAGCGGGCGGTCGGCCAGTGCGGCGGCAATGCGGCCGTCGCGCGCCGTTGCGTCCGCCTCCAGATCAGCATCAAAGCGGAGCGTCAGGGGCATGCACACATCGCGGCATACGCCCAGATCTACCGTGCCGCGCAGCCGGACGTCCCCGGCCGCGTCCTGCGCCAGAACGTGCAGTGGCAGTACCATCACATCGGCATAGCCGACCGTCACATCATTGCCCTGCCGGATACGCTGCGGGGTCGGCCAGCGGATATCGATACCCGCCAGGTTGCGCGAGGCGCGCCAGTCAAAGCGTGGAGGAATCCCCAGATCGCCGGGCGCGCGCCAATAGGTCTTCCAGCCGGGGGCAAGACGCAGTTCGACCGCGGCCATGTGAGTTCCGTCTTCCATACGCCATCCGGGCAGAAGACGCGCCGAGGTGACGGCCTCCATCGTCTGCGCCGGGGCAAAGGTCGGAAGTGCAACGCCAAGGCCCAGCGCCGCGATGAGGGGCAGAAAGATATGTCTCATGATTTCATCAATGCGCCCTGAGGCCGCAAATGCCAACTCACATTCGGGTCATGGCATTGCAATGATGCTGCCCCTTGTCATGTGCGGCCCGAGCCCCCATTCTGGGGTCTATGGAGACGCACGAAGATACCAAGTCGCCGGTGATGGACCTGACGGGCCGGATCCTGATCGCCATGCCGGGAATGGAAGATCCGCGATTCGGACGCTCTGTCGTTCTGGTCTGCGCCCATTCTGCCGAAGGTGCGATGGGTCTGGTCCTGAACAAGCTGGCGGATGATCTGAAGTTGAGCGATCTGCTGGACCAGCTCGACATCACTCCGGGGCCCGGTGCGCGGCAAATGGCCATACATTTCGGTGGCCCTGTCGAAACCGGGCGCGGTTTTGTCCTGCACGAGGCAGGATACAACTCCTCGATTTCCACGCTGGA
>JAUNVT010000025.1:27904-31322 GCA_030540655.1 Rhodobacterales bacterium
TGGGCATTGATCCGCTGGCGCTGTCGTCCGAGGCGGGCACGGCCTAACGCGGCGCGGCTGCGCGGCGCAGCCGGTCATTGATCGCCTGCCCCAGCCCGGTGTCGGGAATCGGCGCAACGGCGATGGGTTTCGCCTCCTGATCCAGCAGATGCAGGTATTCAAACAGATTGGCCGCGGCTTCGGTCAGATCGCCCGAGGACGAGAGGTTCAGCGTGGCCCCCGCGGTGGGGCCGAATCCCAGCAGCACTTCACCGGGTGCGGCCGCATCCGCATTCAGCCGCACCGGCGCGCCGGGCGCGTAATGCGAGCTCATCTGCCCCGGCGCGGTGATCGCGCTGCTGTCTGCGAGCGAGGCGAGGGACGCACCGATGACCTGCTCGATCCGCTCCGCTTGCAGGCCGCCGGGGCGCAGCAGGGTGGGTGTGCCGGTCAGGCCGATGATGGTGGATTCAACGCCCACACCGCAGGCACCGCCATCCAGAATCGCCGCAATGCGCCCGCCAAGGCCTGCCATGACATGGGCGGGCCGTGTCGGGCTGATCCGCCCCGACGGGTTGGCGGAGGGTGCCGCCAGCGGTCCGCCAAACACGCGCAGGAGCGCTCGCGCAGCAGGATGGGCCGGGATGCGCAGCGCCACGCTGCCCTGCCCGGCCGTGACCAGCGCGGGCAACCCGCACCGCGCCCGCAAAGGCAGCACCAGCGTCAGGGGGCCGGGCCAGAAGGCATCGCTCAGCCTTTGCGCTGTGTCTGACCAGGTGCCGTAATGCTGCGCGGTGGCAATATCGGGCACGTGGACAATCAGGGGATTGAAGCTGGGCCGGCCCTTCGCCTCGAAAATCCGCGCCACGGCCATGGCGCTCCGCGCATCTCCGGCAAGGCCGTAGACCGTCTCGGTGGGGATCGCGACCAGATCGCCGCCTGTCAGAAGGGCTGCGGCGGTACGGATGCCTTTGTCAGTGGCAGGGATCAGGCGGGTCTGCACTTGCGTTGGAATCCTCCGGCCAAAGCGGTTAGGGAAGGCGGGCGCGCCCTGACTAGCGCGCATCACTGCAATTGCCAAGAAGGGGCCGGATATGGGGCCAGTCACATTACAGGCAGAGAAGGGCGGCATCCGCTACCCTTGGGCCGAGCCGCCCGCGCCGGGTGCGGCGATCGAGGTCGCGCCGGATGTTCTGTGGATCCGCCTGCCGCTGCCGATGGCGCTGGACCATGTCAACATCTATGCGCTGGGGGATCCTGAGGGCTGGACCATCGTCGATACCGGCATCCGCTCGCGCCGGGGCATCGCGCTGTGGGAGGGGCTTCTGGAGGGGCCGCTGGCCGGTCGGCCAGTGCGGCGGGTGATCATCACGCATCATCACCCCGATCATATCGGCATGGCGGGCTGGCTGATGGAGCGCTGCGGCGCCGAGCTGCTGGCGACGCGGACCGCTTGGCTGATGGCGCGGATGCTGATCCTGGACGAGGAGGAGCGTCCGACGCCGCAGGCCGTGGCCCATTGGCGCCGTGCGGGGATGGACCTTGAAATACTTGCAACCCGGCAGGCAGCGAGGCCCTACAACTTTGCCGATGTCTGCGCCCCGCTGCCGGTGGGATATACCCGGCTTCAAGAGGGCGGAACCGTGCAGGCCGCCGGGCGCGTGTGGGATGTTCGGATCGGCGGCGGCCATGCGCCGGAACACCTGACGCTCTGGAGCCGGGAGTGCAATTTGATGATCGCCGGGGATCAGATCCTGCCCTCGATCAGTCCCAATATCGGGGTCTATGCCACCGAGCCTGAGGCTGATCCGCTCTCCGACTGGCTGGAGGCCTCTGCCCGGCTGGCCACCTATGCGCGCGAGGATCATCTGGTGCTGGGCGGTCACAAGCTGCCCTTTACCGGGCTGCCCTTGCGTATGCGGCAGCTGATCGAGAATCATCGTGGCGCGCTGCGGCGGCTGGAGGCGCATCTGGCGCGCCCACACACCGCTGCGGAATGTTTTGCGCCGTTGTTCAAGCGCCGGATCGATGCCGGGACCTACGGGCTGGCGCTGGTCGAGGCGGTTGCACATCTGAACCACTTGCATAAGCTGGGCCGCGTGACACGTCACGCCCGCGAGGATGGCGCGTGGTTGTGGCAAAGAGCGGGAGCAACGCCATGAGCGACGAAATCCAGACCACCGCCGAGGCGGTCGAGGCCACTGCCCTGATGCCGCGCTGTCACGAGGTTCACAAGGATGGATCGCGCGGCACTGTCTTCAGGGACGCTCCCGGCAGCATCATCGACAAACCGGTTCATCAGAAAAGTCCGGCCCAGTGGGCCTATGAGCGGCTGATCCTCTATATCCAGAACTTCGAGAAGATGCTGGATAATGAACAGGAGGTCGCAATGGGGTTTGTCGGCAGCGATGCGGGTATTCTCAAGATAGACGGGATGGGCTATTTCGATCCCGACATAATCACCTTCTACGGCAGCGATCCGGCGGGAGGTAAAACGCAGCTGGTGCAGCATGTCAGCCAATTGAGTGTCATTCTGAGGTCCCTGCCCAAGCCAGAGGCACAGGCCGAGCCGGAGCGCATCGGTTTCCGTCTGGCGGCGGAACTCGACAAGGAATGACCATGCCTCAAGCGGCACTGTGTTTCCAACCTGCCCGGACCGAAAATGCCCGAGACGCTTGAGCTTTGCGGGCTGCCGCGCCATAATTGGCAATTGAGCGAGCTGGCAATACGCGTTAATCAGCCGAAGACTTTGGCATGCACAGGACGGATATTTACATGGCGCAGGACTACAAGCACGGCGAGATGGACATTACCAGTCAGGAAAAGACGTTTGACGGGTTCCTGAAGTGGACAACGCGGGTTGTGATACTGTCTATCTGCGTGCTGATCTTCATGGCGCTCGTCAACAGCTGACGGGCAGGCGCCGGGCGCAGCAGAGGCGGTCACGAGCGTCTTGAGCGGATCCCTATTACTGCGCGCCGACACTCAGCCAGGTCGGGCATCGTTTGTCATGCGATCTCATATAGCCGATCGCGGCGCACACTGATCTCTGAGCATTGACAGCCCCAACGGGCAGTCCCGGCTCCGGTAAACATGATTTAAGCGTATAGCAATTCTCCAATTGAGCCACTGCCTCATGGCGGCCGACGTCCATGTCCGGATCTGCGCGCGGTGAACGGTTGATGAAAATCGCGTGATCGGCTGCTCTATCGCAGGCAGCAGAGCGCCTTGTTCGCCAGATAAAAGTTGCCCTGCCGCTGCGACCCTTGCACCCATACCTGCCTGTCGATGAGCACACCTGCCGCACCTGATTGTCTGTTGACGGCAATATGCCGTGAAGGGTGCGGATTTGTGCATCAGGAATATCGCTGGCCCGATCACAACGCAAACAGAGGAGAGCAGCCTTGAGCCGTAGAGTTATGACCGACGCGCAGTGAGT
>JAUNVT010000215.1 GCA_030540655.1 Rhodobacterales bacterium
ACCTTGCCGCTCTTGATGGCCGTATTCCCATCGCGGGTGCTGCGGTTCTTCGGCAAAGATCGAAAACCCATCTGTGCCATCGTCATACCTCAAGCCATGGCAACCTCGGACATCATACCGCCGTGGTCAGGTCAGGGCAATTTTCCGAGCTGCCCTCAAGTGTCGCGCCTACCGGGGGAGCACCAGCATGAAACCGGCGCGGGACGGAACCCAACAGGCGGCCCGGCGTTAGGCCCCGGTAACAATATGGAAAGAGGGCTCAATGCGCAGCATCATTTATCTGGTCGGTCTCGTCGTCGTTGTTCTATTCATTGTCAATCTCGTTTTTTGACGCCAGCGGGGTTCGGCCCGGAAGGTCTGCTGCAAGATAGCTTTCGAATGCATCTAGATCGACCGGCTCGAATTGCCCGAATCCCTGCATCCAGACCGATGCCGAGCGCAAGGCGCCCGGCTCCAGCTTGCACCATTTAACCCGACCTCGCCGTTCCTGGCTGATCAGCCCTGCGCGCGCGAGGATGACAAGGTGTTTGGAAATCGCGGCGAGGCTGATCTTAAACGGCTCTGCCACGTCGGTGACGGCCATGTCATCCTCCAGCAGCATCGACAGGATCTCGCGGCGCGTCGGATCGGCAAGCGCCGCAAAGGTCAGGTCGAGCGATCCGGTCATGACGGCTGACGCCTCTAACAAGGGGGAGCCCACAGGCGAGGCTGTATCATCATGGCGCCTGATTTTGTCTGCGCCGGCTGCATCACCCCCCCCCCCCGGCGAATTCCGGCATTACTAAACCGGACGGTTGAATGACGCAAGGCGCCTGTTAGGGCGCGTCACTGCAGATCAACGCGGCCATCGTTCATCTAGGAAAATTTGAATGACCTTACGAAACAAGGGGTTATTCGTGGATTTACAGGCACGGCCGGCGGCTTGACTCGCAGCGGCCCGCCGCTTAGCAATGCGCCAACAGTTACGGGTGAGGGACGCGTTGTGACAGACCCCGAGGACCGCGCCAAGCTTCGCGATCTCGAAGACCGCATCAACGCATTGAAGGCTCCGAAAGAGGTCAAGGCCCACACGGACGAACATTATTCCCAGGCGCAGCTTGCCTGGCGGATGGTGATTGAATTGGTTGCCGGTCTCGCGATCGGATTTGGCATCGGATACGGGCTTGACCGGTTGCTCGGCACGCTGCCGATCTTTCTGGTGCTGTTCACATTGCTGGGCCTTGCGGCAGGGATCAAGGTGATGATCCGCAGCGCGCAGGAAGTCCAGAAGACAAACGAGGCCGCAGAGGCCGCAGATCAGCCGCCGCCCGGTGGCGCAGACGTGAGGGTGAAAGATGGCGACTGACGTGAATGGGGCCGCAGAGCAGTCCGGCGGGCTGGTATTCCATCCGATGGACCAGTTCATCATCAAGCCGCTGTTCGGAGAGGGCGGCGTTGGTATCTTCACTGTCACCAACATCACATTCTGGATGGCGATCACCGTGCTGGCAACAATTGCGCTGCTGGTGCTGGGCTCTTCCCGTCGCTCCACCATCCCGGGCCGCGTGCAATCCATCGCCGAGCTGGCCTACGGGTTCATCCGCAAGATGGTCGAAGATGTCGCCGGGCGCGATGCGCTGCCTTATTTTCCTTACATCATGACGATCTTCATGTTTGTCGTCATGGCAAACTTTGTCGGTCTGCTGCCGGGCGCCTTTACCTCGACCAGCCATATCGGCGTAACTGCCGTGCTGGCGCTGCTGGTGTTCTTCTCTGTCACCATCATCGGGTTCGTCAAACACGGCGCAGGTTTTCTCGGTCTTTTCTGGATCAACGCAGCGCCTTTGCCCCTGCGCCCCATCCTGGCCCTGATCGAGGTGATCTCTTATTTCGTGCGCCCCGTCAGCCACTCCATTCGTCTGGCAGGCAATATGATGGCTGGCCACGCGGTGATGAAGGTCTTCGCAGCCTTCGCCCCCATGATCATTCTGTCAACTGGTCTCGGTCTTATCGTCACGCCGCTGTCGATCCTGGCCATTGCCGCGATCTACGCGCTTGAGATCCTCGTGGCCTTCATACAGGCCTACGTCTTTACCATCCTGACCTGCGTCTATCTCAAGGATGCGCTGCACCCGGCGCACTGACCCGCAGACCGGATTTCTCAACGACAGCGGCAGGACATCTTGCTGCACTACACCACGACATACCGCAAATTCCACAGTAAGGAGACATCTCATGGAAGGCGATATCGCAACAATGGGCGCTTATATCGGCGCAGGTCTGGCATCTGTCGGCATGGGCGGCGCTGCCGTCGGTGTGGGCAATGTTGTCGGCAATTTCCTGTCCGGCGCCCTGCGCAATCCTTCGGCCGCAGCCGGCCAGACTGCCACCATGTTCATCGGCATCGCCTTTGCCGAAGCGCTGGGGATCTTCTCGTTCCTCGTCGCGCTTCTGCTGATGTTCGCTGTTTAAGAACCTCGCGGACAATCCTTACAGGATGGGTGAAGGGCCGCGTGTTCTTCACCCTCTCTGACTGACAGGTTCCCAAGGAAAGGAAGTCACCCATGGCTACCCAGACCGTCGACGCGACAGCCGGGCATGTCAGCCCCATCGCCCTTGAAGAGTCGGGCCGCTGCATCGACTCTCACGGCGGGGCGATCGGCCTGCCGCAGCTCTGCCCCGAATGGATGGCCAATCAGATCTTCTGGCTGATCGTGGCGCTGGTCGTCATCTTCTATGTGCTGTCGCGCATCGCGCTGCCGCGCATTGCGGCCATCCTGGCCGAACGCCAAGGAACCATCACAAACGATCTTGCCGCCGCCGAGGACCTGAAAGTCAAGGCGCGTAAAGCCGAAGCCGCCTATGACAAGGCACTGGCAGATGCGCGCCGCGACGCGCAGGCTATAGTCGCGCAGACCAAACTGGACATAAAAGCCGATCTGGATGAAGCCATGGCGCATGCCGATGCCGAAATCGCCGCCAAGGCAGCCGAAGGCGAGAAGGCGATCGGTGAAATTCGTGCAGGCGCGCTCGACGCGGTCAAGGATGTGGCCAAGGATGCTGCGCGTGAAATCGTTGCGGCGATGGGCTCGCACGCCGAGCCGGCAACCGTCGATGCGGCCGTCGCGTCGCAAATGAAAGGGTAATGCCATGCGTATGATCGCAACCTCGATTGCCGCCATTTCCGCCGGCCCCGCGCTGGCTGCCTCCGGTCCCTTCTTCTCGTTGTCGAACACCAATTTCGTGGTCGCGGTCGCATTCTTGCTATTTGTCGGATTTCTGATCTACATGAAGGTTCCCGGCAAGGTCGGCGAATTGCTGGACAAGCGGGCCGTCGTCATCAGATCAGAACTGGACGAGGCGCGCGCCCTGCGCGAAGAGGCGCAGGCACTGGTTGCCAGCTATGAGCGCAAACAAAAAGATGTGCAGGAACAAGCAGACCGGATCGTCGCGCAGGCCAAATCCGAAGCGAAAACGGCTGCCGCCCAAGCGCGCGAGGATCTGAAAAAATCCATTGCCCGCCGGTTGCAGGCCGCCGAAGACCGCATCGCATCGGCCGAGGCCGAAGCCGTACGAGAAGTGCGTAATCGCGCCGTTACCATTGCAATTGCCGCAGCACGCGACGTCATCGCCGCGCAGATGACAGCAGCCGAGGCGAACAAGCTTATCGACAGCGGCATCGAGACCGTCGCAAAAAAATTGCATTAAATTCTGACGGCTTTTCTTTATCCCAGGCCCGGCGTCAATTAATGCGCCGGGCCGTCCTACGTCCTTTCCATCTATGTCAGAAACATTTGCGCTGCAGAAGAGGCCATATCTTGCCTGTCTTGGCTGCGATCTTCAACCTGAATGTTCGCCGTCCAAAAGGTGTCGCGCATGGTGCTGTAAATAAGACTTGGCATACGCGAAAAAATAAGAGTTTCAGCAATTTTCTCAATAAACGGCAGCAGTGGTCAGATAACCATAAGTAACCCATGAGCTTCGCTGTCATTTAAAATCCGTTGTGCTGTGGCTACTGGCCAATATGACGAGATGGCCTGAATTACCTCAAACATCATATCGAAGAGCGCTGAAGATAATCACGCAGCCAGCTTAAAGATTTGGAAGTGGTTGTGGATCAATATTAGACCCGGCGCATTCCAGCTATCGCCCAATGATAACTATCGCCCAATGA
>JAUNVT010000216.1 GCA_030540655.1 Rhodobacterales bacterium
CAACTTCTTTCAAGGCCGCTGGATACAGAACCGATTAAACGCGACACACTCTAGAGAGGCCGGCGTAGAAATCCTTCGGCAGTTCGCGGTTGGATCTGCAAAGGATCACGTCAACAGCACTCTGCTCTCGGATCCTTCCCCTGATCCGATGGGCCTCCTGTGCTCTGTCGGCTGGCACGTGCTGGCCGGTTGCAGCGCGTCCGGCAGGCGCTTGCAAAAGGACGCATCATGGGCCTGACCGGGTGGTAATCCGGACCGGATCGCGAGGCCATCCTGATTGGCAAGAGGATGTATTTTCGTCCCCCACCCGCCGCGCCAGCGCCCGAGGCAACGAGGAGGTGGTTTTTCGAGCGTCGTTGCAGAAGGGTGAGATCGGATGGACGTGCCGTCCGCCATGACCATATCACCATTCCGCGCGTCCGGACAGCCTCCATGACCCGCGCCCCGATGCCCGCGCAGGTCCAGCGCCTGAGCGGGTGCAGATTATGCGGGGAGGCCGTATTGCGCGGGCAGACCGGCCCGGGGAATGCCCGTGCGCAAGACGTGGAAGATGCCAGTGATTACGCGCCGGTCATCAACCTGTTTCACGCCGCGAGACTTCTTTGGCAGCACTGATCTGATGAAGTCCCATTCCAGGTCGCTCATGTCTGACCGCCCCATCCTCCGCCCCCACCCGTTGTTTTGCCCGAAACGGATCACAATCTCATAGGATTGAACAGGAATTTGTGGGTGTGCTGACTAGGCCGCCGCTCGCTCCAGCGCCGGATAGCGCAGGCCAAGCGTGATACCGCGCAGCGCAAAGCTGATCAGAAGCGCCGCCCACAGCCCGTGATTGCCAAAAAGCGGCACCAGAGGCACCAGTGCCGCACCGTAAATGGCAACCGAGACGATCATCATGTTGCGCATATCGCGTGTATGCGTGGCCCCGATAAAGATCCCGTCCAGCATCCACGCCGCTGCGCCGAAGATTGGCGCCGCCACCATCCAGGGCAGATAGGTGCGGCCCGCCGCGCGCACCACCTCGGACGCCGCCAGAGCGTCAATCGCGGTACCGCCAAAGATCGCAAAGCAAAGCGCCAGAATAACGCCCGCGCCCACACCCCATTGGCTGGTCAGCAGCGACGCCCGCCGGACCGCCCCCCCCGTGCGTGCGCCGAACGCCTGCCCCACCAATGCCTCGGCGGCGAATGCGAAACCATCCATGATATAGCTGCTGACATGCAGAAATTGCACCAGCACCTGATTGGCCGCCAGTGTCACATCGCCCAGGTCGCTGCCAAGAAAGATGAAGGATAAAAGCACTGCCTCAAGCAAAGCAGATCGGATGAGGATGTCGGTATTCACAGATGCAATGCGCAACAGGCGCGCAGAGTTGAAGACCAGCGCCCAGTTCCGCCATGCAGGCACGCGGAATGCGTCGCGGCACAGGAGAAAGGCACAGATCAGCCCGGCCCATTCTGCAGCAAACGTGGCCCAAGCCACGCCTGCCACCCCCCATTGCAACCCCAGGACGAACCAGAGGTTGAGCGCGATGTTGAGCCCGTTCATGACAAGCTGAATCACCAGCACCGCGCCCGTCCGCTCCATCGCGATCAGCCAGCCGGTCATGCCGAAAAGGGCGATCATGGCAGGCGCGCTCCAGACGCGGATGCTCATGTAGTCCTGCGCCAGGCGTTCCACCTCGGCGCTGGCGGGTGACAACGCAAAGGCGCCTGCAAAAAGGGGAACATGCAGGAGCAGCACCAATGCGCCGCCCACGCCGCCGATAAGAAGCGCGCGGGTCAGCATCGCGGCCACCTCGGGCGTGTCGCCCGCGCCGCGCGCCTGCGCCGTCAGCCCGCTGGTGCCCATGCGCAGGAACCCGAACATCCAGTAGATCGCGGTGAGGATCACCGCGCCGACGCCGACGGCGCCAATGGGTGCCGCCTGCCCCAGTTGGCCAATCACCCCCGTATCCACGATGCCCAACAGCGGCACGGTGGCATTGGACAGAACGATCGGCCACGCGATACGCAGCACGCGCCGGTGGGTCAGCTGGATGGTCGCAGGCCTTGCTTCACTCATCACGCGCCGGCATCAGGAAATGCCCCGCCGCCTGCGCAAAAGGGCGTGCCCGGTTGTCCTGCCATGCCTCGGCCTTGACTGACGCATAGCGGCGGCCGACCCGCGTGATGCTGGCTCGTGCATAGGCATCGCGCGGCAAGCCGGTGCGCAGAAAATCGACGGTGAAATCGATCGTCTTGGGCAGCGAGGGCAAGGCATCGGCGGCGGCTACCCCCTCCTCGATGCAGGGCCACAGCACGGCCCAGCCAAGGCTGATGATCGCCGTCATTTCCAGAAAAGCTGCCGTTGCGCCGCCGTGAAGCGCGGGCAGGAGCGGGTTACCGATCAGCGCGTCGCCATAGGGCAGGAGGGCCGTAAGCTCATCCCCGCGCCTCTCGAACCGGGCCCCGAGGAACGCAATGTAAGGCACGCCGCCCACGAGCGCTGCCAGTGCCTCATCGCGGCGCTGTTTGACGACCTGAACGGGTTCCGGGACGGAGCGCGAGGGCATCAAGCACCCGCGACCGTAAAGGTGCCGGTCGCGGTTGCAACCGGCCTTGACTCATCCTCATCAACCGCCACGGCACGCACGAAGGCGACAGTGCGCGTAAGGTGATGACATATGGCTTCAGCCCGAATCGTCTGGCCGGGGGTCGCGGGACGCATGTAGTCGATACGCAATCCAAGTGTGGCACCGGCACCGCTGACCTGAGGATGGCTCATCGCGGCCGCGCCGCAGCATGTGTCCATCAACGCGCTGACAGCGCCGCCATGCACCACGCCACTGGCCGGATCGCCCACCAGCCGCTCAGACCAGGGCATCGACATGACGGCCTGACCGTCGCCCACCCGCTCGCCTGTCAGGCCCAGAGCGGCGGCATGCGGAAGTGTTACGAAAAATTCTCTGATCTGCTCGTCAGTATAGCCAACGCTCATCGTCATAAATCTCCCAAGCGGCAAGCCCAGCGGCTGTATCGGCCCAGTCTCGCTTCTATGCAACCCGGAACCGTCCTGCCCGGTTCACGCGAACTTGACGGCGAGAGCGCGCTTGGCCAGAAGGTTGGCGTTGCAACTGCGGCATGATTCATTACGTGTTGTCATCCGCTACATATTAAATCAGGCTTGAGATGACCACCGAGACGATGACTATCCGTGAGATGTGCGACGCATTTGACGTGACTGCGCGCACCTTGCGGTTTTACGAATCCAAGGAACTTCTGGCTCCGATCCGGCAAGGGCAGAAACGTCTTTTTACCAATCGGGACCGTGCCCGGCTCAAACTTATCCTGCGTGGCAAGCGTTTTGGGTTTGCGTTGGAGGATATACGGCAGCTTCTCAATCTGTACGAAACGGGCGACCCCGGCAACACACAGCTGGAACGCGCATATGAGCTGGCGGACGAACGCTTGACCCAGATGTTACAGGAGCGTGAAAAGCTGGAGACGGCTATCAAGGATCTGCGCAATCATATGGATCGGGCAAAACGCGTGATGAGTGAAAAACAGGCGGAAACCATAGACTGACAAATGCGCTGAACGTCTGGATTGAAATGAAAAAGGGCGGCCCTTGGGACCGCCCTGATAATTCCAAGCCTGAAGGGAGAAACACCTGCTCTTCAGGTAACACTACTTGTTGTAACGCGATGCAAAATCATCGACTTGGCGCTCGGCCTCGTCTTTTGCAATTCCGTAACGCTCCTGAACGCGACCAACCAACTTGTCGCGTTCGCCGGCAGCCTGCTGGATGTCGTCATCCGTCAGCTTGCCCCATTGCGTTTTGGCTTCGCCGGTCATCTGCTTCCAGTTGCCTTTGATTGTATCCCAGTTCATTTACTGCTCCTGTCTTTCGTTAAAGAATATCCGGGGTATGTCTCGTCTCCCCGTCATTCATACAACCTTCTACCCCTCGCCGAAGTTCCATGGTGATTAGATCACGGCCCCGAAACAAATAGATCTTGGGCAAAATTTATTGGATCTGCACAGACAGCATGACAATGTAACGGTTCAACGGTAAGGCTCCGGTGGCGGTGTCTGATTGGGGCTACGATCCGCTGGTAAGTCCGAGGTTATCTCCGACTTTACCTTCCACCCGCAAATCG
>JAUNVT010000217.1 GCA_030540655.1 Rhodobacterales bacterium
TATCTGCCTCAGCAGAAGGGAATCACAGAAAGAAAAACCTTGGGAATCCCGAATCAGATCAGGGCCGATACGCTCTAACTGGATTGATATCAGTATCGTTTGTGGTAACTGATCTGACCAAAGCCCCGTTTTGGAAAACCGCAGATTTGGCAATCTGTCATTTGGGGTCTTCAAGGCTTCGCATGATCAGATCCTGCACTTTCGGCCCGATATCCTTGACGATCACGGCCACTCCCCTGGCGTTGGGATGGGTGCCATCTGGCTGCACATACTCCGCCAGTTTGGCGGGGTCATTTGGCAGGGCAGCAAAGAAATCCGGCATAAGCAACGTGCCGTGTTCTTCCGCCAGTTCAGGATAGATGGCGTTGAAGGCGGCGTTATACTCCGGGCCGTAATTGTCCCTTGCGATCAGACCCACCAGCAAAACCTCGATGCCACGCTCATCGGCCTTGCTCAGGATCCCATCCAGGTTTGCCCGTGTATCCTCCGGGTTGATCCCTCGCAGCAGATCATTCCCGCCAAGGCCGATGATCATTGCATCGGGCGAATCAGCCAATGCCCAATCGATCCGCCTCAGCCCGCCAGCGGTCGTGCTGCCCGATACCGATGAATTTATCAGCCGCACAGGCGCGGCGCCGGATCCGCCGTTTTCAATCAGCCATGCGCCAAGTTGCGCAATGAACCCATCGCGCTGCGCCAGACCATATCCCGCCATCAGGCTGTCGCCAAACGCCATCACGCGCAATTCCTGCGGCGCCTGCGAATCCTCTGCGAAGGCGGCACCCCCAAACAGCAAGCCGAACAGAAGAACCGGCACCAACGCCTTGCCCCTTAAAGCTGCGGCCCCATATCTGATCCATCCCCTCAAAGACAGGCGCATTTCATGACCTCTTCCATCGTGTCGTTACATAATGTCGGACTGACACTTAGGTCGGGCATGGGTCGGGTCGAGATTCTGAAGGATATTTCCCTGGATGTCGCGCCCGGTGAGGTAGTGGGCTTGGTCGGCCCTTCGGGTTCTGGAAAATCTTCGCTTCTGATGCTGATGGGCGGGCTGGAACGGGCGACCACCGGACGCGTCACCACTCTGGGGCAGGATCTCAACCGGATGGGCGAGGATGCGCTGGCGCGCCTGCGCCGGGGCGCGATGGGGGTGGTGTTTCAGTCCTTCAACCTGATACCCACGATGACCGCGCTGGAAAATATCGCTGTGCCGCTCGAACTGGCAGGGGCGCCCGATGCCGCGGGCCGCGCCGAGGCGCAACTGGCAGCTGTGGGCCTCACCTCGCGCGCGGGCCACTACCCGTCGCAACTGTCGGGCGGCGAACAGCAGCGCGTTGCGCTCGCGCGTGCCACGGCGCCCGCGCCGCGCCTGATACTGGCGGATGAGCCGACGGGCAATCTTGACAGCGCCACGGGCGCATCCATCATCGATCTTTTATTTGATCTGAGCGCACGCGGCGGCGCGACGCTGATCATGGTGACGCATGATGCGGAACTCGCGGCGCGTTGCCACAGGGTGATCTCGCTCCGCGACGGCCAAATCGAGGATGCAGGGCAAAAGGCGAGATTGCCCGCATGAGCTTGCGTATGGCCGCCACATTGGCCCGGCGCGAGCTGCGCGGAGGGCTGGCCGGCTTCCGCATCCTTCTGGCCTGCATCATCCTTGGCGTCGCGGCCATTGCCGCCGTCGGCACGATCCGCGCCAGTATCGAGGCAGGGCTGACCCGGAGCGGCGCGATGCTGCTGGGTGGCGACGCCGAGATTGGTCTGACCTACCGTTTTGCGAATGAGTCCGAGCGGGCGTGGGTGAAAGCACAAGCCGATGCGGTTTCGGAAATCGTGGATTTCAGATCGCTTGCAGTGGCACCGGGTGGCGATCGGGAGTTGACGCAGGTAAAGGGGGTGGATGACGCCTACCCGCTTGTCGGCACTATAGGGCTCGACCCGGCCATGGCGCTCGGCACTGCGCTGGATGGGCGCGATGGCACCCCCGGCGCCGTGATGGCGCCGGCGCTGATCGCGCGGCTGGCCTTGCATCCGGGTGATATTTTTCGCCTCGGCGGACAGGATTTCATCCTGATGGCGGCGCTGGTTGACGAGCCGGACGGCGCGGCTTCAGGCTTTGCCTTGGGGCCACGCAGCATGGTGCGCACGTCGGCCTTGAGGGATTCTGGCCTGCTTCAGGCCGGCACGCTGTTCAACACGCGCTACCGGCTGGATCTGCCGCAAGGCGTCGATCTGGAGGAGCTGAAGCGCGCTGCCGAGGATGAGCTTGGCACCAGCGGGATCGAGTGGCGCGATGCGCGCAACGGCGCGCCCGGCATTCAGAAGTTTGTCGACAGGCTGGGCGCATTTCTGGTGCTGGTCGGGCTTAGTGGGCTGGCGGTGGGGGGCGTGGGTATTTCCGCGGCGCTGCGCGCGTATCTGGCAACGAAAACCGCCACTATCGCCACGCTGCGCACGCTGGGCGCGGATCGCGCGACGATCCTCGCGATGTATTTCATGCAGATCGGCGCGCTTGCCGCCTTGGGCCTGCTCTTCGGGGTTCTGCTGGGTGCCGGAGTGCCGGTTCTGCTGGCGCCCGTCATCACCGCCTATCTTCCCGTGCCCGCCGATTTTGACTTCTACGCCCGCCCGATGACCGAGGCCGCAATCTATGGGGGGCTGGCGGTATTGATCTTCACGCTCACCCCCCTCTCGCGCATTCAGGACATCCGGGCGGCCAGTCTGTTCCGCGATGGCGGCGCGGAGTCGCGCATATTGCCGCGCTGGCCCTTCGCTGCGGTAATCGTGCTGCTGGTGGCCGCGCTGCTGGGAATAGCGGCATGGTTTTCGGGCAATCTGAGGCTGACGCTCTGGACGGCGGGCGGCATTATCGGCGCGCTGACGATCCTGTGGCTGGCAGCAGCAGCCGTGCGCGCTTTGGCACGGCTGGCGCGGCCATGGGTACGGGGTCGTCCGGCGCTGCACTGGGCGCTGGCGGCGATCGGCGGGCCGGGAAGCACGGCAGGGCCGGCAATGCTATCGCTTGGGCTGGGGCTGGCCGTGCTGGCCACAGTGGGCCAGATCGATGGCACCTTGCGCGGCTCCATCTCGAACGATCTGCCGGAACGGGCGCCGTCTTTTTTCTTTATCGATCTTCAGGCGGACCAGTTGCCCGATTTTCTGGCTATGACGCAAAGTGACGCGGCAGTAACGCGTGTGGACAGCGCGCCGATGCTGCGCGGGATGATCACCGCGATCAACGGGCAGGACCCGGCCAAGGTCGCGGGCGATCACTGGGTGCTGAACGGCGACCGGGGCATCAGCTATGCCGCCGAGCCCGATGGCCCTGTGGTTGCCGGCACATGGTGGCCCAAGGGGTATGACGGCCCCCCCCAGATCAGCTTTGCCGCCGAGGAGGCAGCCGAACTGGGGCTGCACCTGGGCGACACGATTACCATAAATATTCTGGGCCGGGACATCACCGCCACTCTCACCAGCCTGCGCGAGGTTGATTTTTCCACGGCCGGGATGGGTTTTGTCATGGTTATGGACCCGGCCGCGCTTGAAGGCGCGCCGCACAGCGCCATCGCCACCGTCTATGCCGACGAGCAGGCCGAGCCGCGTATCCTGCGCGAGGTGTCAGACACCTGGCCCAACGTCACCGGCATTTCGGTGCGCACCGCCATTGACCGTGTGGCCGATCTTCTGGCCGGGCTGGCCGCTGCGACATCATGGGGCGCGTCGGCCACATTGCTGACCGGATTTCTGGTGCTGATCGGCGCGGCTGCCGCTGATCAGCGCGCGCGTATTTACGAGGCGGCGGTGCTGAAGACGCTGGGCGCATCGCGCGCGCATATCCTGATCAGCCTTGCCATCCGCGCTATCATACTGGGCGCGGCGGCGGGCGGTGTGGCCATCGCAGCCGGAGCGCTCGGCGGCTGGGCCGTCAGCCATTATGTGCTGGAGGTCAGATATACGATGCTCTGGGCACCTGCGCTGCTGATCGTCGCGGGGGGCGTGCTGGTGACACTGCTGACCGCGCTGGTCTTTGCGCTGAAACCGCTGGCCGCGCGGCCAGCGCAGGTGCTTCGCTCGCGCGAATAGGCCGTCTCAATTGAAAAATG
>JAUNVT010000218.1 GCA_030540655.1 Rhodobacterales bacterium
CATCTTCGACGCGCTCCGGCTCGGTGCGAACCGAGCGCGTGATGAACCACCAGGCGTAGCCGGTCAGGTTCTCGGTCGCCGGTCCCCCGGAACGGCTCCATGAAGCGTTCGATATCAGAACAATTTAGGAACAACACGGCTTTCAGAAATGGCCAAGAGTTTCGAAACGGTCACTAAGGAACATTCCGAGATTCGGCAATGCTTCCTGTTATCCAGATCGTCGCGCTACAGACCTATCCGTTGTTGCTCGAAACTCGGCCTCAAAGGTGGCGAGACCATACCATTGGCCCCTGCCCCAATATCACACCGTCACCACCACCTCACTCACCTCCGCATCCACTGATCGGCAAGCTGCGATCAGCCGCGCCGACAGGTGGGTCTGAACATAGCTGCTGTGAAACCGGCTGGGCGCCGAAAGGATCAGACGCGTCCCGTCGCGCCGCAGCCGGGTCAGACCTGCAAACCATATCTGATAGATTGTGGGATCTTCGGAATGCAACAGGCCCTGTGCAAGCGCCCATTCGGTGCCGAAACTCAGATCCGGCGGCGGCACAGACGCGCCTGTGCGAAGCCGTATAGGCGTCACGTTGTCTGGTGCTGCGTTCTGTCCTGCGCCAAGCCGCTCAACAAAATCGGGACCGATCGCCGCCCAATGATCCCGCGTATCCTCCAGAATTCTGGCAATATCGAGGCTGTATTGCGTCACGCGTCCCCGCGCGCCTTGCCGGGTTACCCGCAGCCAGCCACAGGCACGCAGCCGCGCCATCTCTCGTTTGACCGTGCGCTCATCCACTGACCACAGCCGGGCAATTTCCCTTTGCCCGACGGCCAGCTCGTCACGCGCCCAGTTATAGCGCGCTGTTACCAGCGTCATCAGCCTCAGGGTCATGCGCTGCTCCCCCTTCCCTCCCGCCAGCGCAAAGGCGCCCATCGCGGTGAGGAGATCGTATTTGCGGGCCGAGGCCATCGGACCAACCGGTTTTCTGACTTGCATCTCCGCCCTCATCGTCCTGCGCCAGTTCTCCCGCTGAAGGTTCCATCGGGTGATTCGCCTGTTTCTGTGCCTCAACATGCCCGGCATTCTGCGGCCCATGTCATCATTCGTGATGGTTAAGAAAAGAAAAAGTCAGCGTTCTTGGTCCATCCTCCCGGATTAGCGTCCCAAATACAGATTCTGTCAAGGGGAGATGAGTTTGTGTCGCCTTGCGTTCCATATTTGATAAATGAATAACAGGTTATATTGGTATAGGGGGACAGGCTGGATGTCCCCTTATGAGCCCGAAATGTCCCCCAATATGTTGGGGTCCGCGTTCACGTGTCCCCCTTTATCCGGCGTAACGAGATGGATCGGGCGGATTATGGCAACGGTTGGCCGAATCGGGTGATCTGGCTATTTTTGCAACGTTGACCGGCCTAGACCTCAGCTTTTGCGTTCGATCAAAATAATGATAATCGTTTTTGCATATATAGCAAATTCAGCGTATTCGAGAAGTGAGGCCGCATTAGCGTCCAAAGACGGTGCGTCGGCCTGTCCCCGCGGGGACACATTCCGAAGGAGACACGATGTTCACTCACGAAGACCTCGCCCGCTGGCAGGCTCAATCGCTCAAGATGCAGAGCTGGATTCGCCAGCAGACCTTCTCCCCGGGGGCTGACAAAACGCTCCGCCGGTTTTCGAGTTGGGAGGTGGCGGAGCTGATTTTTCGCGTAAATCAATCCACTTTGCGTGGACGTCTCGCCGCCGATCCCTCCCTGCCGCAAGGCCTGGTCGAAGAGGACGGGCGCCAGCGCTGGTACAGCTTGGAGGAGATCAACGAGATGCGCCGCCGGATCAAGGTGAACCGGCGCTCGCTCATGCCCGAGCGCCCTGCCCGGCGTCGCGCCTTGCGTGCTGCCATCGCGAACTTCAAAGGCGGTGCAGGAAAATCCACCGTAGCGCTTCATTTCGCCCATGCCGCCGCGCTGGATGGTTACCGTGTGCTTTGCGTCGATTTTGATCCCCAAGCGACGCTCAGTCATTCGATGGGTCTGACTGACGTGGCCGAAGATTACACTGTCTGGGGGATCATGGCGCGCGATCTGATCAACGAGACGGAGCGGATGAACGCCAGCGCTCGCGGCGCCGAGTCTGGCGCCGCCCTGCCCCGCCGTTCGCTGCCCAGTTCAATTATTGAAATGGGTCTGTCACAGTTGCGCGCCGGTGATTTCATCCGCGACACCTGTTGGCCCACGATAGATCTGGTGCCCAGCTGCGCCAATGCGGCATTCGTTGAGTTTGCCAGTGCGCAGTATCGCCATCTGAACCCAGAGTGGTCATTCTTCGCCGCCGTCAGCCGGTATCTGGACGCGCTGCCCGCAGATGCCTACGATCTTATCATCTTCGATTGTCCCCCTGCCATTGGCTATCAATCGATGAACGCGGTCTTCGCGGCTGATATGCTCTATATTCCCTCTGGTCCCGGATACTGGGAATACGATTCGACGACCTCATTCGTTGGACAGCTCGCCGAAGCGCTGGAAGATCTGGCGGCATTTAATGGGGTAGTCCCCGAGGGCACAATGAACCTGCCCAAGGTATTTCAGGATGTCCGTTTTCTGTTGACCCGTTATGAGCCCGGCAACGAGTTGCACCGCGCAATGCAGTCGGCATTTGGAAAGGTTTTCGGCGAAAGAATGGCCGAACATCCAATCGAGATGACACGCGCGGTTGAGCAGTCTGGACGATTCCTCAGCTCGATCTACGAGACCGACTACCGTGACATGACGCGGGAAACCTGGCGACGCGCCCGGGCATCTTTCGATCAGGCCTATGCTGAATTCAAGTCTCACGCGCTGGTCGCTTGGGATAATCTGGAGGACGTGAAATGACCAAGCGGAAGGTCTTCGATATCGATTTCCCGGGTGGGGAGGGCGAGAAGGATGTCCCCGCGGGGACAGGGGCGCGGAAAATAGACGCGCCGCCAGCCCGGCGCGGCCCAATGGCATCGGCCATTGCCGAAAATGCGGATGCCCTGCGGACACGCAAGCAGGTCGAAGCCGCAATTCGTGACGAGAATGATCGTCTTGCGCATGAATTGGTCCGTCTGAAAGGGCAGGGGCTGATCGTGGACCTGATCGATCTGGGCGCGATCCATACCACTAAACTGACGCGAGACCGCAGTGCCAGCCGCGATCCGGATCTGGATGAGTTGAAGGAATCCATCAAGGCCATTGGCCTGTCCAATCCGATCCGGATCGAAGCCGATGGCGAAGCGTGGCAACTGGTTCAGGGGTTCCGCCGACTGACAGCCTACCGTGAACTTCACGCAGAGACCGGTGACGACCGCTATGCGCGTATACCGGCTGGAATTTTGGCCCAAGGCGAGACGATCAAGGGTTTGTACCGCCGGATGGTGGATGAAAACCTTGTCAGGCGCGACATATCATTTTCCGAAATGGCGGCACTGGCGCTGCGCTATGCACAAGATGACGACACCGACGTCGTCGATGTTGAGCAGGCGATTTCTGTGCTCTACGCCTCCGCGGCGCGGCAAAAGAGGATCTATATACGTCATTTTTCCACGATGCTTTCTGCCATCGGAAATCGACTTAAGTTCCCCGAGGCTATCCCGCGGGCGCTGGGGTTACAGTTGGAAAAGCGCATTTCTAACGAAGAGGGTGCGGCAGCCCGCATATGTGCGGCTCTGGACGCAGGTATGGCAAGTACGGCCGAAGCCGAACTTGAGATCCTCCGCAATCAGGCCCATGCAAAGCCGCAGAAAACCACTGGAAAGAGTAACGCACCTGACGCCGCCAAGACGAGTTTCCGCTGTACTGTCCCCGCGGGGACAGTCCGCTGCGCAGCCCGAAACGGCAAGGTCGAGCTAAGCTTCGATCGGGACTTCTCCAGCGTCGAACAGCAGCGTCTACAGGCTGCAGTCACTGCTTTCTTCGCGGCGCTTGACGATCGGACGCAGTAGGGCAGACCTACCGCCCCGCAGCCTTTGCCGGTTCACCCGAAACAGATCACGGCGGCGCTGGTAACGGCGAGTTATCTGGAGGAGGCCGGGCCGAAGTGTTTCTGGATGTAACGCTCATCCGTCTAGGTCAGGATCCATTGATTTCCGACG
>JAUNVT010000219.1 GCA_030540655.1 Rhodobacterales bacterium
GCCGGCCCGCCACCGGAGACGCCAAATATCGGAGGTGGCGGGCCGGCGGGCGTCAGCAATGGATGCGAAATACTTTATGCTCAACAGCTTAGCGGATGAGATTTAGACGAACGCTGATTGACGGATGGGGGGCTGAGCGACTATTCTGCCCAAGCTAAGCAAAAAGCCCGCCAGTGGGGCGGGCCTGAGCTTAGGCGGTCATCGGGCCAGTTTACGGATGTTTTCGACGACGCCGCAAACAGAGCCCCAACAATCACATCGGGCTGTAAAGCCCGACGACCAGGGACAATGATATGCATGTCATCGACACGATGCAAGCATTTGAACGCACCCTGAGGGGGTTCGTTCATGTTGTATCCGTTTAACATCATCCCGCAATCCGTAGTGCTGCGCGCGCCGCTCGACATGAGCGGGGCGGCTGATGGGGGCGCCATGGCCATCGAATCGCTCTGGCAGCGGGGCGGGCTTTCTGATCGTGCGCAATCCGCGATGCGGGCAGCTCGTGACGTGTCACAGCGTGGACCCGCAGGCGAAGCCGAAGGGCCTGTAGACCCCCGGTTAGTAACCCGGGGGTCGTTTCCCTCTAAACCGTTGAAGCCGAAGGCGAAACGGGGAGGCGCCGCCGCGACGGATCTCGCTCTTGCGGCCCTTCTCGACCAGGCGTTTTTCGACTGGTTCCAGATCACCCTCCCGAACCAGGAGGGAAGGGCGCAATGCCAGGTCGGCGGCGCCGAGGAGGGCGACGCAATCGGCGCCGCGTTCGGGTGGGCGGTGCATAATGGCCTGCATCCCGGCCGGATTTCGGGCGGGCATAACGGCTATAGGGCGGCGTTACCGTTCACCATGGGGCCGGAGAGCTCTGAGGCGGTGTTCAGGGTCAACAGCGGCAGCACGGGCGGGCTGATGCCCAACCTGATGTTGACGGGCGGCCATGGGGCCTGCGCGACCCTCGCACCGCTCCTGCAGGCGCAGTTCCAGGGCGCCAGGCTGTCGAGGGCAGACGCTGCCATTGACTGGTCACAGGCGGGTTTGTTTGACGAGCTGCTGTCGATGGCGCGCCTGCTGGCGCGGGCGAACGTGAAGCTTGGCGGCGTCCGCCTGATTGAATCCGACACGGGCCGGACCTTTTACCTGGGCTCGAGGACCTCGACGGTGAGCCTCCGGGTCTATGAAAAGGACCGGGAAAGGGCGGCGAGGGGCGTGATTGACGTTGATGATGTCGATCCGGACCTGATCCGGATCGAGTGGACCTTTAGGCCGCAGAGCAAGAGCAAGGCAGGTATGGCCGGCCTGTCGCCTGGCGAAATGATCCGCACGAGCATTTGGGCTCGTGACTTCATGGCGAGGGCCGCGATGCTCATGCAGGTGACTGACAGGGTGGGCCGCCTGGATCCTCAGGCGGTTGTTCGCGAGGTGCGCGAGAAGACCCTTGAGGGCACGGTTCAGCACGGCGTCGACCAGTATGCGAAGAGCTTTGCGAGGCTCGCTGCTGCGAGGCTCGTCGAGCGTGAGCACGATGGGCGCTACGACATGGCGATGGTCGATTACTCGGAGATCGAGTCCGAGGCCACGGCGATCTTCATCAGCCTGCTCAAGGAAACCGAGGCGGCCAAGGCCATCGTGATCGAGCAGCGCCTGGGTGAGGTGATGGACCCTGACGCCTGGCGCGCGTCGTATGTGCATGAGCTCATGCAGGAGCCGGTGTGGCAGGACAGGTCGAGGGATAAGGCGCGGAGCTCCATGATGGACCGGGCCCGGGCGATGGGCATGGAGGTTCGGGCATGACTCCCGCAGAACGGAAGGCGGCGCAGCGCCGTCGCGACAGGCTGGCCGGATGGACCGAGGTGACGGTGCGGATTGACGCCAACCAGGCGGAGGCGGTCCGGACGTATGCGGCGAGCCTGCCGCCCCCGGCGCCGCCGACCGATCCGGCGCAACTGTCGTTGCTCGATCAGCTCGATGCGATGCTGTCCGGTGACATGTCACGCGGCGGCGGTGGTGAAGGTGCCGCACAAGGGTCGCTGTTCTGAGCAAGGGCACGGCCCGCGCAGACCTGTCCAGGGCGACAGCCCTGGACAGGTCGAAGAGCCCGCGGCAGGCGACCACAGGAGGGGATTGAAGCGGAGCGGTGAGGGGCGCAGCCTCGGTCAATCCCCCGTGGGTGAGGGGTTGGGACCAACCCCGAATGATGAGACAGCTCAACTTTGGATTTTCATCGGCAAGCCTAGAATGGCGGGAGTTGAATTAGGAGCCCCCCCGCAATGTTCGCCTTCTGCCGCTCGAAACCGATCCGCTCGACGCAATATCTGGGCCATCAGAGCCGCCACGCCCGCCGCGAAGATGAGACCTCGAAGCCTCGCGTTCGTGGTGATGATGTTCGCGGCCTGGCGTTGTCCTGGTCCATCGATGATGGTCCACGGCCTGACTACGCCGCCAGCTTTCGGTCGCTGAAGAAGGCGAGGGGTGCGGGCGAAAGGAAGGGCGCGCAGTTGGGTTTGCACATGCTCGTTGGTGTGTCGCCTGAGTGGGTGCGTGAAGCTGGCGATCTGCATGACCCGGAAAACCCTCGCAATCGGCAACTTCTCGCTGCGGCTAAGGCCTGGGCTGACACCTGGTCAGGCGGTGGCTGCTATGCGGCTCGGCTGGATCTGGATGAGACGGGCGGTGCGGTCGTTGATCTGTTCATCGCCCCGCTTGCTGAGCAGAGGCACAAATCTGGCAAGGCGAAATTGGTGGTGAGCGTCAACAAGGCGTTGGAAGCCGTGTCCGTCGCGCGCACCGGCAAGAAGTCGAAGCACTACGCCGCCTTGAATACGGACTGGGCCGAGTATGCTCAACGGAGCCTCGATCGGCGCCTTGAGCGCGGCCGGCCAAAGGGTGAGACCGGCGTCGAGCACGTCGGGCCAGACCAGTATCGGGTGATGATGCAAGAGGCCGAGGCCGCGCGTGACGTCGCCAGAGAGGCTGAGAGGCGTGCCACAGCGGCCGAGATGCGGGCCGTGGACGCCCTTGATGGCATGTTGCGTGGTGAGCAGGCCAAGATGGACGAGGTCGCCAGGATCGCCGCCCTGGCGGGTGCTGCGGTAGTTGTGGGGGAGCTCTCGCGCGCAAATGGTCGGCAATGGTCTCTCGGACGCCTGAGGCCGGAGAGGGAGATGCTGCGACGCTTCTGGTCGTCCATTCGCCCGGCGCTTGAGGCGGTCGAGGGCTGGTTGACCGAGTTGCGCGCCAAGCCTGAGACTGAGCCGGACCCGGCTTCAGCGGCTCCAGCCGCCGAAGATCCGAGCGAGGACACCGGGCCGGGCCCGAGTTTCTGACAATTCGGCCAGCTTTTCAGCCTGAGCGCGCCAGGCGTCACGATCAGCGCGCAAATCATCCAGGCGTTCGCGCAGGTGGGCGTTTTCAACCTCGAGCCCCACGGCCCGAAGACTGACCGGATCGGTGTGACTGGTCACTGGCCGGTCACTGACCGCGCGGTCAGTGACCCACCGATCCAACTCGTCAGGATCGATCTGCCATCGGTTGCGATTCCCATGAATTCCTAACAGATTGCCATTTTTGAGCGCCCGCATAATCGAGCTGCGTCCGCAGCCCGCGCGCTCTGCTGCCTGTCCAGGGGTGAGTGGCCGGTCCATGACCAGCAGATAATTACGGCCAGGCGGTGGGGCAAGCCCCCTGCACCCCCAGGCGCTCGCGCCACTTCCTTGAGTGGGCCGAAGGAGGCGGGGAAAAGAAGAAGTTGATAGGGGCGGGATCGCAAGACAATCGGACCAGTCACGCCAAGCGCCAGCTTGGTGGGAATGAGCCGGAAGGCGACAGCGATCACGAACCTGTCAAGCGAGCAAGAAGGTTCCGACCACTGAAAGAGCCCGGCCCGTAGGGCAAAAGCGCAGGCAGGTGACTGCGCTTTTAGGGTGATGGAAGGGACATATTTCCTCGACTTGGCGAGGAAATATGTGGGTGGAATTGCGAGCGGACTTTTTGTTTTCCCTGCCGGAGCCGGGGTTTACGGCACAGCCGGCCCGCCACCGGAGACGCCAAATATCGGAGGTGGCGGGCCGGCGGGCGTCA
>JAUNVT010000220.1 GCA_030540655.1 Rhodobacterales bacterium
CTGCGCGCCAATTGGGCGAACCTCCTGCCAGCGCTCGGAGCGCCGGTCACACGCGATCTCGACGTGAAAGAGATCCAGCCTCTCCTTGCGGACCTCGACCGAAAGGCAGCCAGACATGGATAATCAGCTTCCCCCGCTCCAGGACGAAAAGCTGGACGCCGTGCTGGAGACCGTGGCGGAAAATACCACCACGCTGTTCGACGTCCAGAAACAGGCCGCCGCTACCTCGGCCTCCGTCAAAGATGCCAGGACCTACATCGCCACCGTGGCCCGCAACACCGCTTAGGACGCGAACGGCGAGAAGATTGCAGCCATCCTGAGCACGGCCCTGCAGAAGGACCACACCGCGCTCCACGCAGCGGCAGAGGCCGCGCGGGACATGCAGGTGGTCGCCCGGGACCTGACCCACAAGATCAGTTCGGCGGCAGACGCCCAGCGGAACGGCGGCAACGAGTTCCATGAGGCCGCAACGCGGCTGCTGGGGGTCATGGAAGCCCATCGGGAGGGCAGGTGGCGCCGAATGGGCGTTATGGCCCTCATAGCGGCTCTCTGCGGCGCTGTGGGCTTCTTTGCGCGCGAGCCGGCATCCAAGTATGCTCACCTCTGGGACGCACGCGATGCGATCAAACAGGACGTGACCAGAAGGGAGTGCAAACTCCTCGATGGGATAAACCTCATGGTCAATGGCGCGCGGGCCTGCGTGATCAAGGAAGATCCGTCATAGGCATCCGGTCTTGGAAGATCTGCCGCGTCGGCGATCAAAGATTGAGAGTCGCGTCCTGCCGCTGGTGCAGAACACGGATCACCTCGATCTGGTCGCCGCAATCGCGGAAATAAATCATATGCGATCCGACCGGGCATTTCAGATAGTCGGGACGCACATCAACGTCTCGGCCCCTCTTGGTTCCAGACGCCAACCCTTCGAACGCAGCAACCAAATCGCGGTGGTAGCTGTCAGCCTGCGCCAGTGACCAGTTCTGAAACGTGTAGAGCCAGATTTCTTCAAGGTCGATCTCAGCCCGTGGCGAAAGCCGGTAGGATTTACCCGGCATGTTTGGTGGCGTGCTTCGTGTGCATGCGGTTCAGGAAGGCCTCACTGTCAAAAGGACGCGGTGCCCCTGACTGTTCCCCAGCAACCAACGCGTCCTGCAAAGCGCGCACCTTGGCTTCGTGTTCTTCGAGAAGCCTCAACCCTGCCCGCACAACATCGCTGGCAGACCCATAACGCCCAGTCTGCACTTGCTCACTGATAAAACCCGTAAAATGGCTTCCAAGGGTTACGGACGTGTTGCGGGACATATCGACAATCCTTTTCCAAGCATCTCCAATATGTACCAATAAGTATTACATTACAACTTTATCATTTTGACATCTTTGGGTCCCGAAAGGACCAAATTTTAGTCCGGTCATTTCTCAGCGGACCAGTCGCGCGATGGGTGGATCATCCGGACAATCGCGATTTCTTCCTCGCCGCCCCTCTGCCTGATCGCGTAGGCGAGGATGTAGGACAGACCCGTCACCGATTTTTCGTAGGTGCCTGTCACCCGTCCGGGGCGTCCTATCGGCTTGTCACCAAGGGCCAGTGCTGTTCGGTCGAGAGCATCGGCTATGCGCCGAGCTGCGGCAGGGTTATCGTCGGCAATGTAGGCAACCTGCCTTTCAAGATCGGCCAACGCATCTTTCGACCAGCGAACAGATCGCTTCACGCAGTGTCGCCTGCCATCGCGTCGATCACCTCCCGTAGAGAGGCCATCGCATCCTCATGGCTGACTGTCCGTCTGCCCTCCACGTCCGCAAGCCCGCGCTCAATGCCTTCGATGATCGCCAGTTCGCGGTCCACGTAGGCTTCCACCGCCTCTGCGGCCAGAAAGGACCGGCTGCGCCGTGTTCCGTCTGCCAGTCTCCCCAGCTTTTCCTTGAGCTGTGGATCGAGCCGGATCGTCATTGTGGTGCTAGCGGTCATCACATTTCTCTCTAAGCATGTGTACATCTGAATACATGCATTGTTCTAAGTTTTTTGCAACTACGGATCAACCAAAATCCCTAGTGTTAATAGTGTTACCTACGGAGTAAGTTACGGACCGTAAAATCACCTGTAACACAATGTTATTAAAATTTAAAACTATCCACAGGGTTCCGAAACTAACGAATCTGGGTTCCGAAACTAACGAATGGATTTACCCTTCAAAACCGGTTCCCGATATAACGAACTTGACGGGTTTGCCGAATTAACTGATGTTGGGTTCCTGATATAACGAACTCAGTAAGGCGAATGGATGCCCCTACTCCCCGACCGCCATCCCCAGAAGGACTTCTTCATTCTCGACATTTCTGATGTCGTGCCGAAGGACGATATGGCTTCTATGGAGCACCCACTATTCTCGCTCGCTACCAAGCCTGACATGCGTCACCTGGAATATCGCGGCGGCGACAGCCGACTGAAAATCGTGCCGTCTGGGGTTGGCCTGCCAACTATCTTTGACAAGGATATTTTGATTTTTTGTGTGAGCCAGCTCATGCACCGCAAGAACCGGGGTGAGAAAATCGGTAAACAGGTACGTTTCAGCGCCCGCGAATTGATGATCACGACCAATCGCAAGACAGGCGGGGTTGAGTATCAGCGCCTAGAACAAGCTTTTCAAAGGCTCATGGGTACAACGTTCCAGACCGACATTCAGACAGGCAACAGGCGCGAAACGCGCTTTTTCAGTCTAATTGAATCGGGCAGTGGCTTCGTCATGAAGGGTGAGGGAACGTGGCGGCTCGACTACTGCGAAGTGATTTTATCTGACTGGGTCATGCGAGCGATAGAGGGCGACGAGGTTGTGACAATCTCGCACGACTATTTCCGCCTGCGTCGTCCGCTTGAGCGTCGCCTGTACGAGATTGGCCGCAAGCACTGTGGGGGACAACCGAAGTGGCAGATCGGCCTCGCCAAACTTCAGGAAAAGACCGGCAGCAACGCGCCCCTAAAAAAATTTAGGCTCAACCTTCGCCAAATCATCGCCGACGATCACACCCCTTTCTACCGGATCCAGCTGATGGACGATGATCTTGTGACTTTCCGACCCCGGAATACGAAGACACAGATCGCGTCTGCAATCACCCTGCCGGACTGGGCCGAGGAAAAGGCCCGCGCCGTGGCAAGGCAAAAGGGTTTGGACTACTACGCATTACGAGTCGATTGGCTGACCTTCGCGCAGGCAGAAATGGCCAAGGGCAACCCGCCGAACAATCCGGGTGCCGCCTTCGTAGCCTATTGCGGGAAACAGAACAGCCTAAGATAGCGGATATGAGGCATAGATATGCCGTTTCCGCGATAGTTTGCGTGGTTTCTAAATTGTGGCACACTGGTCAAGCTGATCGGTCATGACCAGTCATAAAAACCAATATTGACCACAAGGAAAATCGGGCATGACCATGACACTGAATGAAGCGGCCAGGTCCTGTCGCAAGGCGAAGGGAGCTTACTGGACGGAGAACGTGGCCTCGTTCGGCCTTCTAATTTCAAATGTTATACATTTGAATATATCCTGCCACTAATCCCTATTCATCACCTTACCTCCTACAGACAACCGGCAGCACAAGCCGAGAGGGTGGAAGGCTGAGAACGGTACGATGCCTGTGAAGGGGGTGGAGTTTCCAACGAACAAGGTGCTTCATCCGGCCCATCGAACAGGCACCAGTGCCGTCTGGTGGCGCGTCAACTCCCGCCGTACGCCCTGCGGCCAGAACGTATCGGGATCGTTTCGGGTACCGGGGTAAAGGCGGTTCTTCACATCGGCCTCGACCTGGGCGCAGAACAGACCGCACCGGGCAACGACGATCGCAAGCCGGATGCGGTCTTCGAGATCGGGGAAGTGCTCAATGCCGTCCTGGTAATCGGGATCGTCACGGTCCAGTCCCAGGCTGAACACTATCGCGGCGGTCAGGACCGCGAGGGCGGGCGCGCGAATGGCCTTGATGAAAGGCCAGGGCGCCGGGGGGCGGCCCACAGGCGGATGCAGCTCCCAGACGCGCAAAGCGGCCTCAGGGG
>JAUNVT010000026.1:0-21384 GCA_030540655.1 Rhodobacterales bacterium
CCCGCTACCTTGGCACATTCAATGCCGCCGGGGGGCGTCCACCCCATCGGATACGTGATCAAGCAGGTGCTTACGTCAGGATGAGGAACTCCCTTCCCTTCACAGCATCAGGCGTTGTCCCATTTCCTCTTCGGTCCTGCTGATCGGCCTGCGGTGCTCCTGCTTCCAGTGAGCAGATCGCAGGTGGTCGTTCCCGCAGGGCTCCGCGCAAGCGGCGTTCGTCATGAGTCTGATGCTTGATATTGCCTCGCTGTCAACATATCGGGCGGGACGCCCACTCACGCCTTGGCTTGCACATCAATGGTTCCGAGCGCGATAATCCCCATATTCATTATTGAACGCGCTCACGACACCGCGCCGCATGACTTGATATTCCTGTCCCTGAAGCTCGGCACGAGTTGATGTGTCGTGGGACATGGTCACTATGGAACAATTTCGCCCGTACCCTCCCCCTTGCCGCGCCGGTTATGGTCCGGCTAAGCTGCCGGGTAGCAGAAAGGCCATCCGTATGTTCAGCAGCACGCATATCGAAGAAGCCGTTGCCTGGCGCCACGATCTGCACCGCCATCCCGAAATTGCGTTCAAGGAGAAACGGACCTCGGACTTGATCGCAAGGCTGTTGGACGAATGGGGTTGGAATGTGTCGCGGGGGTTGGCCACGACAGGGGTTGTCGCCACGCTGGGCGACGGAAGCGGCCCGCGCCTTGGGCTTCGGGCGGATATCGATGCGCTGCCGATTCGTGAGGCGACCGGTTTGAAATACGCGTCCGCCATTCCGGGGATGATGCATGCCTGCGGGCATGACGGGCACACGTCGATGTTGCTGCTGGCCGCGCGGCAGATCGCCTCGGAGGGAATGAAGGGCGGCACGGTGCGCTTGATCTTTCAGCCTGCCGAGGAAGCGGAAGGGGGCGCGCGCGTGATGGTCGAGGATGGCCTTTTCGAGCAGTTTCCCTGCGATGCCATCTACGGAATTCACAACTGGCCGGGGCTGGCGCCGGGGCGCATGGTCGCGCGGGGCGCGGATATGATGGCGGCGTTCGCGGTTTTCGATATCACCATAACGGGCAAGGGCGGCCATGGCGCGATGCCGGAGCAAAGCGACGGGGTCATTGCTGCCGCCTCGCGTATCGCCGCCGCAGCGCAGGAAATTCCCGCGCGCAGTCTTTCGCCACTGACACCCGGGGTGCTGTCGATCACGCAGATCCATTCCGGATCGGCCTATAACATCTGCCCTGACCGCGCGAGCCTTGCCGGAACAGCGCGCTGGTTCGATGCCGATGCGGGCGACATTCTGGAGCGTCGACTGGAAGAAATCGCCCGAGGGCTGGGCGCGGCTTATGGTTGCACCGTCGATATTGACTATCAGCGCAGATACCCCGCGACCATCAACACAGCAGGCGAGGCCGCGATTGCGCGCGGGATTGGCGATGCGATGGGGCTTGATACCGCAACCGCAGATCCCAGCATGGCGTCTGAGGATTTTGCCTTCATGCTGGAGAGGGTGCCCGGCGCTTACATCTGGCTTGGGGGCGGGCGCGAGGGAAACAATCCGGGACTTCACGCGCCGACCTATGATTTCAACGACGCGATCCTTCCAACGGGTGCGGAGTTCTGGGTGCGCATGGCGCGGAGGTGGGCCGGCCATTGACGGCATCGTTTTCAATCTGAAAGTTCCCGATGGCTGAAGAACAGAAGATACGCGCCGGTGTCATAGGCCTTGGAGCGATGGGCATCGGGATGGCGACGATCCTAGTGGATAAGGGGTTCGCCGTTGCGGCCTTTGACCTGTCGGAGACCGCCCGCGGACGGGCCCACGCAGTTGGTGCGAAGTGCCATTCAACGGCCGCCGATGTTTTTGCTGACGCAGATCTGATCGTGCTGTCCCTGCCCGCCGCCCACCATGTCGAGGCGGTAATAGAGGACGGCCGCCGCGCTGCTGATCTGACATCCGGCGCAGCGCCCCGTATCGTTATCGACACCTCGACATCCGAAGCGGAAGTCAGCCGCAAACTGGCCGCGGCGCTGAAGGCAGACGGGCACGGCTTTATCGATGCCCCGGTCAGTGGCGGCCCATCAGGCGCTGCCGCGGGCACGCTGGCCATGATGCTGGGCGGGGATGCCGCGGACATTGACCGCGCGATGCCGGTGCTGAAGGCGCTGGCGCAGAAAATCATCCATGTAGGCCCCAGCGGCGCGGGCAACGTAGCCAAGCTGGTCAACAACATGCTTGTCGCCAGCCATATGATCACCACGCTGGAAGCTGTGCGGCTGGCCGAGGCATCGGGCGTCAGCGCCGAGGATGCCTTGCGCGTCGTCAACGCGGCCACCGGCCGCAGCGCGATCAGCGAGATCCATTATCCGACCTGGGTTCTGCCGCGAAGTTTTGACAGCGGATTTTCAACCGGGCTGATGCGCAAGGATGTGCGCCTTGCGCGCGAGATGGCCGCCACGGTCGGTTGCACGATGCCTCTGGCGGATCTGGTCGCCGATCTTTGGTCGGAGGAATGCTCGGGGCTGGCGGACAGCGACGATTTCATGCTGATGGGCGATCCCGAAGCACGGCGGTTTACGAAGGAAGGAGACGGCTGATGGCGGATATCAGCGACCCTATCGCGGACCTGATGCAGGAACTGGCGGGCATCAGGGACGTCCAGAGCTATGTCGGCGGAGAATTTCACCGCGGCCTCGGCGAGGAACTGGCGTTGACAGACCCGGCCTCGGGCACGGTCTTTGCCCGGTTTCGCGATGCAGGCCCTGAGATTGTCGCAGCGGCGGCGGGCGCCGCCACGGCCGCGCAGCGCGAGTGGTGGGCAAAAACTGCCTCCGAGAGAGGGCGCATCATGTATGAGATCGGGCGCCAGATCCGCGCTCATGCAGCATCGCTGGCCCAATTGGAATGCCTGTCCTCGGGACGGCCGATCCGCGATACGGGCAGCGAGCCTGCGCGCATGGCTGAAATGTTTGAATACTATGCGGGCTGGTGCGACAAGATAACCGGCGATGTAATCCCGGTTCCCACTACCCATCTGAACTATACGCGCCACGAGCCGATCGGCGTCGTCGCGCAGATCACACCTTGGAACGCGCCGCTTTTCACCTGCTGCTGGCAGGTTGCACCTGCACTCTGTGCGGGCAATGGCATCATCCTGAAGCCTTCGGAACTGACACCGCTGAGTTCGATTGTGATCGGAGTTCTGTGCGAAAAGGCAGGCGTGCCGCGCGGATTGGTGAATGTGATCACCGGCGCAGGGCCAACAAGCGGACAGGCGATGGTGGATCATCCGGCGACGGGGCTGGTGGTGTTCGTCGGCTCGGCCGCCGCCGGAAGTGCCATTGCCGCCCGCGCGGCACTGAAGCCGATGCCTGCCGTGCTGGAACTTGGCGGGAAATCAGCGAATATCATATTTGCGGATGCCGATATTGATCGCGCGGTGATCGGCGCGCAGGCGGCCATCTTTGCCAGTTGCGGGCAAAGCTGCGTAGCGGGCTCGCGTCTGCTGGTTCAGCACTCGGCCCACGACGAAATTGTGGAAAAACTGGCAAAGGCCAGCACGCGTATCCCCGTCGGCTTGCCAACAGATCCTGAAACCCGGATCGGGCCAATCAACAACCGCGCGCAATGGCGCAAAGTCGACGCGATGGTGCAGACCGCAGTCGCCGTGGGTGCAAAGCTGGTCACCGGCGGGGCGGCGCCAGACGCCTTATCAGGCAGTGGCGGTTTTTTCTACGCGCCGACCGTGCTTGATGCCGTCACGCCTGCCATGGACATCGCGCGCGAAGAAGTGTTCGGCCCGGTTTTGTCTGTCCTTGCATTCGGGGATGAGGAGGAGGCGGTCCACCTTGCCAACGACACCCCCTACGGGCTGGCGGGCGCTGTCTGGACAACGGATGTCGCCCGCGCGCACCGCGTCGCGGCCAAGGTGCGCGCGGGCACGTTCTGGATCAACAGCTACAAGACGATCAACGTCATGTCGCCCTTTGGAGGGTTCGGGCGCTCGGGCTATGGCCGCTCGTCCGGGCGCGAGGCGCTGGCCGCCTATACCCAGACCAAATCCGTCTGGGTCGAGACGGCAGAGGAGCCCGCTATCGGTTTCGGCTACGCCCCCGGCTGAGCAGCGCCGTTGATTTCCGTTTGCGAAGAAGCTTAGCTCGATCAGCAAAATCCATGCGCCAGACGGCGCGAATGACAGGGAGGGACGGAATGCATCGGACAATGGAAGTGGTGCTGGACTGGCGGCTGCATATCAGCGTGCTGATCATCACCATCATCTGCGAAATGATCGGCGTCATTGCGATCCCTATCGGCATCGGATCAATCCTGCTCTTGCCATTGCTCTATGCTTTTATTCTGGGGCTTGTGATCAACCCCAACGTGATCAAGGGGGCGGGCGTATGGATAAAGGACGCCGATGTCAGGGCTGCATCGCCTTTGATCGTGATCGCCATCATGCCCTTCATTGCCAAGTTCGGAACGATCATCGGCCCGTCGATGCAGCAGATCATCGATGCCGGTCCTGCGCTGATCCTGCAGGAACTGGGCAACCTTGGGACCATCGTCCTGGCTTTTCCCATCGCGATCATCGTCCTTCGCATGGGGCGCGAGTCCATCGGCGCGTGTTTTTCCGTCGCGCGCGAGCCCAACATCGCGATCATCGCCGATAAATACGGTCTCAAGAGCGATGAGGGCACCGGTGTCATGGGCGTCTATGTCATCGGAACGCTGTTCGGCACATTCATCTTTGCCATTCTTGCGTCAATCTTTGCCACTACCGGTATTTTCTCGGTCGAGGCGCTGGCGATGGCCTGCGGAATCGGCTCCGGCTCGATGATGGCGGCATGCACCGGCGCGTTGGCAAGTGCGGTTCCCACCATGGAGGAGCAGATCCTGGCGCTGGCTGGCGCGTCCAACGTGCTGACCTATGCCACGGGAATATATATGGGGGTATTCGTCGCTCTGCCGATTACCGAAAAGCTGTATGACTGGTTCGGTCGCAAGGACCAGCCGTTGAAGGCGGGAGAATGACCATGAACAGCAGCCAAACCCAAATGGACCCGACCGCGGAACGCAAGCTGAGCCTGGCCGAACATGCCATGGTTCTGGTCATAATCTGCGTGATCGGATTGGTCGGAAACACGGTCGCCACGGAGAATACCGTGCCGCAGGGATTGATCGGAATGGCGGTCCTTTACGCCATTTCGATGATCGGTCTTCTGCTGACCGAGATGATACCGATCAAGCTCCCCTCCGTCGCGTGGATTTCGCTGGTCGGCATCATCGCAACCCTGCCCTGGACGCCGGGCAGCGAATGGGTCATCGCGCAAGCCAAGAATGTCAATTTCCTGACGCTTGCCACGCCATGCCTGGCCTATGCTGGCATCGCCATTGCCCGCCGTGAAATCGAGCTTGCAAAATCCTCGGGATGGAAGATCTTCATTGTTGCTGTGCTGGTGATGACGGGCACATTCGTCGGCTCGGCTTTCGTCGCCCAGATCTTCCTGTAAGGTCACGTGGCGGGCCGGGCCTTCTGCAATCCTGACCGCCCGCCACTGCCTTGCCCGGCAAGAAGGCTCCTTGACCCCCACAAGCTGCGGCCATGGAGCATTCTTTCAGGCGCTTCTCACCGTATCGATCATCAGTTGCACGTTTTCTGGATCGGCGTCGGGTGTGATGCCATGCCCGAGGTTGAAGATATGCGGACCACCTCGCAGCGCCTCGACGATGCGCCGGGTTTCACGAACCAATGCATCGCCCCCGGTCACCATATGCGAAGATGCAAGGTTGCCCTGCACGCAGCCATCCGGCTGAACATTCTCCGCCACCCATTCGGCCGATACTGAATCGTCCACCGCCACGCAATCGGCACCGGTCGCCTTGGCAAAACCGATGTAATTATCCCCCGCCTGACGCGGAAAGGCGATGATGGGGATGCCGGGATGGCGCGCCTTCAGCGCCGCGATGATCTGCCGTGTCGGCTCCAATGCGTAGCGCTGGAAATCGGGACCTTTCAGCGATCCGGCCCAACTGTCGAACAGCTTGACCACTTCTGCACCTGCGTCGATCTGGGCGGACAGATATTCAATCGTTGCCTCGGTCAAAAGCCCAATCAGCGCATCGAAAACTGCCGGGTGCGTGCCTTTCAGCCCATGCGCCGGACCCTGATCCGGGGTGCCCTGTCCCGCGATCATATAGGTTGCGACGGTCCATGGCGCGCCTGCAAAGCCGATCAGCGTCGTCTCCTTCGGCAGGGCCGAAGCAAGGTTGCGCACGGTCTGATAGATCGGCGACAGGGTTTCGTGAATATCGTCTGCGCTGCTCAGCCTGGCGAAATCGGCCTCGCCGGTGATGGTGGACAGGCGCGGCCCCTCGCCGTTGACGAACCACAAATCCGCGCCCAGCGCCTGCGGCACCAGCAAGATGTCGGCGAAAAGGATCGCGGCGTCAAAGCCAAAGCGCCGGATGGGTTGCAGCGTCACTTCGGTTGCCAGATCGGGGTTATAGCACAGAGACAGGAAATCACCGGCCTCGCTCCGGGTGGCCTTGTATTCGGGCAGATATCTTCCAGCCTGGCGCATCATCCAGATCGGCGGCACCGGCAAGGCCTCGCCCGCCAGTGCGCGCAGGATTGTCTTGTCTGATTTGGGTTTGCCCATGATGCGTCCTCTCGTATTACCGCAGTGGCGTCCCTTGCCCTGCGCCCCGGTCACTACTAAACATTCGGCATGACAATGCAATTGCCCACCCCCATGGCCCCGCTGAAACTGGGCACGCGCGGATCGCCCCTGGCCTTGGCTCAGGCGACTGAAACGCGCGCGCGCCTTGCTGCTGCCTTTGATCTGCCGTTCGAGGCGTTCGAAATCGTGGTGATCAAGACCACCGGCGACCGGATCATCGACCGCCCGCTGAAGGAGATCGGCGGCAAGGGCCTGTTCACCCGCGAGATCGAGGATGCGCTGCTGTCGGGGGGCATCGACCTCGCGGTGCATTCGATGAAGGACATGCCGGTGCTTCAGCCCGGCGGCCTTCTGCTGGACACCTACCTGCCGCGCGAGGATGTGCGCGACGGGTTCGTATCGCCCCATCATGCCCGGCTGGCGGACCTGCCCGAAGGGGCACTGGTGGGAACGTCCTCGTTGCGGCGCCGCGCTCAGGTGCTGGTTGCCCATCCGCATCTGGAAGTGGTCGAATTTCGCGGCAATGTGCAGACCCGCCTGCAAAAGCTGGAAAACGGCGTGGCCGCCTGTACGTTTCTGGCCATGGCCGGGCTGAAACGTCTGGGCCGCGAGGATGTGGCGCGCAGTGCCCTCGACCCGTCCGATATGCTCCCCGCTATCGCACAGGGGGCCATCGGGATCGAGCGGCGCGACGATGACAGCCGCGCCGCCGAAATGCTGAGCGCGATCCACGATGAGGCGACCGGCCAAAGGCTGGCGGCCGAGCGCGCGTTTCTGGCCGCTCTGGACGGCTCCTGCGAGACGCCTATCGCGGGGCTTGCCGAGCTCGAGGGCGGCACGCTGCATCTGCGGGGCGAAGTGCTGCGCCCGGACGGCTCGCAAAGCATCAAGGATGCACGCAGCGTGCCCATAGCCGACGGGGCCGATCTTGGCCGCGAAATGGCGCATGACATGTTGGCCGAGGCGGGACCGGGTTTTTTCGACTGGCGGCAGTAAGGGCAGCCTGATCCGCGTTCAGCCGTCCTCCCATTCCCACGGACGGGTGAACTGGCCCAGGGCGGCGGTGACCGTCGCGTCATCTTCGCCCCCCCTACGATCCACCAATGCGACCAGACCGCGCTTTTTATCGTCCACCACCTTGGCCACGCGCGCCGAGGCCCCTGCCTCCTTCAGCGCGGCGTCGTAAATGCGGATGATGGCAAGCTTGCGCAGATCGGGCTTGAACACTTTACCCACCGCGGTTTTTGGCAATTCGTCCAGTATTTCGATATATTTCGGCACTGCGGCACGCTCGCGCACGCGCTGGCGGCAATGCTCCAGCAGCGCTTGGGGCGTCACTTCGGCGCCCGCCACCAGTTCGACATAGGCGCAAGGCAACTCGCCCGCATGAGCGTCGGGCTGGCCGATCGCACCCGCGCCCGCGACGGCGGGATGGGCCATCAGCGCCTCCTCTATATCAGCGGGATCAATGTTGTGGCCACCGCGAATGATCAGGTCCTTGGCGCGGCCGGTAATCCACAGATAACCGTCCGGGTCAATCCGCCCCAGATCGCCGCTGCGCAGATGGTCGCCATGAAACAGGCTGCGATTGCGCACCGGATCGGTGTAGGTGTTGCCGACATAGACGCCAGGATTGCTGATGCAGATCTCGCCCACCTCGTCGGTTTGACAATTTACCGGCCCATCCTCGGTCGCGCGAAGGATTTTGACATCCGTGTAGGGCAGCGGTATCCCGACAGAGCCGACTTTTTTCTCTCCCTCTGGCGGATTGCAGGACACAAGACAGGTTACCTCGGTCAGGCCATATCCTTCGATCACGGACATGCCTGTGGCCGATTCAAATCGTTTGAACAACTCCAGCGGCATGGGCGCGCTGCCGGAAAATGCATTCTTGACGCGGCTGATATCGGCATCCACCTTGCACTGCATCAAGGCGGCCACAGCGGTGGGAACGATAATGACGAAGCTGACCCGCCAGCGTTCGCAGAGCTTCCAGAAATTGGCGATGACGCCCGCGCCGCGATAACCCGCAGGTGTGGGCAGGATGACCTGTGCTCCCGATTTCAGCGCCGACATCAGCACGACATGGCAGGCAAAGACATGGAACAGCGGCAGCGGGCACATCAGAACATCGGTGTAGTCAAAGAGCAGCCTGTCGCCCAGCCAGCCGTTATAGACCATGCCCGAATGTCGGTGCTGCGCCATTTTCGGCATCCCCGTGGTGCCGCCGGTATGGAAATAGGCGGCAACGCGGTCGCCGCCATCGTCATCGAATTGCAACGTATCCGGCTGACGTGCCACCTCGCGCGCATAGTTCAGCATATCGGCGCGGTGCCTGCCCGTTGCCTTTGGTCGCATGAACGGCACCAGCCAGCTTTTGGGCGCACGCAGATAGCGGGCCAGATCCACCTCAAGCACCGTGCCCACCTTCGGAGCGTGGCGCACGGCTTCGGCTGTCTTGGCGGCGATATCGGTTTTCGGGAAGGCTTTCAGCGTCACGACGACGCGCGCGCCGGTCTCGCGCAAGAGCGCGGCAATTTGCTCGGGCTCCAGCAGGGGATTGATCGGAGCGGCAATCCCGGCGGTCATCGCGCCCAGCGTTGCGCTGGCAGCCTCAGGACAATTGGGCAGGATCAGCGCCACCGCGTCCTGCGGGCCGATCCCCAGACTGCGGAAGAGGTTGGCGGCGCGGCACACATCCGCGTAGAACTCTCGCCACGTTACGGTTTGCGCCGGATCGCGTGCGCCTGACGTCAACTGAAAGCTGATCGCGGGGCGATCCGGGTGCGCACGCGCCGTTGCGCGCAACATGGCGTGAACCGTTTCCGCCCGCTCGCGCGCCTCCCACGGCATTTCGTCCTGAATATCCAGCGCGTCCTGCCGCACGGCAAATGTCATTACGTCCCCTTCTTCACCTCTGTCGGGTTTCACATCCGTGTCAGAATGAGCGTCTTTGTACCGGCGCGCAAGCCAGCGCCGTTGGTCCAGGAAGAACGGCTGCCAATTCTTCCTTGACTATTTTGGTCAGAAAAGACAGGTGTGCCAAAGAATTTTTGGAATATCGTAAGGACATCTCCCATGCACCTCACCCTTTTAGCCCGCCTTGCAACGGCCACCGGCCTGATCGCAGTCTCAAGCGTGGCAATGGCCGCCGAGGTCAACGTTTATTCGTCGCGCCACTACGACAGCGATGATGCTCTCTACGAAGAGTTCACCAAGGAAACCGGCATCACGGTCAACCGGATCGAGGGCGAGGCGGACGAGTTGATCGCCCGCCTGAAGGCAGAGGGCGATAACAGTCCGGCGGATGTTTTCATCACCGTCGATGCCGGCCGCATGGCCCGCGCCGAAGAGGCAGGTGTTTTGCAGCCCTTCAAGGGCGATGTGATCGACCATGCCGTGCCCTCTCATCTGCGCCATCCGGACGATCTGTGGTTCGGTGTCAGCCAGCGCGCGCGCATCATCTTCTATTCCAAGGATCGCGTTGAAAACCCGCCGCGCACCTATGAGGAACTGGCCGACCCGAAATACGAGGGGCAGATCTGCATCCGGTCCTCCTCAAACGTCTATAACCAGTCGCTGATGGCGTCGATCATCGAAGCCGATGGCGTGGACGCGGCCAGGGACTGGGCCAAGGGAATTGTTGCCAATCTGGCGCGCGCCCCTCAGGGCGGCGACAGCGACCAGCTGCGTGGAATCGTATCGGGTGAATGCGATATTGCGGTCGCCAACCACTATTATTTCCTGCGCGGGTTTGATTCCGACGTCGAAGGTCTGAGCGCCGATATCGGCAGCATCGGCTGGGTCTGGCCCAACCAGAGCGGGCGCGGCGCCCACCTGAACCTGACCGCCGCCGCGATGGCCAAGGCCGCCCCGCACCCGGAAGAGGCACAGGCCCTGCTGGACTTCCTGACGGGCGAATTCGCCCAGCAGCATTTCGCGACGCAGAATAACGAATATCCCGCCGTACCGGGTATCGGGCTGGACGAGGATACCGCACGGCTTGGCTTCTTCGTGCCGGACACGCAGACGCCCACCACCGCCTATTCGGACAATGCCAAGGCTGCGCAGGAGATCTTCAACGAGGTCAACTGGCAGTAAACGCCTGAAGTTGAGGCGCGAAGGAGCGGGCCAACGCGCCCGCTCCCTTGCTTTCGCAAGGCTCAGATGCGAAGCACCGCGCCGGGGTTCATGATCCCCTGCGGGTCCAGCGCCGCCTTGATGCGGCGCATCGCGGCCAGTTTGGCAGGATCGGCGTAGCGCTCCAGATCATCCACTTTCAGCCGTCCGATACCATGTTCCGCGCTGACCGAACCGCCCATGCTGTGCACCAGATCATGAACGGCCCGCTTGATTGCCTCGCGCTGTCCCTCATGATCGGCGCGCGACCGGCCCGGCATGGGAAAGACGTTGTAATGCAGGTTGCCATCCCCCAGATGGCCGAAACAGTTGATGCGGAATTCCCCGATCGCCGCAATCACTCCGGCGCCCTTTTCTATGAATTCCGCCACCGCGCTCAATGGCAGCGATACGTCATGCGAACTGACGGCGCCGATCACCCGATTGGCCGCAGGCACCGATTCGCGCAGCGTCCAGAACTCGGCACGCTGCGCCTCGGACTGTGCGATCAGCCCGTCGGTAACAAGCCCTCTGCCGAACGCGTCGGCAAAAAGCGCCTCCAGCGCCGTCGCCGGCACCAGACCGCGCGCAAGTCCCACATCGATCAGCACGAACCATTCCGGCGGGGTGGCAAAAGGCTGGCGCAGTTGCGGCATCGTTTCCGCCAGAAAGTTTAGTGATTGGCGGTGCATCAACTCAAAGGCGCTGACCCCCTCGCCCATATGGTCACGCGCCAGTGCCAGCAGCCGTAGTGCGGCGGCGGGGCCCGGCACGATCATCAGCGCGGTCCCCTCGCCCGCCGGGCGCGGCGACAGCTTCAGGACTGCCGCGGTAATCAGGCCCAGCGTCCCTTCCGAGCCGATCAGCAGATCGCGCAGATCATAGCCGGTATTATCCTTGCGCAGCCGTTTCAACCCGTGCCAGATGCTGCCGTCCGGCATCACGGCCTCAAGCCCCAGACACAGATCACGCGCGTTGCCATAGCGCAAGACGTTGACGCCGCCCGCGTTCGTGGCCAGCAATCCGCCGATCCGCGCGCTGCCCTTGGCGGCTATGCTCAGGGGGAAAAGCCGGTCGGCCGACAGGGTAGCCTCGTGGACATCCGACAGGATCGCCCCTGCCTCGACCACCATCACGTTCTCGTCGGGATGGATGCTGCGCACGCGGCTCATCCGCTCCAGCGAAACCACCAGTGGCGCGGGTCCACCATCCGCCACCTGCCCGCCGACCAGCCCGGTGCCGCCGCCATAGGGCACGACAGGGACGCCCGCCCTTGCGGCCAGTCGCAGCGCGGCCGCCGCCTGCTCTACCGTGCCAGGCGCGATAACTGCGCGGGCATGGCCAATCCACCTCCCGCGCGGCTCCTCCAGATAGTGCGGGGCAATCGGGCGCAATGCCCCCTTCGGAAGCGCCGCCGTCAAATCATCCAGAAATGCATCATCTGTCATATGGCGATCCTAACGGCCCTGACGGGGCGCGCAAACCGGCAGAGAGTCGAGCGAGCGGCCAGAATCAGCCTCCTGCCAGGAACCCTGCCTCGGTGCGCCCGCGCCTGTCATGGCGCAGCGAAGCATATAACACATGCGTACGCCAGCGCCCGTCGATCTGCAGATAACTCTGGGCGACGCCTTCGTATTTGAACCCGCATGTCTCCAGCAGCCCCCGCGAGGCGGCGTTGGACGGCAAGCACGCGGCCTCGATCCGGCTGAGATCCATCCGGTCAAAGGCGTAGTGCGTCACCGCCTGAATCGCCTCGCGCATATGGCCCTGCCGCGCATATGCCGCCCCGATCCAGTAGCCCAGTGTGCCCGACTGGCTGGGCCCACGCCGCACGTTGTCCAGCGTGATCGCGCCCAACAGGCGGTCATCCGCCCGGCGGAACAGAAACAGCGGTATGGCGGTCCCGTTATTGATGCTGCGCTGCGCCCAGTAGACGCGGTTGGTGAACCCTTTGCGGGACAGATGATCGGCGGCCCAGCTTGGCTCCCACGGGACAAGGAAATCGGCGCTGCTTCGGCGCAGCTCGGCCCATTCGCGAAAATCCGGCATCGCCGGCTGGCGCAAGGTCAGACGCTCGGTTTCTATGCGGACCTTGCGACGCGGCAGAAACATCAGGCAGCGCGCCTTGTCTGAAGCGCCTCCAGTGTCGGTGCACGCTCAACGGGCCCGTAAAGCGCCATCGCGACAGGCGCCTCCACCGCGATCCGTTCCGCAAGGATACGCACATCGGCCAGCGTGACGGCATCGATTTTTTCCACCACTTCCTCCAGCCCCGGCACGCGGCCCCAGATCTGAATCATCCGGGCCAGACGTTCGGCCCGGTTGCTGGGACTTTCCAGCCCCATCAAGAGCCCCGCTTTCATCTGGGCGCGCGCGCGCTCCACCTCATCAGGACGCATGTCATCTGCGGCGCGCTTCATCTCGTCTATCGTGATTTCAGGCAGCGCACTCATCGAATCGCCCGAAGATCCGGCATAGATCGTCATCATCCCGGTATCGGCATAGGCCCCCGCCTGCGCATAGATCGTATAGCACAGGCCCCGCTTTTCCCGAATCTCCTGAAAGAGCCGGGACGACATGCTGCCGCCCAGCGCCGTCGCGTAAATCTGCGCCGTATGGATATCGGCAGCGCCATAGGCAGGCGATTCAAAGGCCAGCGCCATATGCGCCTGCTCCAGAGTCTTGATCCTGCGTATCTCGCCTCCGCCAAAACGGGCCAGTGGCGCGGTGGGGGCAGCGCCGGGCGCCATATCGCCAAACATCGCCTCGGCGGTCTTTACCAATGCGTCATGGTCAACCGCGCCTGCCGCGGCCAGCACCATCTGTCCCGGGCGGTAATGCTGCGCGACAAACCCGGTCAGGTCGCTGCGGTCAAACCGGGCAACGCCGTCCTGTTGGCCCAGAATGGCGCGGCCCAGCGGGTGATCGGGATAGGCCTGCTCCTGCAACCAGTCAAAGATGATGTCATCAGGCGTATCCAGCGCCTGTCCGATCTCCTGAAGGATCACACCGCGCTCGACCTCGATCTCTTTCAGGTCGAAGGTGGAGTTGCGCAGGATGTCGCCCACCACATCCAGCGCCAGCGGCACATCTTCCTTCAGCACACGCGCGTAATAGGCGGTGACTTCGCGGCTGGTATAGGCGTTGATATAGCCGCCCACATCCTCGATCGCCTCGGCGATCTGCAAGGCGCTGCGCCGCCCGGTGCCCTTGAAGGCCATATGCTCCAGAAAATGCGCGATACCGTTCTGGGCGGTCTGCTCGTTCCGCGCGCCGGCGAGAACCCAGACGCCGATGGCCGCCGATTGCAGCCCCGGCATCGCCTCGGTCACGATACGAAATCCGTTGGGAAGTGTGGTCAGGTTTACCGTCAATGGCCGGTCCGTTCTTTGATGAGGGTCTCGATGGCGCCAAGGTCGTTATCCACCTCGGTGATCCGTTCGTTCCGGTCATACAGGTCTGCCATATGCGGGGGCAAGGGGGGGTGCTGGCCGCATGCCTCCTCGACCGCGGCGGGAAATTTGGCGGGGTGGGCGGTGGCAAGCGTGATCATGGGGGTGTCGGGGTCCAGATGCGCCTCGGCCACATGCACTCCGATGGCGCTATGCGGGCAAAGCAATTCGCCCGTCTGCTCCCATGTGCGGCGGATCGTGGCGCGGGTTTCATCCTCGCTCGCCCGGCCCGAATCAAAAATCTCGCGCAGAGCCTCCAGCGCGCCCTGACTGACGGTAAAACCTCCGGTCTTCAATTCTTCCATCAGCTGCGCGGTGGCGCCGGCGTCGCGGCCATATGCTTCGAAAAGCGCGCGCTCGAAATTGGAGGAAACCTGAATATCCATTGAGGGGCTGATCGACGGAATCACGCCATCGGGTGTGTAATCCCCGCCCGAAAGGCAGCGGTGCAGGATGTCGTTCTGGTTGGTTGCCACCACAAGCCGGTCGATGGGCAGCCCCATCCGCCTGGCGATATACCCTGCAAACACGTCGCCGAAATTGCCGGTGGGCACGGTAAAGCTGACCTCTCGATGCGGCGCGCCAAGTGCCACGGCAGACGTGAAGAAATAGACCACCTGCGCCAGAACGCGCGCCCAGTTGATGCTGTTGACCCCTGCCAGCCCGACGGTATCGCGGAAGGCGAAATCGTTGAACATATCCTTCACGCGCGCCTGACAGTCATCGAAATGACCAGTCATGGCCAGCGCGTGCACATTACTTTCGCTGGGGGTACTCATCTGGCGGCGCTGCACTTCGGACACCCGGCCGTGTGGGTAGAGGATGAATACATCCACCATTTCCAAGCCCCTGAAGGCGTCGATCGCGGCCGAGCCCGTGTCGCCGCTGGTTGCGCCCACGATGCACACACGGCTGCCGCTCCGCTTCAGCGACGCCTCGAACAGCTGACCGATCAGCTGCATGGCAAAATCCTTGAACGCCAGTGTCGGACCGTGGAACAGTTCGAGCAGATGATGCCCCGGCGCCAGTTGCACCAGCGGCGCGCGGGCCGGATGGACAAATCCGGCATAGGCGCGCGCGATGATATCCTGAAATTCGGTATCGGTGAACGCGTCGCCGATATAGGGCCGCATCACCCGAAACGCCACCTCTTCATAGCTCAGACCCGCCAATGCCGCGATCTCGGCCTGCGGCATCTGGGGAATGGTTTCAGGCAGATAGAGGCCGCCATCGCGCGCAAGCCCCGTCAGCATCGTCTCCTCAAAGCTCAAGGACGGGGCTTTTCCACGGGTGGAGATGTATTTCATGTTCCGGACCTCGAATCTTTTCTTGCCGCCGGGCGCCGCAGACGCCACAGCAGATACCCTGTCATCATCAGCCAGATAAAGGCCAGTGAGAACCACGTAATCGCATATTGCAGATGATCATTTGCAATGCCTTCACGGCCCACCGGAAGCGGGGTGATCCCGCTCTGCTCGCCCCCCTCCTGCTGGCGCACGACGAGCAAGACAGGTTCCGTTCCCAAGACGGCAGCCATCGCGGGCACATTCCGAGCGAACCAGATGTTCTTGTCGATATCAGGCTCGGGGGTATAGCTATCCTTTTCGTCCGGCCAGTGCAGATTTCCGATCAGCCGCACCTGCCCCACCGCGCGTGGGGCGTCCTTGGCATCAAGGGGAATAAACCCCCGGTCCACCATGATCCTCCGCCCGTTCGTCTCAAACGGCTGTATCACGCGATATCCTGCACCCAAGTCCTTGGCCCCGACCAGTACGTGCAGCTCGGGGGTAAGAATATCGCCGGTCACAGCGACAGGGGCATATTTGTCACGCGCAGGGTCGACGAGGTCTGGCAACGCGCCCGGCGCACCGCCGACCCGCGCGTCTATCTCGGCCAGAAGCGCCTCTTTCCACGCAAGGCGCTGCACCTGCCAGACGCCCAGCGAGATAAGAATCGCCGCCCCCAGCAGCCCGAACATAAATGGCACAAGAACGCGTCGCATTGGCCCTTATCCTTTCAAGGCAAAAATGCGGAGGGTGCCCCCTTCCGCATTTTCTTCTTGTTCAAATATCCTGCGCGACGCGGCAGGAAGTTTCGCGAAATTGGATCAGCTGCCCCAGATGTAGATCGATGCGAACAGGAACAGCCAGACCACGTCAACAAAATGCCAATACCATGCCGCTGCCTCGAACCCGATGTGATTGTCAGGGGTGAAATGGCCGCGGAAGGTGCGCATCAGGCAGACGAACAGGAATATGGTGCCGATGAACACGTGGAAGCCGTGAAACCCCGTCGCCATGAAGAAGTTCGCGCCATAGATGTTACCCGCAAACCCGAAGGCAGCATGGCTGTATTCATAAAGTTGGAAAATGGTGAAGAGGATGCCCAGGAAAACGGCAATCGCCAGACCCTTCTTCATGTCGCCACGATTATTTTCATGCACCAGCGCGTGGTGTGCCCATGTCGCCGCAGCGCCCGAGCAGAGCAGAATCAGCGTGTTGATCAGCGGCAGGTGCCAAGGATCGAAGGTTTCAATTCCAACGGGGGGCCAGACGCCATCGATACCCGGTGAATTTTCACCCATCGGATATAATGCATGTTTGAAAAAGCTCCAGAACCACGCAACAAAGAACATGACCTCCGACATGATGAACATGATGAAGCCGTAGCGCAGGCCGATCCGCACCACCGGCGTATGATCGCCGGCGTTGTTTTCCGCCACGGTTTCAGACCACCAGCCGAACATGGTATAAAGCACGCCCGCGAGGCCCAGCAGGAACACCCAAGGTTGGTTGTTTTCAATCTGGGGCGACATCCACAGGACCGACCCGAACAGCATGACAAAAGCTGCGACCGCCCCCAACAGGGGCCACATGGAAGGAGGAAGGATGTGGTAGTCGTGATTCTTTTCGTGAGCCATCGTGTATTTCCCTCGCAGACGGGCCTCGAACACGGCGCGCGGACGGGCCGAAACGCGGCGTGCTGTGCAACGCTTATTGTTTATATGCTTTCAGGATATTCCCAAAGCCGTCAGTTTACGTTTCTACCGGTTTCGCTGTCCTGCGCAAGAGCCGCCTGTTTCTCCGGCATGTCGATTTCGTAGAATGTATAGGCCAGCGTGATGACCTTGGTGTATTTCGCCTCCCTGTCATCCACGATGGCCGGATCGACGAAAAACGTCACTGGCATATCCATACGCTCGCCGGGTTGCAGCACCTGCTCGGTAAAGCAGAAACATTCGATTTTCTCGAAAAAACCGCCCGCTTGATAGGGCGTCACGTTATAGGACGCCTGTCCTGCAACGGGCCGGTCAGTCGGGTTATAGGCTTCGAAAAAAGCAAGCCCGGTTTCGCCGATGCGCAGTTCCATCTCGCGCACCTTCGGTTTGAACTCCCACGGCATGCCGCGCGAAATGCTGCCATCAAAACGCACCTTGATCGTCCGGTCCAGAATCACGTCGGACCCGGCATTGGCAACACCGGTGATGCCGCCAAACCCGGTAACCCGGCAGAACCAGTCGTAGAACGGCACTGATGCCCAGGCGAGCGCGCCCATCGTGACCACCACTGCGACCAGTTTTACGGCAGTAAGCTGCGTTTTATCCATCTTCGCCATAACCTGCCCCCTTTTCCGTCTGTGGAACGGTGAAATCATCCTGACTGACCTTGGCAATGGTCAGACCGAAAACCAATGCGACAAAAGCCGCCAGCACCAGACCCAGACCCAGATTCCGGCTGAACCGCCGCTTGTGCATTTCGTGCGGAGCGCGGAACGGCATTACAGGCCCCATGCCGCAAACGGAGCAATATCCATGCCGCGCAGCGTGGCGTCGATCAGAATCGCCACAAACAGACCGAAAAGATAATAGAGCGAGTGCCGGAACACTTTCTTTTCCACGGCATATCCGTCAACTTCGGCGGCCGCTTCATCCCTGCGCCAGATCGTCCATGCGCCGCGCAGGAACAGCGCATTCAAGAGCACGGCAGCAATGATATAAGCTGGCCCGCCAATGGATGTGAAGCACAACGCGAACGACACCGGCACCAGAAGCAGCGTATAGGCCATGATATGGTTGCGCGTCACGCGGCGGCCATGCGTGGATGTCAGCATCGGCACGCCGGCCTTGTCATAGTCGGACTTCATGAACAGTGCCAAGGCCCAGAAATGCGGCGGGGTCCACATGAAGATGAGCGCGAACATCAGCACCGACTCTACTGATACGCTGCCGGTTGCGGCCGCCCAGCCGATCATCGGAGGGAAGGCTCCGGCAGCGCCGCCGATGACGATGTTCTGGGGCGTCCACCGCTTGAGCCACATGGAGTAGACGACAACATAGAAAAAGATGGTAAACGCCAGCAAACCGGCTGCCATGAAATTGGTCGCAAGGCCCAGCATGACGACCGAAATGCCCGCCAATGCGATACCGAACCCGAACGCCTCGCCCTCGGTGATGCGGCCCGCGGGGATCGCGCGGGAGCGGGTGCGCTTCATGATGCGGTCGATATCCGCATCCCACCACATGTTCAGCGCGCCCGATGCGCCGCCGCCGATGGCAATAAAGAGGATTGCCGCAAACCCGACGATGGGATGAACCGCCACCGGCGCCGCCAGAAGACCAACGAGCGCCGTGAACACAACCAGTGACATCACGCGCGGCTTCAACAGCGAGAAAAAGTCACTGAAACCGGCGTCACCTTGTTGCGTGCCGTCTGGATGGGCGGCCCCGGGCTGCGTACCGTCTGCGTTCAGGCTTGCATCGCTCATGTCTCACTCCGTTTGCGGGCAGATGCCCTTGTCAGATGCCGGTCTTGATCATCCGGGCGGCCCTAAGGCCGGGCGGCGCGCTACTTCGCGGCAGCCACTTTATATGCCTGGGGTGCCGCCAGACTGGCATATTCCTCCTTCGCCTCCAGAAGCCACGCGTCATAGACCTCCTGGCTGACGACCTTGACAGTGATGGGCATATAGGCGTGATCCTTGCCGCAGAGCTCGCTGCACTGGCCGAAATAGATGCCCTCACGCTCGGCAGTAAACCAAAGCTGCGCCAAGCGGCCAGGCACCGCATCCTGCTTCACGCCAAAGGCCGGAATGGTCCAGCTATGGATCACGTCCGCGCCCGTTACCTGCATGACGACAGTCTTGCCGATCGGCACGACGACGGCGGTATCCGTCGCCAGCTTGAATTCGTCGCGGCTATAGCCTGCCTCTTCCAGCTCGGCGATAACCTCATCGTTCAGCACCTTGCCTTCGCCGATCATGAAGGATTCAAATCCGAACCCCTCATCGGTATATTCATAACCCCAGAACCACTGGTATCCAGTCACCTTGATGTTGATTTCACCCTCGGGGATTTCCTGCTGCTTGAACAGCACCGGCAGTGAAAACGCGCCGATGAAGACAAGAATCAAGATCGGGATAATGGTCCAGGCAACCTCGACCGGCGAGTTGTGGGTGAACTTGGAGGGGGTCGGGTTTGCCCGCCGGTTGAACCGCAACATCGCATAGATGATCAGCGCCGTTACCAACAATGTGATTGCCGCGATGATGACCAGCACCATCCCGTCCAGCCAATGCAGATCATTGGCCAGATTGGTCCCTGCAGGCTGAAATCCCATGCCGCCCTGACTGGGCTTGCCCACAATTTCAAGACCTTCCTGCGCCATCGCCGGAACTGCGGTAAGCGCGGCCATCACCGCCGCCAGTTTGAATCTATGTCGCATAAGGCACCCTGATCGGTTGAAGCATATTTCTCGTGATCCGGTCACGCGCCGCCCGTTCAGGGGGCACCCGGTTGTATCTGCGACCTTTAAAACCATATTCCAAGGCTACAGACAAGAATGACGGTTGCCACAATTCCATCTTTGCTTTGATTTGGATCAAAAACCGAGGTGGCATTATGCCACTGTCGCACAAATTTGTTCCACATGCCCGAATTTTCAACAGAAAGATCCGCCATGGCCGATGCCCCCTTCCGCCCGTTCGAACATAATCTGGACAAGGACGCCGCACTGAACCAGTTGCGCATCACGACAGACGGTGCCGATGATGGCGAAATTTTTCTGGAACGCACCCGCAGCGAGGCGCTGGTATTCGATGACGGGCGCATCAAGTCCGCCAGCTATGATGCCGGCGAAGGCTTTGGCCTGCGGGCCGTGCGCAGCGAGGCTGTAGGATATGCACACAGCTCGGATATCTCTCAGGCGGCGCTGATACGAGCGACCGACACGGTCCGGCTGGCCGTAGGGCATGGCGGCGGCGTGATGGCGCCGCCGCCACAGGCGACCAACCGACATCTTTACTCCGATGACGATCCGATCAACGGCGCCAGCTTCCCGGTAAAGATCGAAACGCTGCGCCAGATAGATGCCTTCGCGCGGGATCTGGATCCACGCGTGGTTCAGGTCTCCGCCGTCATCTCCGCCTCGCTTCAGGAAGTGGAGATACTGCGTCCCGATGGCACGCATCTGCGCGATGTCCGCCCGATGACGCGCGTCAACGTGTCCGTCATCGTTGAAGAGAACGGGCGCCGCGAATCAGGCACCGCGGGCGGCGGCGGGCGTGTCGGACTTGACGGTCTGATCGATCCTGCCGACTGGCAGGCAAAGGCGCGCGAGGCGCTGCGCGTCGCCGTCGTCAACCTCGGCGCGGTTCCGGCGCCTGCGGGGGTAATGGACGTGGTGCTTGGCCCCGGCTGGCCCGGCATCCTGCTGCACGAGGCGATTGGTCATGGGCTGGAGGGCGATTTCAATCGCAAGGGCACGTCGGCCTTTGCCGGGCTGATGGGCCGGCGCATCGCCGCAAAGGGTGTGACCGTGCTGGATGACGGCACGATCCCGGACCGGCGCGGCAGCCTGACCATTGATGACGAGGGCACACCTTCGGGCCGTAACGTGCTGATCGAGGATGGAATTCTGATTGGCTTGATGCAGGACCGCCAGAATGCGCGGTTGATGGGGGTAAAGCCCACAGGAAACGGGCGCCGCGAAAGCTATGCCCATGTGCCGATGCCGCGCATGACCAATACCTATATGCTGGGCGGTGATGCAGTGCCCGGCGATATCGTGGCGGATCTGAAGGATGGTATCTACGCGGTGGGATTCGGTGGCGGACAAGTTGACATCACCAACGGTAAATTCGT
>JAUNVT010000026.1:21484-30223 GCA_030540655.1 Rhodobacterales bacterium
TAAACCTGATTCTGCAAGCAGGCGGAGCCACCATGTCCGAGGAAACACATCCTTCCACTCACCCCCCAATTCCACCCACCACGGAAGGTGATCGGCTGGCGTGGCTTCGCCTCTTGCGCTCCCGGCGCGTCGGTATTGCGACCTTCTACCGCCTTCTGGCTAAACATGGGACGGCGCAGGCGGCGCTGAGAGCCCTGCCCGAGGTGGCTCGGGGCGCAGGCATTACCGATTATTCCCTCTGCCCCGAAGGCGTGGCCGTGGGCGAAATGAAGGCGGCGCGCATGGCCGGGGCGCAGATGATCTGCGTGACCGACCCCCTATACCCCGAAGCCTTGCGTGACATACCCGATCCGCCCCCCATCCTGTGGGCCATGGGAGAAGTCGCGGTGCTGGCGCGCCCAAAGGTGGCCATGGTCGGCGCACGCAACGCATCGTCGCTCGGCATCCGCATGGCGCGCGCTCTGGCGAGCGAACTGGCGCAGGCGGGATATGTCACTGTATCGGGGTTAGCACGCGGGATCGACACAGCAGTGCACGCAGCGACGCTGGACAGCGGGACAATCGCCGTCATGGCGGGCGGGGTCGACGTGCTCTATCCGCCCGAAAACTCCAGACTGGCTGGCGATATGCTGCGCTGCGGCCTCCGCCTTTCGGAAATGCCCATGGGTACGGAACCGCAGGCGCGCCATTTTCCGCGCCGCAACCGGATCATCAGCGGTCTGGCCGGCGCTGTTGTCGTGGTCGAGGCGGCAGCCAAATCCGGCTCACTCATAACCGCGCGCAATGCGCTGGACCAAAACCGCGAGGTGTTGGCCGTGCCGGGTCACCCTTTCGATGCGCGCGCGGCCGGGTGCAACATCCTGATCCGGGATGGCGCGCGCCTGATCCGCAGCGCCGCCGACGTGATCGAGGCGTTGCCCCCGGTCGAAACCGCCCACGCTGCATTGCCCCTGCCCGCCCCCATAGTAGCGGCTGCACCGGAGAGCGGCCGTCTGCTCCAGGGGTCCGATCTGCACAGCCTCATCCTCAGCCGGCTGGGCCCCTCGCCCCTTGCCGAGGATCAGCTGATCCGCGATCTGGCCACCCCGGCCCGCACCGTCACCCCGGCCCTGATCGATCTGGAACTGGACGGCAAGATCCGGCGCCAGGCCGGCGGTCTGCTGTCTCTGGCAGAATAATCCGTTACAGCGCGCTGCAAAAAACAGCGCGCGCAGCACCGCATTGACAAACGCTCTTGCGCTCCCACATGGTGCGCCGCCATAAGTGCCGCCCCGAGTGGAGAGGAATTTCATGCCCGTCGTCGTCGTCGAATCTCCGGCCAAGGCCAAGACAATCAACAAGTATCTCGGTCCGGGCTATACGGTGCTGGCATCATACGGCCATGTCCGCGACCTGCCGCCCAAGGACGGTTCGGTCGATCCCGATAACGGCTTTGACATGAAATGGGAGATCGGCACCGACAGTCGCAAGCATGTGAAGGCGATCGCGGACGCTCTGGCAAATGACAATGTCCTGATCCTCGCGACCGACCCCGACCGCGAGGGCGAGGCGATCAGCTGGCATCTGGAAGAGGCACTGCGCAAGCGCAAGGCCATCAAGAAGGACACGCCCGTCAGCCGCGTCGTGTTCAACGCCATCACCAAGGCCGCCGTGACCGAGGCGATGGCGAATCCAAGGCAGGTCGATGCGCCACTGGTCGAGGCCTATCTGGCTCGCCGGGCGCTGGATTACCTGGTGGGGTTCAACCTCAGCCCGGTGCTGTGGCGCAAGCTTCCGGGCGCGAAATCGGCCGGGCGGGTGCAATCGGTCTGCCTGCGCCTGATTGTCGAGCGTGAAATGGAGATCGAGGCGTTCAACCCGCGGGAATACTGGTCTGTCAAGGCGCTTCTGGCCACGCCGCACGGTCAGGAATACGAGGCCCGGCTGATATTGCTGGCGGGCAAGAAGCTGGACAAGTTCGATCTGGCAAACGCCACGCAGGCCGAGATGGCGGTTCAGGCAGTATCGAGCCGCGCGCTGAGCGTCACCTCGGTCGAAGCCAAGCCTGCCAGCCGGAATCCTTCCGCACCGTTCATGACCTCCACGCTCCAGCAGGAGGCAAGCCGTAAGTTCGGCATGGGCGCGCGCCAGACGATGAGCGCGGCGCAGCGGCTCTATGAGGCCGGGCACATCACCTATATGCGGACCGATGGCATCGATATGGCCCCGGAGGCCGTAACTGCCGCGCGCGATGCGATCGCTAAACGCTACGGCAAGGAATATGTACCCGCCTCCCCCCGCATCTACAAGAACAAGGCAAAGAATGCGCAAGAGGCGCATGAATGCATCAGACCCACCGATATGACGCGCGACGCAGCCGCGCTGAAGATCAGCGACCGCGATCAGGCGCGGCTCTACGATCTGATCTGGAAGCGCACTCTTGCCTGCCAGATGGAGGGGGCGCGGCTGGAGCGCACCACGGTGGAGATCGGCAGCGACGATGGCCAGGTCGGATTGCGCGCGACCGGTCAGGTCGTGCTCTTTGACGGGTTTCTGCGGGTCTATGAAGAAGGCCGCGACGATGTGGAGGGCGACAGCGAAAATGCGCGCCTGCCGCAAATTGCCGCGGGCGACGCGGCGCCATTCGCCAAATCCGGGCTGCGGGCGCAGTTTGACAAGGTCGACAAATCCGACGATGTGCTGGAGGACAGCGTGCAAGGGGCGGCCCGCCACGACAGTGCCATTCTTTCGGAAAATGCCGCCGTTCTGGGCCTGCAATCGCACACGCAGCCCCCACCCCGCTATACCGAGGCAACGCTTGTCAAGCGGATGGAAGAGCTCGGCATCGGTCGCCCCTCGACCTATGCCAGCATCGTCACCACGATTCAGGACCGCGAATATGTCCGCAAGGAGGGCAATCGCCTGATCCCCGAGGACAAGGGCCGGATCGTCACCATTTTCCTGCTCAATTTCTTCAGGCAATATGTCGGGTATGAGTTTACCGCGAACCTTGAGCAAGAACTGGATCACGTCAGCGCGGGCGATGCAGACTGGAAGGATATCCTGAGCCGTTTCTGGCGCGATTTCTCGGCTGCCATTTCCGAAACCTCCGAGCTGCGGATTTCGGAAGTGCTGGACGTGCTGGACGAAGCCTTGGCGCCCACGCTTTATCCTCCGCGCGAGGATGGCACCGATCCCCGTATTTGCCCCTTGTGCGGCGAGGGCAAGCTGCATCTGAAAACGTCCAAATCCGGCGGCTTTGTCGGCTGCGGCAATTATCCCGAATGCCGCTATACCCGCCCCATCGGGACAGGCGCGGTCGATTCCGGCGACCGTGTGCTGGGCGAGGATCAGGGTGACGAGATTTCGCTCCGCTCTGGCCGCTTCGGCCCTTATGTACAGCGCGGCGAGGCAACCGAGGAAAACAAGAAGCCCCCAAGGGCGTCCTTGCCAAGAGGGTGGACGCCCGACGCCATGGATCTGGAGAAGGCGCTGAGGCTGCTCAGCCTGCCGCGCGAGGTTGGGGCGCATCCCGATGACGGCGAACTGATCGAGGCCGGGATCGGCCGGTATGGGCCTTTCGTGAAGCACGGCAAGCTTTACGCGAACCTCAAGGAGGTGGACGAGGTGTTCACCATCGGCATGAACCGGGCCGTGGAGGTTCTGGCGCAGAAACTGGCCAGCCGCGGCGCGGGCCGCACTGCAGCCGCGGCGCTCAAGGAACTGGGAGAGCATCCGGCGGAGGGCGGCCCGATCAGGGTGATGGAAGGCCGCTATGGCCCCTATATCAAATGGGAAAAAGTGAACGCGACCCTTCCCAAGGATACCGATCCGGAAGCCGTGACAATTGAAATGGCCGTGGAACTGATCGCCGAGAAGGCCTCGAAAACCGGCAAGGGCTCCAAAAAGAAGGCCCCGGCGAAGAAGACGGCCGCGAAGAAACCTGCGGCAAAAAAGCCTGCTGCCAAAAAAGCACAGGCAGAGAAGAAAACCGCTGCCAAAACAACTGCTGCCAAAAAACCCGCCGCAAAAAAATCAGATGCCACGACCAAGGCAGCGGATGCCTGATATGAGATCTGTCAATGTGCGCTACTGACGCTGTGATGCTGCGAAGCGGCGCACAGCTTTATTATTGAACCGGACTCGCACAGGTAACATATGCGATAAAGGACGCTGTCATGCGTCCGTCAGAACCGAAGGATTCGCTCTATGACCGATACCAGATTCAGCCGACGTGCGATGTTGGCAGGGGCCGCCACCGGCCTCGTCACATTGGCTGCGCCTGGCCTGTTGCGCGCTCAGGATGACGCCCGCCGCAATGCCTCCAGTTTTATCTCGCAAAACTGGCAGGATCATTTTGACAGGCTGGGATCGGGCGCCATTGTATGTGATACCACGTCGCGCGCTCTGCATTACTGGAATGCCGACGCGACAGATTACCGCGTCTATCCTACTTCCGTGCCCATGACCGATGATCTGACCCGCACGGGCTATACCAGTATCGTGCGCAAGAAGGTCGGGCCGGACTGGACCCCCACGCCGAACATGAGGGCCGCCAATCCCGATCTGCCCGCGTATATGCCGCCGGGGCCAGGAAACCCTCTTGGCACGCATGCCATGTATCTGACCTGGCCCGCTTATCTGATTCACGGCACACATGATACACGCAAGATCGGACGCAAATCGTCGTCGGGCTGCATCGGGCTTTACAACTCCAAGATCGAAGAGCTGTTTGCCTTGACCCCGGTCGGCATGCAGGTGCGCATTATCTGATCGCAGGCCCGCCTCCCCGGCGATGCACAGACAGGTGGCATTGACTTTTGCCGCCTGCCTGCCCCACAACCGGGGCAACCGTGCAATAATAGGGGTAAGCAATGAAGAAGGTATATCCTGACGCCGCCGCGGCGCTGCAGGGGGTGCTGTTCGACGGCATGACCATCGCTGCGGGCGGCTTTGGCCTCTGCGGCATTCCCGAGCTTTTGCTGCAAGCGATCAGGGCGGCAGGGACGAAGGATCTCACTTTTGCCAGCAACAACGCAGGTGTGGATGATTTCGGCATCGGGATCCTGCTTCAGACGCGGCAGGTAAAGAAGATGCTCAGTTCTTACGTGGGTGAGAACGCAGAGTTCATGCGCCAGTATCTGGCGGGCGAACTTGAGATCGAATTCAATCCTCAGGGCACGCTGGCCGAACGGATGCGCGCGGGCGGCGCAGGTATCCCCGGCTTCTACACCAAAACAGGCGTCGGTACCCAGGTGGCCGATGGCAAGGAGCACAAGGATTTCGACGGCGAGACCTATATCCTTGAGCGCGGCATTGTTGCCGATCTGGCGATCGTCAAGGCATGGAAAGCCGATGACACTGGCAACCTCATTTTCCGCAAGACCGCACGCAATTTCAACCCGCCCGCCGCGATGTGCGGCAAGATATGCGTTGCCGAGGTCGAGGAGATCGTGCCCCGTGGCTCGCTTGATCCCGATGCCATTCATCTGCCGGGCATTTACGTGCACCGACTGATCCAGGGCGAGCACGAAAAGCGGATCGAACAAAGAACGACGCGCAAGCGGGAGGACGCATAATGGCTTGGGATCGTAATCAAATGGCCGAGCGCGCCGCTCAGGAACTCGAAGACGGCATGTATGTCAATCTCGGCATCGGCATCCCGACCCTGGTTGCAAACTACGTTGGTGACAAGGAAATCACCCTTCAATCGGAGAACGGCATGCTTGGCATGGGCGCCTTTCCCTATGAGGGCGAGGAAGATCCGGACCTGATCAATGCTGGAAAGCAGACAATTACCGAACTCAGCCGCACCTCCTATTTCGACAGCGCGACCAGCTTCGGGATGATCCGTGGCGGCAAGATCGCGGCTGCCATTCTGGGCGCGATGGAGGTTGCCGAAAACGGCGATCTGGCCAACTGGATGATCCCCGGCAAACTGGTCAAGGGGATGGGCGGCGCGATGGATCTTGTTGCGGGGGTGGGCCGCGTCATCGTCGTGATGGACCACACGAGCAAGCATGGCGACAGCAAACTGCTGAAGAAATGCACCTTGCCGCTGACAGGAACAGGCGTGGTCGACCGTATCATCACAAACCTTGGCGTTCTGGATGTCGTTGAGGGCGGTCTGAAAATTATCGAGACGGCCGACGGAGTGACCGAAGACGAATTACGCGCAGCGACCGAGGCGACCATCGTCTGACCCCCCGCCACGGGCCGGGCGCGACAGATGGGGTGGCGCCAAACGGCACCGTCCCTTTACTATACCGCTCAGCTTGACCAGATTGTCACTTACCGTGTTCGGCGCCGCCTTACCCGCCGCCTCGCAATGGCCGCGCATACGCGCTGCCTATAAAATTGAGGCTGTCAGGGCATGGATAGAGGCCTCGAATTCTTTCAGGTGTTCGTCCGGGCATGTGGTGGATCGGGTTCAGGATGAATCGATCCGGCTCTGATGTCCAGCCTTTGCAAATGTATTCGCAGGCTGCGATGAAGTCCGCAAGATGAACCCGCAATTGTTCGTAGCTGCCCGAGTGGAGGCGCGTGGCTGTTGCGTCCTTGATCGTGCGGTTCATGCGTTCGATCTGGCCGTTTGTCCAAGGGGGGTGGCTTGGTCAGGCGGTGCCCGATCCGGCTCGCGTCGCAGATCATGTCGAAGCGCATAAGCCGTGAACAGAGTGTGTTCCGCCTTCGGGGCAGCCCGGCAAACCGGATGTCGTTATCAGCTAAAATGGTATGAAGCTGACAAGGCACGACCATTGAGCATGTGCTGCAGAAACTCCCGAGCAGTGCGGCGGCCGGCCTTCTCGACGAGGCGGGTCACGGCGAACTTGCCGGTTCGGTCTGTGCCCCCGAAGAGACAGGGCTTTCCTTCGGCAGTCTGCACCTGGGCGATATCGACATGGAAGCACCCGGTTGGATAACGTTTGAACTTCCGGCGTCTCGGCTTATCTTCGACATCCGGCAGGCGCAAGACGCCATGCCGTTGAAGGCAGCGCTGCAGCGCCGAACGGGTGCAGGGATTGTCGACTGCGGGGCACAGAGACAATCGTCCAGCGGCAGCAGCGTGTGGCGACGGAAGGCGACGATTGCGGCCTCTTCGGCCTCGGTCAGAACCGTGGATCGCGGTTCTTTCGGTCCCGTCTTGAGATCCTCGACCGTTGCACGCTTCCGCCACTTGGCAACCGTCTTTGGATTGATCTAATTTCTTGGCTCAACGCCGAGATCGAAGCTTGCGATCGCTGTATTGCTGCTCTGACGGTGTGCGTTGTCGTGGCGCTCCCGGGATGAACTTGCCCATCTTGCCTCTTTCCAGTCATGGAAAAAGATCGCACCGTCAAAACGTGGGTAAACAGCTTATGGCAAAGCGACATAAAGGAGATCTGCACTGCTTCATCCGCCGCGCCGGACGGCTGCAAATGAAGTATCTTCCGCGGCACTGACAGGGCGATCGGCGCCGGTCCCATGCGGCGCATATGCTCTTGGAGCAGCGGGGACATCTCGGCAACGAATGACGGATGCGGTCAGGCGATTCAATCGACGATGATCTCGTCGCCTCCCTCCACCCGCAGCGCGAACCGCCGTGGGTCGGCGGCGATCACCATCGACGTCGACACATCCTCGACGATCGACAGTTGCGCCGAGAACAAGGCGCGGCGCCCGCGGCTCACTCGACCGCCTCCTTGGCAAGTTCGAGGTTGCGACCGCTGACAGCGGCGTCGACGATGGCCTGCGCGTCCTCAACATGATCGAGATACACATAGGTGCTGTCGATCCGGCGGTGCACCATCAAACGCCGGAGCTTCCGCAGCGGATCATCGATCAGTCGGCGATAGGCGGAACCGAGATGCTGAGATCGGCCGTTGACCACTCAACCTATTTGCTCGCGCAACAGCAGCGTCAACATATGCACCCCAAAGCTGTGGCGCAGCATATGCGGCGTGATGTAGATGTCGAAGCCAAAGCGCCGGCAGCGTTCGCTCGCGCGCTTGAACACCGCTTCCCACGCCGACATCGCCATAGGCAATCCGCCCTCGATAAGCCAAAACGCCAGTGGCGCACCAATTTCAGCGTTGATGAGTCTGGCTCGCTCGCACGCGGTAAGCGGTGTTCAAGCGCGGCGACCGCTCGTTTCCACGACGCGGCCGAAACACGATACCGCGGACAGACAGGCGCCGCGCCTCGTGGAATGCTGTGAAGCCGTCGCAGTCCGCTGTCCACAACGATTTGCCATCGCGGCGCTCCTCTGGGAACCGGATCCACACCACGATGTCGCGAGCATACGCGTACAAGCTATCAGGCGAACGCATGCTCACGGTCGGACAGGCACGAAAGAAGCGGTTTGGATCGTGATCGTAGCTGCCATCTGATCCGAGGATAAAAGGCATGCCGTCGACAAATCCGGTGTTCTCCGCCGCCGCGATCTCATAGGCGGCGAACTCATGCGTCACGCCTCCAACCGGTACCGAACAGTTCAGTGCGACGAGATCGGTGAAAAATGTAGCTGCGCGATACCGTCCTCCAAGGCCGCAAGAACATTACAGCATCATGACCACAGACTCGACTTGCTCGATCGTTGACCATTGTAGCGGCGGATCCGGGCGATCTGGAGACAGGTTCATACTGCCAAGATAACATCCACATGCCAGAAATTGCGCGGTTAAAGAGCGAGAGAAGCGGTTCCCTTTCACGGCTGCCGCGCATGTACAGCGCGCGGTGGACTTAATGGTAGATATGCATCTGCCAAGGGTGCAGTGGAAC
>JAUNVT010000221.1 GCA_030540655.1 Rhodobacterales bacterium
GGTGCGATGATCTGCCATTCCGCGCCTGTCAAATCGCCGGGATAGCGCCGCCCCTTGCAGTCATACCGCCCGCGGTTCTCGTTCGTCCACATCCGTCACCCCTCGAAAGCCCATGCCTCCGTCAAGGATCCACAAGCGATTCCAATGATGCAAGATGATCTCGGACGGACACTTAGGTCGAGACTGCTCGACATATCCACCTCAATCGAAAGGCTGCATGAAGAGGATCTTCGGTCCCATGCTTCCAAAGTTGTCTTACAAGTCGAGAAGGATCTTCAGGAAGGCTCAACCATACCCATGATGGGTTGCGTTCAGTCGTCATAGAAGCAAAGGTCGATGAGGGCTTGCTCAGGGCTCTCGTGGCTGGCCTTTCATGGTGCGGGGCATCAGAATTCAAGGCACTGGTTTGGCTTGACGAGAAAGGCGCCGCACAACATCGATTCCGGGTTCAGTTTGAAAAGCTTCTGCAACACGCCTTTTAATGCCAAGAGATCAATTGGCTTGACGGCTCGTTGATGATACGGAATTAAGCTGCACAATATCAAAAGAATGTTCGGAAATCAGATATCGAATAGCCTCGCAACCTGCGCTGATGCAAAATCTGTTAGACCATGATATCAATGGACGAGCTTACGTTGAACAGATACAACGAAAAGAAACAGACCCATTGCTGTTAATACCAGCCAGTGTGCATAATTAGATCTAATTCAATTGCACTTAAAATTTACGGCCTTCCGCGCTATCCACGACGCCTCACGCCGCGACCGTCTGCCAAGTCTCGCCACGCGCAGGGACCGACTTGCTTCACTGCGGCGCATGGTAGACGGGAACCGGGACGCAATCGCCCGCGCTATTGACGCGGATTTCGGGGGCCGTCCTTGGCAGGAGACCGAACTATTGGAAATAGTGCCGCTGCTCGGCGCCATCCGCAACACCTCGCGCCACCTGAGACGCTGGATGCATGATGAGCGGCGCGACGTTGCCCTGCCGTTTCAGCCCGGCTCTGCGTGGGTGCGCCACGAACCGCTCGGCGTGATCGGCATCATCTCGCCCTGGAACTACCCGCTGTTCCTTTCCCTCGGCCCGCTGGTCGATGCCCTGGCTGCCGGAAATCGGGCCATGATCAAGCCATCCGAACTGACGCCTCGTTTCTCGGAACTGCTGAAGCGAATGGTCTCGGACCATTTCGACGCAGATCTCATAGCTGTGGAGACAGGAGGCGTAGAGGTCGCGCAAGCTTTTTCCGCCCTCCCGTTCGACCACCTGATCTTTACCGGCTCGACCTCGGTGGGACGCAAGGTGATGCAGGCGGCCGCCAGCAACCTCACCCCCGTTACTCTGGAATTGGGCGGCAAATCTCCGGCCGTTCTGGCGCCGGACTATTCGCTGGATAAGGCCGCGCGCTCCATTGTTCTGGGCAAGTTCACCAATGCCGGCCAGACCTGCATCGCTCCTGACTATGTGTTGATCCCTGCCGGTCAGACCGACGCCTTTGCACACAAGATCATGAGCCGTCTCGAGACTGCCTATCCCGCTGCGGGGTCGGAGGGCGGATACAGCAATATCATCACCACCGGGCACCGGACCCGGCTGACAGAGGCAGTGGAGGAGGCGCGGAACGCTGGTGCCACCATCCTGCGCCCTTCCGGCGATTATGGCACTAAATTCCCGCCGACGCTGGTCGTGAACGCGCCCGAGGAGTGCCTGCTTCTGCGCGATGAAATTTTTGGCCCGGTCCTTCCCATCGTCACCTACGAGACGCTCGAGGAGGCGCTTTCCTTCATCAGCCGTCGTGCGCGGCCTCTTTCCATGTATGTCTTCACGAATAACCGGCGGACTGCCAAGACGATCTTGGACGGGGCCATCTCTGGCGGGGTGACGTTGAATGGCACGTTGCTCCATGTCGCGCAGGACGATCTGCCCTTCGGCGGGGTCGGGGCCAGCGGCATGGGCGCTTACCACGGGCGGCACGGGTTTCGCCGGATGAGCCATGCGAGGTCGATCTTCAAGCCCGGCTTCCTCAACGCCTTCGAGTTTCTGGGCCCGCCCTTCGGTAAGCTGGCCGATATTGCCATCCGCATTCTGGGCCGTTGAACAAGATGGGATATCCGGCCGGCGTCATGCGGTATGAACTCGTCGCTGATTACGCATGACGCTTCCCACCGGCAATTGCGCGACGATAGAGAAGATAGCAGCGGTGTTGAGGTATTCGACGTCCCATACATCCTCGTCACGAAAATCGTCCTGCACGTTCATCGTTCACTCTTTACTCGGAAAAGCAGATCATCGCACGTAACGCAGCGAAAGTTCGCGCGATTCCGCCTTGGGGCGTTTACACAATCCGCAGCGGACGGCCGCTTCTGACACGTCCTGCCGCAGCAGAGGCAATTTACCTGAGGAAAAAGGCAGACCTGTCTGGTGCTTTCCAGCACCAATCCGGCCGTTACCCCCAAGGCCGAGACAGGGACCGCCACCGCGACCATATGGCCGCGCTGGCGCGTGGCTCCGGAGGAGACGCGCAGGCGGCGCATGGGGGCGCAGGGAGGGCAGGGGTTTCTGGCAGGGTGAGGCCCGCTTGCGGGCCGGGCAGGACGGCGGTCCCGACCGTCGCCAGACGGTCGGGAAGTGCTCGCATGACCTCAGGGGATGTCGGGCGTTTTGTCTTCCGAGAGCTCCTGCACATTTCCGACGAAGCCGCAATCGGGAGCCGGACACATATAGCGGGGCTTGTTTTCCGGCCCTTCGCTGGGGCGTATTTCTTGCAGCTTTTCACCGCATTTGGGGCATTTCATGGCACATCTCCTTGTGTTCATTTCGTTACAGTCTGTCGAGAATTGAGATGTAACGGTGCCGGGCGAACTTTCCACTCATGGCGCAGCGAAGCTAACATATTGAACGCAACCGCTGTGGGGGCGGCGGTGTGCGCCGCCCCGCCGATCAAGAATGATCGGCGGGGAGAAGCTGGACGGCTTGCTGTCTTTCGCCATACTTCTGCATTGGGGCAAGGCTGATGACAAGCAGGCCCGGACACGCTGTCACGCGGCCAGGTCATTGTCCAGGATGACAAACGCGAGAAAGTGGACGCTGCGATGGCGCAACGGATGGTGGAGCACGACCTTGATCTCATTGACGGCTTTCTGGGGCGCGTAAAGGGTGGGGCCGTTCCAAACGCGGAAGCTCTGGATGGCTTCTTTGAGGCCTTGGCCTGTTGCCCCGATCTGATCATGCCGAGCGAATTCATGCCAGTTCTTCAAGAAGGCGAAGGAGAGGATGACGATCTCGTTTTCGAGGGCATGGGCAAAGCTCAGCCTTTCATGGATTTGGTGATGCGCCATTGGAATGCGGTAAATGACCAACTGAACTCTGACGATGCCTATCTGCCGGTTCTCCACGAAGATGAGGATGGCACCGCGCGCGGGAATGACTGAGCCAAAGGTTTCCTGCAAGGCGCGCTGCTGAGATGAGACATCTGGGCTAATGTGGTCCAAGATGAAGATCAGGACGGGTCGTTTATTCCGATTTTTGCGCTCGCGTATAAAAAGTATCCAGACCCGGAGATGCGTCCTTACAAGGAACCGATCAGTCAGGAACTCAGAGAAGGCCTGATCATCGGTGCCGCTGCAGGCATAATGCGATTGCACGCCATCTTGCTCCATCAGCGCGACACTTACCTGCCTGACAGTGACACGTTCGTTCATATTGAGCCCAAGACCGGGCGCAACGAATCCTGCCCATGCGGATCGGGCGAAAATTAAAAAATGCTGTGGCCCCGGACCGACGATCTACTGAGCATCGGATATAGTCTGAATACCTGAATATATGCGATAATTTTCACCTCAGACCAGGATTTGTCCGGGCAGATCAACAGGCTTACCGAGGCGGGAGCCGCGCGGATATTCAAGATGTGATCTTGGCCAAAACCTTCGAGCGTCCACGCCTGTCCGCTTTTCTTGTTACGCCCGTCCGGATGAAACGCTTGCCGTGACCTGGGCTGGATCTCCT
>JAUNVT010000222.1 GCA_030540655.1 Rhodobacterales bacterium
GTGAAGCATGTTCTCGAAACCGCGCCGAGGGCCGACGTCTTCAGCAGCCTGTTAATCTGGATCGGATGATCCCTCAGCCGTCGGGCGAAATTTCCCATCTTCAGCCCATATCTCGGGCCTTGGATACGGGTGACGTATCCCGGCCTCAAAGCCTAACGCTACCCGGCTTGCCACTGCGCCCGAGGATGCGATTGCACTGGGAAGTTCTGGGCGTGGCGTTTGGGGATCTGGCATGGTCCACGCCCTCCAGCCCGAATTGAGGGTATGTTATGAGCAAGACGGCGACCGCGGCCACCCGGGTCTGAAGATGGGCAATCCGGCGTGGCCGCGATCGATATCGGATCGAGGATGCACGCGGAGGCGGTGAACCCCGACAGCGCGGACATGCCCGTGCGCGTTCGGCACGTTCACGCAGGATCTGTGATATGGCTGATTGGGTGCCATCTTGCGACGTGACCGGTGTGGCGGTGGCATCCAGCGGGGTCTACCCGATACCGGCCTTCGAGATCCTCGAGCAGCACGGGTTCGACGTGATCGCCCGAGAACGCGCGTCGTGCCAGGAAGCTGTCCGGCCAGGAAGGTCGATGTCAGCGATGCGGGTTGGATGCGGCAACTGCATTCCCACGGCCTGCTCCGCGGCAGCTTCCGCCCCGAGGCCGAGATTGCCACCCTGCGCGCCTGTATGCGGCGGTCCGAGCGGTGGATCGCATACGGTGACGGACATATCCCGCAGAGGCAGAAGGCTCTGATGGAGATGATCCTAGAGTTGCACCATGTCGTCTCGGACATCACCGGTGCGATCGGCTTGCGGATCATCCGCGCTATCGTGGCGATCGCAGGCTGAAGGCTGCCGTCGTGGTGCGTACGGTCAAGGCAGCAAGGCCCCTCTCTCCTCTTCCGAAGGCTCGTATGAAAGGATGAGCAGATCAATTTGCCCTCCTTCGATATCCGGGCGGCCTTTGACGGCGTCCTCAGGGCAGATCCGCCTCAGATCCATGACCGCGGACCCTCATTAGGCCTACTACCGGTGCTTCTCGTCGCGCGTCGGCAAGAACACAGCGGTCACCGCCACGGCCCGCAACATCGCCGTCCTCTTCTGCAATACCCTGCGCTTGGGCAGGGTCATATCGCAATTGCACCGCCGCCCATGACGAACGCCATCGAACCCGCGCCCGCGCCATCGAACCCACGCGCCCGAGCATCGGGCTTCGAACCGGCTTTCAAGGATGAATGGCGTGGATCCTTTGGAAAATCCAACATGCACCTTGCGATTGCCGGTCAGGCACACAAGCGTTGAAAAAGTTTCAATATGCCTTTCCCTTCTCAAACATGATCGACGAAGGGCAGCGAACGTATCGGGAAACTCTCGGATAAGATGAGCGCGCGGCCGGATTAACTATTTCATCGCAGCCCATTATCAGTATGGTTACCCCCACAGGAAAGGCAGGCCCGGAAGCGGGCTTGCCGATCCCGGCACTTTTTTTACAGCAAGCCTCAGCCTGCCTACAGACTAACAAAGGGAAACAGCATATATGACCGACCCGGTATTTTTTCAATTCTCAACGGTGACGGTGCTTGTCCTTTTGGCCATTTTTTATGGCGCTACATTTTACATGTCGACCTATGTCAACGAAAAGAACGAGAGCGTTGACGGCTTCATGGTATCGAGCGGTAAGGTCGGCTTTGGGGTTTCGGCGGCCAGCATGACCGCCACCTGGATATGGGCGGCATCCTTTTACGGGGCGGCCATCTCGGGCTACAATTATGGCTTGTCAGGGCCGATGCATTACGGGTTCTGGGGCGCGTTGATGATCCTTTTCATCTACCCTTTTGGTTTGCGGTTCCGCAAACTTGCGCCCAATGCCCATACCCTGGCCGAGATCATGCATGCGCGTCATGGGACAGGCAGCCAGATGATTCTGGCGGTATCCAACCTTTTGGGCAGTGTGATCAGCCTGATGGTGAATTTCACCGCAGCGGGCGCGCTGGTGTCGGTCCTGTCGCCATTGTCTTTTGAGGCGGGGGTGTTGATCGCCGGTCTGGGCGTCTTGTCCTATACGCTCTGGTCGGGGTTCCGCGCCTCCATCCTCACGGATTTCGCGCAGGTGGTGGCGATGATGTCCATCGCCGTCGTCATCATCCCATGGGTCTATTTCAGCGCGGGGGGCAGCGAAGTACTGTCGGCCGGTTTCAGCAGGATCACGGAAGAGCAGGCCAATTTCTTCTCCACCACGGCAATTCTGGAGCAGGGCGCACCCTTCTTTGTGGCTGTGCTGGCATATGCAATCGGCAACCAGACCATCGCGCAGCGTCTGTTCGCCGTGCGCGAGGATCTGATCAAGCCGACTTTCATCACCGCGACATTGGGCTATGGCTCGATCGTCATCGGTCTGGGCATGCTGGGCCTGATGGCGCTGCTTCTGGGCATCGCCCCGTATGAGGGCGATCTGAACAACATCATCCCCCAGATGGCATCCGCCTATCTGCCGCCGTTCATGATTGCCCTCTTTTTCATCCTTGTGATCGGATCGCTGTCATCAACGGCGGATTCCGATCTGGCGGCACTGGCAGCGATCATGATGACCGATGTCTATGGTCGCAACCTGGCCAAGGGTCATCCGAACCCGCGCCGGATGCTGATGCTGGGGCGCATTACGATGATCGTGGCCACTGCCGCGGGGCTGATCCTGGCAAGCTTTGCGCTGGATATCCTGGTGATGCTGGTATTCGTGGGCGCGCTGTGGGGGGCCATCGTGTTTCCCGTTATTGCCAGCTGCTACTGGAACCGGGTCACCAATGCGGCCTTCATCTGGGCCGTCATCGGCGGGCTGGTCCTGTTCACTGCGGTGCGCTTTGAACTCATTCCTCTGGGCGGGATTGGCGGCAGCTTTTTCGAGATTGTCGCAGCGGTTGGCGCCGGTGTGGTTCTTGCGCTGATGGCTTTCGGTTTTTTCGGCCGCATTGTCGGGTTTCTGGTAGGGATCGTGGGGTTCGCTGTGTGCGCCTATTATTTCCACGGATTCCTGAGGGACTACACTGTTCTGCTGGGATCGCTGACCGCTTATGGGGCAAGTACGATCATCTGCGTCGCCCTGAGCCTCATGGGCAAGGAAGAGTTCGACTTTGACCTGATCAATAAGCGCGTGACAAGTTTTGACGATGATGCAGCCCTGCGTGAACTCAGCATGAAAGGCTGACGAACCTGAACAAGTTGGTGAAAAGCAAAAGGAAGCATCCATGCTCACATTTTATATCCTGATCTGGCCCTTGATCACCGCGATCGTTCTGGCCGTCATCGTGATAACATTCATGCAGGAATTGCGGCAGGCCAAGAAGGATGGCAGAAAAATCGTCTGAAGTACCGGACAGTACCAAAGGAGGCTGGCCGAATATCGCAAAGCGAGGCCGGGATGCAGCCTGCCGAGGATATCTTGTAAACTTCAGCAGGCTGCCCCATGATTGAACGAAGACCCCGTTGGTCTGCTCCCCTGAGACATCCGCAATTCAGGGTGAAACTGTTTTCCATCCAGTGAGAGAGACGATTAAGCGATCAAGGCTCACGCAAGATCAGATCATCGGCATGCTGAAGGATCCTCACGCGGGACTTGGCGCGAAATAGCTATGCCGGAAGCACGGCCCCCGAGTTGCGCAGCGGGTGGCGATGACCCGGGCGCGGACCTCCATAGGAGTTTTGCGAACCACAGCAGGGAGGAGACCGGCTGTGGCCAAGGTTGCGCAAGCTGCGGATACCCGCGTTCCGGCCTGAATGACGGCCACCAGCGCCTGTTCCGGGGTCTTGCGTGCCGCAGGCAAGTAGCTGCCCTACCGCAGGCTTCGGCACCCGCAGGTTCAGTGCTCGGAGGGGTGTCAGGCGCCCTGTCGCGATACCCGTTGCGCCAAGGCGTCCGCGCGCCATTGCGCTCATGGCGCCCGGCGCCGATCAGGGCAGAGATAACCCGTGCTCTTTGAGAAGCGCATGACGGCGGGCAGTTTTCAGA
>JAUNVT010000223.1 GCA_030540655.1 Rhodobacterales bacterium
ATAAGACCGCCATCGAGAAGACATTCACCACTTGGTGCAAAAGCTATTCGGCGCGGTAGGGATACATGAAACCGCACACCCCTCCGCACATGTCTCCCGCACAGGCCGCACAGGCTGCAGGTGTCTCCCGTTGGGCTGTCATGCGGGCGATAAATAGCCATAGATTAAAGGCCAAGAGAGACAATCGAAACCACTGGCGGATTGCAGCCGATGACTTGAATGAGTGGTGCGCGCACAGTGTGCGACAGCAGCAGACCGCACATCCTGAAGAAAGTTTGGAACTGCGTGAAAAGCTGGCATCCGAAACGGCGCGGGCAGACGCCGCAGAACGGGCAAGGGATCAGGCTGAAGTTGACCGAGACAAATGGCGTGAAATGGCTGAGAAGCTAGCGGACAAGCCTCGGCGGTTCTGGCCATGGGGGCGATGAGGACAGATCGAGATAGTTCGAAAACCTGACGATGCCGATTCAACCGCAGGGCGCTGCGTTTCGGACTATAGGTGTTATGTGAGGTCTCACCGAGGGCCGGTAATAGGTTGTCTGTGATGGTATCGCCATCATTCCAGACCCTGATACGCTGGGAATGTCGGCGCTAGAGAGGAGGATCTCACTAAGTCGGTGAATCGGGTGAGATGAGTCCGTCAAATAGACGGTTCGACCATGTACGATATCGCTCAATCATTTCAATATATTCCGTGTTCTTCCAGCTCACGAGATCCCAGCATATATCTTCTACTGACAGGATGTTATGGAAGCCTCTTTCCGCAATGATCGCATCCTTGGCGCCTGTGCTAATCGCTCCCCAAACCAGTATCGCACCGTCAACCTTGACCTCTTTTCCCTGCACTCGGACATCCTGTTCGGCCGGCCACCGCGCCAATTTCATGAACGCCTCAAATGCCGGCTTCTTATGGCGATCTACCTGATGTGACGCTTCGAGAACGAAATACCCAAAATTCTGATACTCAATTTCGCACTTCATCTCGGCCGCATAAATGTTTCCGGTTGCCCGATCCTTGAATGTGAAGTCGAGTGTGTGGCCGCGTGTCCTTTCCGGGACCCTAATCGTAGGGCGCCCGAGGTTTTCATAGGGGGCGCGGTCATCATTCGCCCATATCGCGACGATCTTTTCAGAGAATATTCCAAACATCCTAGACAGGTATTTCGAACGCTCACTATTTAGATCGTCCAACTGATTAAAGATACGTTGGAATTTTGTGGCCACGTTTAGATTGCCCTCTTATGTTGCGAGACTGCGCTCAAAGCTGCCATTTTTTGCATCCGCAAGTGGAATGCGTCCCTCGGCCTACAAAGGCTGATAGCCAACTTCTCTCTGATGCCGCACCGCGACGACTAGCCGCTATGCAGCGGATACTACTGACCTAAAGCCCAGCGGCCTTGCGCAAGGCGTCGTTGATCCGGCTTTGCCAGCCCGGCCCCTTTGCCTTGAATGCCGCGATGACGTCCGGGTCCAGGCGGATCGTGGTCGATACTTTGGTCACCTCCGCCTTTGGGCGCCCGCGTTGAACCTTGGCTTTGGCAAGCTTGTCGGCCCAGTAGGGTGCCGACATGTCCGGCGCGTCGTCCTCAGAAGCGGTCTGCATATGCTTTTCGTTCTCGTTCATTGGCCTTCCTCAAGCTGATAATGCGGCGGGCCATGCCGCGTTGCGTCCAGACCATGACCACCATGCGGTTATCCAGAAAGCCGATCGTGATCTGGCGCGTCTCGCCATAATCCCGCCTGTCGTCCTCCACCGTCAGCGTTGCGCCCTCGAAGATCTCTGCGGCACGGGCCATGTCCAGACCGCGTTCGGCAAGCGTGGCGTCACGCTTGAGAGGTGGGTATTCGATATTCATAATTTATGTTACTACAATAAATGCATCAAGACGCAAGATCACGCCGCCTGAAAACGCCCCAATCGCTCGATATCTGGGGTCTTGCTCCTGTGTCCTTTTCCGGCTCACCGCAGGAGGTCATTGCTTTCCCATACCGCCACAAAAATCGGAGGCTTCTCCAGCGTCTACTGAACTCACGCGCCGGGTCGGTGGCGAAGGCGAAAAAAGAGGGTTAGGGATAGCAGGATATATGACCTGTCACACAAGTTTCGTTTTAAGGTTTTCTCATGCCCAAAATATTCACGACCAAGGACAAGAACGCGGCCTCGAATATGCTGCTGGAAGGGGCCTCGGTGAAGGCGGTCGCCGCCAAGTTCGGCGTCCATGTGTCCACGATCTACGCGCTGCGAAAGGACCGCGGCCACGGTTACACGAACCCAAATCGTGCATCCCGGAATGTGCATGTGCGACTGACCAATGAAGAGTTCGCGGCCCTGGACGATTTCGTGACCGTCGCGGGGTTTCCGTCGCGCACGGCCGCCCTGCGATCCCTGATCCGCGCGGCAACGGGATTTCTGGAGCTGTCCCGCGAAGACTACCTCGATCTGGTTGAGGTCCGGACCGAGTTGAGGGCGCAGGGGCGCAACCTCAACCAGATCGCACACGCGATGAACAAGGCGGCCTTCAAGGGACAGGTCATGATTGCGCCCGAAGACAAGGCGTTTCTGTCCGATGTGCGGCGGACCTACGTCGATTTTGACGGGATGCTTTCCAGTGCGTTCCGGGAGGTCCGCCAGCTTGGCCGGGACGCCCTGCATACCGCAGAGGCCCCCGTGGCGGCTCCGGAGGCCGTAGAAGCCCCACAGGACGTCTCACAGGCCACAGAGGCTCCAGCGGTGGCACCAGAGGCCCCACAGGGCGCCTTGCAGGCGGCAGAGACCTCAACGGCGGCACCGAAGACGCTTGCAGGAGCTATGAGGCGAATCGGGAAGCCCTGACTTTGCCATCCCACTTCCCGAGCAAGATCACTTTGCAGATCACGGCTGGCTGAAAATGAAGGTCTGACGTCCCAGGAAGTGCCAAAATACCCCCATATTTTTACAAAAAAGCGCGCAGCGCCTTCTTGTTCTATAAGTTCTATAAGTTCACGCCTTGTAACATATTGATTTTCCACGAACTTAGCGGTTTGAGGTTAGGTATGGGGCCGGAAAGGTTAGGTATGGGGCCGAAACCGCTAGTTTACAAGCTAGGAACACTAGATCAAAAACTAGTGCATGGGAAAGACAACCGAAGTGGCCGCTGACCGGGCCTATGATCAGACCAAAACCGTGCTGCCCTCCGAGGTGGCACAGGGCGTTTACATGAAGCATGTCCCGAGCCTTCAAGCGCTCAAACTGATGCATCTGATGATTGGCACGGCAGGCGGTCGCATGGCAGACGATATTCAACATGCGATCAGGTTGTCGGACATTCGCAAGATTAACGGCTTAAAAAACCATGATCGCGCTAGCCTCACACCGCTTTTTGAAGAGTTGCGCGCGGCGGTTTTGACGGACGACGACCCTGTAAAGATGCGGGTCGTCGTCGGCGGTTTTTTGGACGAGGCCCTGATCGACTACCGACACGAGGTCAGTGGTGACTTATTACTGACGTGGTTCTTCGGGCGCACTTTCCGACGTATGGCGCAAAACTCGAACCACTGGGCAATCCTCGACCGGCAAGCAGTGTTTCATTTGACCAGCAAGTATTCCGTTCTTCTGTTCCAGCACATTGCCAGCTTGCAGAATCTCAAGCATATCACCAGCAAGCGGTTCAGTGTGGCTGACCTTCGTGCGGTGCTGGGAGTGCCAGAGGGCAAGCTGGCGCGGTTTGCGAACTTCAAGGCGTGGGCAATTCAGCCTGCCATTGATGAAATCAACAGCGACATAACGCGGCTGCACCTGACGGCGACCTATCACAAGGTCGGGCGCACCGTGGCCGAGGTCGAGATTGCCTGGGAAGCCAAGAAAGACTTGACCAAGGTGAGGGCCGAACTGGACCGCCCGAAGATCGGAAGGAAAGCGCGGCGGGATGGCACGGCGGAAACTCCGGCGCTGGCATTCCCTGAGTCCGGGACCATCCGGGACCTCCAACCATGGGGCCGGATCGCGCGGGACAATGCGC
>JAUNVT010000224.1 GCA_030540655.1 Rhodobacterales bacterium
ATGCCTGGCCTGCACGCATGGGCGCGCGGGCGTTCGGCCCGATTACAATAAGGCGGGACGGCCGTACGGTGCTGTAGGAAAATCATAGTCTTTATGAAGGCACAAATAGGCTCTGTTTTTATGTCAGGAGCCTCTTATGGACACGTTTTCCTCACACAGCCAAAGCCTTAATGCCCCGATCAGGTCGGGCGCACCCGTGACGCCCAGCAATAGTGCGGATCTGCCCGTGCTGCCGCGCGCGCTTTATATCGGCGGCGGCGGCGATATTTCGATGATTCTTGCGGGAGGCGAAACCATCACCCTCAAATCCGTGCCTGCCGGCGCGATGCTGCCTTTGCGCGCCAGCCGCGTGCGCCAGACCGGAACCACGGCCACCGCTCTTGTGGCGCTTTGGTGAGGGGCACCATCTGAACGGTCGATCATATCAAACTGCGCGGCGGGTCTTGCGATCAGTCGGGCGCCCCTTCAGGCAGCCGGGCCTGAATGATCGATAGACCCGCCCCGTCAAGCCAGGCGCCAGACAAAACCCCATGACGCCATGCGCCCGTATCCACCATGATGCGCCCCCCCTGTAGCCCCGCCTGCGCGACAATGTCATGCCCCTGCACGATGCAAAGCCCATCCTTGCGAAGGCCCTCGGCTCGGCCGCGGGCGCCCCAGAGCATTCTTTCAGGCGATTGCGCGGCCAGATCGCGGTCCGGCGCGGCACCTGCATGAACAGCCGCGATCTGCCCGCTTTGCCACCAGAGGGGCAGGCACCGAATCCAGTTCTCGACGGCGGGCGTCAGAGCCGCTTGCAACTGCCTGGCCAGATCCGGCATCGGGGTGCGGCCCCAAGGAGCCAGATCGAAACTGGCCAGCGTTTCGACCCCGCCCGCCGCGATCCAGCGAGGGCCGCACCGCTCGGGATCGTCCAGAAAATCCAGCATCATGCGCTCGTGATTTCCCATCAGGCAAATGACGGCATCCGGGGATTGAGTGTTCAGCCCGTGCAGGCGGCGCAGAACACCGGCGCTGTCGGGGCCACGATCTATCATATCGCCAACGAACACCACGCGCGGCGGCAGATCCTGTCCGGCGGCACGGGCAGCGATACGGTGCAACATCAGCTCCAGCAGATCCAGCCGCCCATGTATGTCACCCACGATGCAGACAGGCGGAGAGACAAGCGGCACAGAAGCGTTGGAGAGATCAAGGACCCGGCCCCGCAGCAGATCCAGAACCCTGTCAAAAAGGGAAGCCACGCCCTTCACCGCGCGGACGCATAACGCGGAGGCGACACGAACGCGACAAGCGCGCCAGCCACGAATCCGCCTGCATGTGCCTGCCAGGCCACCGGCGCGCCCAGGAGAATCTGGCTGACGAGATCCGTTACCCCCAGCGCCGCCGTGGCCAGGATCAGCCATGCTATCTGAACGATTGGCCGGTTCTTGCTCCCGTCCGGGATCAGCACCTTGTTATCCACGGCATAAAGGCCCAGCAGCCCGAAGAGCGCACCTGACGCGCCCACCACGTCGCCGCCCGCCGGGCCGATCAGTGCGAACACCTCGGCCGCGCCCACCATGGACATCAGGTAGACAATCAGAAACGTCTCGGACGTGCGGTAGGACAGGATGATCCGCCCCAGCCAGACCAGCGTCAGCATGTTGACCGCCAGATGTGGAAGGCCGGTGTGCAGGAAACCGTAGGTGAAGAACATTACCAGACTATGGCCCGGATATAAGGGACCGGAAGCGGTCAGCAGATCGGGCTGGAACGCCCCCAGATGATAAGCCAGAGCCCGCAGACAGGGGGGACCTATAATTCCTTGATCGCTCATCTGCAGGATGGCTTCGGGCAGAAGGTTAAGCGCGATGAGCCAGGCCAGCACAGGTGGAAATCCCTGTGATAAGGGCGCATGATGGGGGCTGTGCGATCTGTCCATGGCTGACTTGTGCCAAAGGCGCGCGCGCATTGGCAAGCGCCTTTGGCCGGGCCTGTGCAAGACGCCGCTTATTCGGGAATGTAGCGGGGCAGACGCGGCAAAAGCTCGGCCATGAACCCCTGCATCCGGGCATCTGCGTTCGCTTCGGTTTCGCCGGGCACGATCGGGGTGACGAACCGCACCAGGGCCCCATCGGTACGCCCGATGGTCAGGCTGTCATAGACCACGTCCACCTTGGCCAGATAGTCATTCGTCATCCGCGTGCCGCGCTGTTCGAACCAGTAATAGACCAGCTGCCGGGACAGGCCCTTTTCGATCACCGCGCGGTTCAGCTTGAAATCCCCATAGACGGTATCGCTGAACGATACTTGGGTCGGACTGATCGAATAAACCTCCCAGCCACCCACGGGCAGGCACACTTCGGGGGAATGGATGCCCGAGCCTTCGGTCTGCTTGTCGTAATAGGCCGAGAAGAAATTGACATAAGTGTCGCTCTGGCCGGGCTTGCTGTAGATGGCGTTGATGACGTCCGAAGCTTTCAGCACGTCAACGATCTCCGGCTCCAGAGGGATCTGGAAACTGTCCCATTCGCCTATACTGCGCGGGAACAGCGAAAACCGGTCGCGGTCCGGCAGGACGCGCTCAGGCGCGGGAGTCAGCAGGAAGGCAGCAACGATCACGATGCTGGACAGCACTGCGATGATCATTCCGCGCGTCGGGCGGATCGACAGGATACGCCCTGCCTGCGCAGGCAGCCCTTCGGTATCCAGATCGATCGTATCGCGCAGGCTCAGCGGGCTGGGCGTGAGGCGCTGCAGCAACAGGGCCGTCAGGAACAGAAGCCCGATGCAGGCCCCGAAGATCACCCAGCCCTCGAAGAAGTGGAGGAACCCTTCAGCTTGGCTGATGCCATAGTTATTGACCAGAATGCCTATTACCCCGATCCGGAAGGAGTTCATGAAGACGGTCAGGGGCGCCGCCATCGCGAACATCACGACCTTATGCCAGAAGGGGCCGCGATAAAGGATGGCGAACAGATAGGAAAAGCTGAGAATCGGGAAGAGATAGCGCAGGCCGGCGCAGGCATCGGCCACCTGCAGCTTGTAGATGCCCAGATCGATCACATTGCCTTCCAGAAACACCGGCACGCCGGCCATCTGAATGAACCACACGCCCAGTTCGGACGAGATCAGCTGAAGCACGATCGTCATCTTCCAATAGATGAACTGCGGCAAGGGAAGCATGAAGATCAGATGCAGCACGGGAAGCTGATGTCTTCTGCCCTGATCCCAGCCAAAGCCGGTCAGCACCACACCCCCGACCCAGATGATCAGCGCATAGGTCACCAGATCGGGGATCTTGACCAGATTGCCGAAAATGCCAAACAGCAGCGCAAAGACAATGACACAGATGCCGGGAATACGGTTGGCCCGCGCTGTGGGATCCGCCGGGGGGGCCTGACGTAATTCGCGCAGGAACAGATAAAGCGAGATCAGCGGGATCAGCGGGCCATGGCTGTATTCAGGTGTGATCCATGCATGGCCCAGCGATCTCAGGCCCAGCCAGAATACGGGCAGCGCAACGAGTACAAGCGCCGCAAACCAGAACAGGCCCTTGGGATTGATGGTGCTGGCGCTCAGTGATCCGAAGCCTGGCGAAGAGGTGACATTAGACATATTTAAATCCGCTCATCCCCAAGATGAAACTCGTACTTCAATGACAGGATAGCTACCACAAATTAAGGACAAGATAACCCGTTACCGAACCCCGAAGCAGGCTGTTACCACATTTATCATCAGCTTGCACCAGCGCCTTTCTAGGCACCCGTGATGATCTCCAGCCCATACCAAAGCTGGCAACCCTCTTTCCTGCTGCGAAAGGCCCGTCGGGCAGAGGCGGCAGGGCGATCCTTTCGCAGAAATGGAAGAAAGCATTGCTCCAAGCCAGATGCCTCCAGCGCTCCGCCGCACTGAGAAGTGCGGGCAGATCAGTCCTCGCTCTCAAAACAATTTGCCCGCAGCGTCAGGTAAAGTGGCGTGAGGGCCTCGGACGAGGCAGAAAACAATTGCG
>JAUNVT010000225.1 GCA_030540655.1 Rhodobacterales bacterium
CACGCCACAGGCACCGCTGCGCGGTTACGAAAATGGTCAAAAATCGAGGTGTCCTTGATGTTGACTTTGATGAATTCGCGGCATATGCAGCGCGCCAACACCCCGGAAGCGATCTGCCTTCCGGTCCCAATGGCCTCGTGCCGGGATCGCCCTCCGTCAGCGCTGATGCGCCCACGGGGGCCTTGCCGGTTTGGTCTCTCGCGCAGACTGTAGGGTCTGTACTGTCAAAGAGCGTCACAAGGAGTCCGGCAGATGTTTGAAAACCTATCCGAACGCCTCTCCGGGGTATTTGACCGGCTGACCAAACAGGGCGCGCTGAGCGAGGATGATGTAAAGACCGCCCTGCGAGAAGTGCGCGTTGCCCTGCTGGAGGCGGACGTATCGCTGCCCGTGGCGCGCGAATTCGTCAAGAAGGTTCAGGAACAGGCAACCGGCCAGGCGGTCCTGAAATCCATCACCCCGGGCCAGCAGGTCATCAAGATCGTGCATGATGCGCTGATCGATACCCTGCGCGGCGAAGGTGATCCGGGCAAGCTCAAGATCGACAATGCCCCCGCCCCCATTTTGATGGTTGGCCTTCAGGGTTCAGGCAAGACGACGACCACTGCGAAACTGGCCAAGCGCCTGACCGAGCGCGAAGGCAAGCGCGTGCTGATGGCCTCGCTTGACGTCAACCGTCCTGCGGCGATGGAGCAGCTGGCCATTCTGGGCCAGCAGATCAGCGTCGATACCCTGCCGATCGTGAAGGGGGAAAACCCTGTGCAGATCGCCAGACGCGCTAAAACACAGGCATCGCTTGGCGGCTATGACGTCTACCTGCTCGACACGGCGGGCCGCCTTCACATCGACGCGGAATTGATCGCACAGGCCGCCGCAGTGCGCGATGCGACCAACCCGCGCGAAACGCTCCTTGTGGTGGACGGTCTGACGGGGCAGGACGCGGTGAATGTGGCCACCGAATTTGACGACAAGATCGGCGTCACCGGTGTGGTCCTGACGCGGATGGATGGCGACGGGCGCGGCGGCGCGGCTCTCTCGATGCGCGCCGTCACCGGCAAGCCGATTCGCTTTGTCGGCCTTGGCGAGAAGATGGACGCGATCGAGACCTTCGAGGCCGAGCGCATCGCGGGCCGCATCCTTGGCATGGGCGATATCGTCAGCCTGGTGGAGAAGGCGCAGGCCACCATCGAGGCCGAACAGGCCGAGCGCATGATGAAGCGGTTCCAGAAGGGCCAGTTCAACATGAACGACCTGCGCACCCAGCTGGAGCAGATGCAAAAGATGGGCGGCATGGAATCGGTCATGGGGATGATGCCCGGCATGGGCAAGATGGCCAAACAGGTGCAGGATGCCGGGTTCGATGATCGTGTTCTTGTGCGTCAGATCGCCCTGATCCAGTCGATGACCAGGAAGGAACGCGCCAACCCTCAAATCCTTCAGGCCAGCCGTAAGAAGCGGATAGCCAAGGGGGCGGGGCTGGAAGTCAGCCAGTTGAATCAACTTCTGAAAATGCACCGCCAGATGGCCGACATGATGAAGAAGATGGGCAAGGGCGGCATGCTGAAACAGGCCATGAAAGGCATGTTCGGCAAGGGCGGCGGCCCTTCGCCCGAAGAACTGCAGTCCATGGATCCCAAGGCGCTGGAACAGGCCGCCAGGCAGATGGGCGGCAAGCTGCCCGGCGGGCTTGGTGGCTTGGGCGGGCTTGGCGGAATGGGCGGTCTGCCGCAGGGTCTTTCCGGCTTTGGCAAGAAGAAGTGAGCGCTGTGCAAACTTTCTGCCCCACAGATCGTAACTGTCCCCGGCCGTCAGCCGCCCCGGCTTTGGGGAATGGGCAATGAGGCTGAACATTCCGCGGCTGGAAACCGACCGGCTGATCCTGCGCGCGCCGTGCGCTGCGGATTATGAAGCCGTTGCAGCCTTCCTGATGGACCCGGTCCGCTCGCGCGGGTTCGGGGTAGAGCCGGATCGCAGCCGCGCGTGGCGCTGGTTTGCGATGAATATCGGCCATTGGGCGCTCCGTGGCTGTGGCTATTTCATCATTGAGGACAAGGCCAGCGGCGCCCCTTGCGGGCTGACCGGCATCTGGTGCCCCGAAGGCTGGCCGGAACCCGAGTTGGGCTATGCCGTCTTTGCCGGGTTTGAAGGGCGCGGCGTTGCCTATGAAGCCGCGATGCGCGCCCGCGAATGGGCCTACACTGATTTCGGCCTCGCCTCTGTCGGGTCGCATATCGTACCCGGCAACACCCGCTCGATCGCTCTGGCCGAACGGATGGGCGCAACCTATGAGCGGACCTATACCAACCCTTACATGGGCGAGGATATGATCTACCGGCACCCCTCGGCCGTCGATCTGGGCTTGACCCCGCGCATGACAGGGGCCGCATCGTGACCGATTCCACCACCCGCGCCGCTAGGCTGCTCAAGGAGCACCGCGCCAGCATCGACCGGCTGGACGCCATCCTTGTCTATACATTGGGCGAGCGGTTCAAGCATACCCAATCCGTCGGCCGCCTGAAGGCCGCGCATGACCTTCCCCCGTCCGATCCTGCGCGTGAAGCGGCGCAGATCGCACGACTGGAGGATTTGGCGACCCAAGCCGATCTGGACCCTGAATTCGCCAAGAAGTTCCTGAACTTCATCATCGCTGAAGTCATTCAGCACCATAAACAGCAGCAAACGTAAATAAACCTTTAGGAGTTAATCCCCCATGGCCATGAAAATTCGCCTTTCCCGCGGTGGCAGCAAGAAGCGCCCGCATTATTCCATCGTCGCCGCCGACAGCCGCATGCCGCGCGACGGCCGTTTCATCGAAAAGCTGGGTACCTACAACCCCCTGCTGGCCAAGGATAGCGAAGAGCGGGTCAAAATGGATATAGAGCGCGTTCAGGCATGGATCGACAAGGGCGCACAGCCGACTGACCGCGTGGCTCGCATGCTCGAGGCCGCAGGCGTGCGTGACAAGAAAGACCGCGCCAACCTGAAGAAGGGCACGCCCGGCAAGAAAGCTACCGACCGTGCCGAAGAACGCGCAGCCAAGACCGCGGCCGCCAGTGAAGCTGCCAACGCTCCGGCCGAGGAAGCCCCGGCAGAGGTCACCGCAGAAGAATAAGGACGGGTATGCCCGGAATGTTCGCATTCACCTCAGCCTTCCGGGCGGATCTGGCCGATTTGCTGCGCTGGCGGCGCGATGTGCGCCATTTTCGCGCCGACCCTGTGGACGAGGCAGTGCTGATGCGCTGCCTCGATACGTTTTGCACAGCACCCTCGGTGGGGCTCAGCCAGCCCTGGCGCCTGATGCACGTGAGCAGCGCCACCGCCCGCGCCGCAGCCTGCGCCAATTTCGAGATTGCCAACACTGACGCCCTCGCGGGATATGAGAGCGAACGGGCTGCGCTTTACGCGGGGCTGAAATTATCGGGCATGCGCGACGCGCCGGTTCACCTGGCTGTCTGGTGCGATGAGACGACTGAAAAAGGTGCAGGTCTGGGCGCCCGCACCATGCCGGAGATGCGCCGTTATTCGGTGGTGTGCGCCATCACCCAGTTCTGGCTCGCCGCGCGGGCCGAAGGGCTTGGCGTGGGCTGGGTGTCCATTCTGGACCCCGTGCAGATGGCACGCGATCTGGACGCGCCTCCCGAGTGGCACCTGATCGCCTATCTGTGCGTCGGCTGGCCCGCCGCCCCGAGCCTGACGCCCGAACTGGAAACAGCGGGCTGGGAGACGCGCGCGCCCTCTTTGCCGGTGTGGGAACGCTAAGGCGGCGTCTTCATTCAGGCAAGCCGTCCCATTGCGCAGGCGAGAGAGGCGAATGACCGCAAGGATGAGAACGGTCTTCTCACAACGCAGGGAGATTCGACGTAAGCGCTTGCTTCTGTTGAATAAACACTCAACAAGATGGCGCTTCCTGTAGAGAGCCCGTTCGATCGTCTTGCGAGCGGTTCGTGTCGGGTTCTGTTTGATCCGGGCGGGTGCGTCAAGGCCGT
>JAUNVT010000226.1 GCA_030540655.1 Rhodobacterales bacterium
CCAGGGCGGCAATGTCCGACGCTGAGCAGGAAGCAGCAAGAGCCGCAGATTCAGGACGCTTCATGTCTTCGGGAGGAGGGCACATGGCGACCTTACTGGTGACGGTCTTCGTTCAAAACGAGAAAGCCAACCGCGGCAAGACCGAACAAGCAGCAGCCGTATGGAGGGCGTAGCGGGCGCAGGGTTGCGTCACGGCTGCGCTCTCCGCCGGCTGGCCTGGCCGGAATCACGCCCGCTGGTCCAAGCCTGCACTGGCCGCCGATGTATCGGGACGCTTACCCTTGCAAGGGTTTGCGATCTTTGGTTACCTGAACATTAATCATTTTTTGGGGTGACAGAAAATTGCTGCCGCAAGCGGAAGATCGAATTTAGAAGCATTGCGAAATGAAACGATCCTCGGGGCTCGCCACGGTCGCGACCTTTGGCTTCGCCGCAGCAGCGCCTGCGCTGGTGGTCTGGAATTTGAACGACCTGGGAGGTGCAGGCATCAGTACGCCCGCCCGGCAGAGCTTTGAAGTGGCAACCCGTTATTGGTCGTCGATCCTAGAGCCGCCTTCGAACGTAAAAGATGACGTTACGATCAACCTCGACATCGGATTCAAACCAGCCAAGGACCCCAAGGAGCTTGGTGGAACCGAATCCCAGACAACCGAAATCCCGGTCGCCAAGATTTATGATGTGCTGAGAAACGGCGGGAAAGATCCGATTGACGAGACGGCGGTTTCGCACCTGCCTGCGTTGCGGAACGGCGGACTGGCTTTCGGGACGCATGGCTACTCGCAGCCGGGCAAAGTTGACGTGGACACGACGACCAGCCTGTTCGACGACGACGGTTCGAAAAACAACACTGTATTCGAGTTGAGCAACACCCTGACGAAATCTCTTGGCTTTCAGACCGAATATCCAACTGTTGCGGATGCGCAAGTCGTCTTCAATTCGGCCTTCAGCTTCGACTTCGACCCGTCAGATGGAATAAGTTCCGGCAGCTATGACTTTTTGGCAATCGTGACTCACGAACTAGGTTCCATCACAAGTGTCATCTTCGCTATGGTGCGCTCGGAAACCTTGTGCGGTTCGCGTTGTTGCGGGGTAATCGATACGACACCGTTGGTGTTGCGCACTTGATCCGGAGACGATCGTTTAACGCGGCAGCTTGCTGACAAGCTGTCGACAGCAACTGGATCACTTAGAAAATGAATACGCGCAACGCGACCATCTGCATATCCCAACGACCGCAGCGCATAGAGCCGTTGGCAATCGACGAAGAGATGTACAAATGGCGGCAATCTGGTTTTCCATCGGCTTGATCTGAAAGACTTCCGATTGAACAACGTGCGGCCTGGAAATTCTGCGGCACCATAAACACGCATCTTGGCATCCCCATGACTGCTCTTCGTTTACAGTGGTTGAACATCCTTCGGGAGCAATGGCGGGCGCTCTTGCATCCGCTAACGTCGTACGACGTTGGCTACATGATCTGCGTCCGCACCATCTGTTTCCCATAATGCTGCAAAGGGCACGTCTGCGCTTTGTGGCATGTGCGCCTTGTCCAGATCATTGAAGCGCAAACGCACAGGCACGACAGTGCCTTCACCTACAACCAGTGCTTCTTGCGTGCGCAGGGTCGGCAAGATGCTGACCAGGCTGCGCACTGAATCGGGAAGCGCCCGCTGGACAAAATTCTGATCCTGCTCATTGCTCATACGCAGTGCAATTAGCGTGTTACACTGTGACAGGATTGACTCGGCCAACTCGGAAGGGCGTTGCGAGATCAATCCCAGCCCCACGCTATATTTCCGTCCTTCCTTTGCGATCCGCGACAATGCTTGTTTGGTCGGCTGGAAAGCGGCATCGTCGCGCCGAGGCGCATAGCGATGCGCCTCTTCACAGATCAATACCACCGGCACCTGTACCGGGCGAGGGCTCCAAACCGCAAAGTCAAAGACCATGCGACAGAGCACAGAGACCACCACATCGACAACATCGGATGGAACACCCGAAAGGTCGATGATAGACAGCGGCTTATTGCCTACAGGTATCCGCAAATACTGACCGACGATTTCGGCAAGCTGATCGCCCACAGTTGCATCAGGACGCATCATAAAACTAAAACGACTGTCCTGTTGCAGCGTTTCGGCCTTATTCGTGATCTTGAGATAAGAATCCTGCTTTGAGGCCTGCGTCGGCATCGCCGCATCGATATGCGCCAACATGTCGCCGAGCCGGTATGGAACCGGTGTATCGACCGTGATCTTCTCCGCTGGAATACCATCCGCGCCGAAATCGCGCCGCGCTGCCAAGATGGCATCCTTGAGTATGTTAGTCTGACTGGTCGCCACATGCTCCGTCTTGCCGATAAATAGCTCGACGCTCTCTTCGAAGTTCAGAAGCCAGTGCGGCAAATTCAGCGTGGTTGGATCAATTACTTCCGCAAGATCGGGAAAAGCGCGCCGGTACTCATTATGCGGATCAAGCAATATCACATGAGCGCGCGGCGCGACTTCCAGTATGGAACGCAGCAATACCGTGACCGAGCAGGATTTACCTGATCCCGTAGTGCCCAAAATAGCAAAGTGCTTCCCCAGCAGCTCGTCGGTCAACAAATATACAGGCAGGGATGCGGCTTGAGAGAGCGTACCGACATGTACGCTCGGCTTGTTAGGACGATTGTATATCCGTTGAAGCTCCACAACGCTCGCCACGAAAATACCCTGTCCCGGCAGCGGGTAGGTCACCACACTGCGCTGAAATACAAACTCGCTCTCGCCCAGGCCCGTTCGTACGGCCTCACCGAACAGCTCAATTTCTAGCCATTTTGCGTTTGATGCGCCATCGCCCGGCGTGTTGCGACCGGTAGCAGCTGCGCCTTCAAGCATGGTTTCGGTCATTCGAAGTGCTGTCACAGCGCCAAAGACAAGCTTGTCGCCCGCTTCTATCTTTATAATCGAACCGACCTGACCAACTGTATATCGACGGCTCTTGTAGGTACGGTGCAGGTCTTCTACCGTTCCTTCAAGCTCGCCGATGACCTTAGAGCCGGAAACCTCGACCACGCGGCCGATTTTTAGGATTGTATCGCTCATCAGTTTTCCCCGGCTATATAAGCAACCAGATTTTCGAACTTCCACAGATTGGCTTCCAAGACGCCGAGGGAAGCTTCTACATCAAGTGCGTGTCCAATAAATCCGCCATTGTCCTTGCCGCCGACGAAGACGCTAAAGCGAGAATCACAGCGGTCACAGAACGCTTGCAAACGCTGGTCCTGTTTATCGCGATCCTGCTCCGGTCCCACAAAGGCGATGACGGTGAAATTGCTCTGCGGAGAGTTTATAGCATCGCAAATGGCCTCGTTGATGTGCTCGTCATTAAAGCTGTAGCCCAACACCACCAGGTGATTGTTGACACCGGTTCGCCGAAGCCGGTTCCGAAAGTGGCTAATCAGGGTTTCATATACCCCATACTGAGTTTGCAAGTATTTTTGCTCGGAGGGGTACACTACCACCGGCTCATCGGCAGCATCTTCGTTCGCATTGCGTCCACGCCGAACATGACCATCCACATCGCGCGTCCAGTTGATAGAGCCATGGAGCTTGTGAATTCGGTAGGATATTCCGGGCCCGGCCTCTTCAAAGGTTTGCGGATCGAACCAAGCGCGATTGGTGCCGCGAAAACCGTCCGAGTATGACAGCCGGAGAGAATCCAGACTCGCCTCAAGCAACGTATCGTAATTTAGACTGCATATATCGCGGGGGCCGCGCTCACGAGCGCCTCGCAGGCGTTGCAAGAATCGCTCGTGATAATCGCTTGCCCGCCAATCATCGGCTACTTCACTGACGATGCGCTTCTTTATTTCGGCGAGCCATTCATCGATTTCATCAACGGTAAGACCGTGTGCGTCGGCAGTCTTAATGGTGCCTAGAGTCAGGACCCATTGATCATTTGCTCTCGGCGTGATTCAGCCTCCGCAA
>JAUNVT010000227.1 GCA_030540655.1 Rhodobacterales bacterium
GATGCGTGGGATCGACTGATGGCCGCATGACCGACACGGTTTTCAGACATGGCCATAATTTTTGGGGGCGATGTCCGCGATCTGAGCCGGCAGGGTCAAGACAACGTGGAAATACTCGACCGGCAACAGGGCCTCGATGCGCGCCTGCATCCAGTCCCGCGACGCGGCCCCCTGGCACTTCGGGCAATGCCAATTGCGGCACGAGTTGTAGGCGACGTGCTGGTGGCCGCATTTGGTGCAGGCCGCCACGTAACCGCCGAGGGCGGCGGTCCGGCAGGTCTCGATCGCGGACATCACCTTCAACTGCGGCAGGTTCAGATGCCCTGCGTGTTCATGGCGGCAGGTAGGCCCATGGGCGCGGAAGATACCAAGTCCAGCGATGCCTGCGCGCGCTGGCTTTCCAACGCCAGGCGCTCTTCTATCACCTGCCGTCGGGCGACAGTAATTTCCGTAATTTGTGCCATCGTTTCGGGTGGCGGCTCTGTCGGCGCGGGTCTCATGGTAGCGGCGAACTGCGCCAGAACCTCCGCGTCTATCTCGTCCGTCTTGGCAAGGCGCCCCGGAACATCGGCAAACCGCCTTGTGCGGTAGGGGTTGATGAGGGCAACCCCGATGCCCGCCTCGTGCAGGCAGGCGTGGGCCGCACGGTGATAGCGCCCGGTTGCTTCCATCATGACCAAACCGGCCAAGGAAGCGATACAGCGCCTTCGCAGGTCCTCCAGCCCCGCCGTGTCGTTGCGGACCCTGAACCGATCGCCGGTGGAGTGCACACACGTCGAGATAAGCCTTGCTGACGTCGATGCCGACGACAGGTCCCGGCTGGTGGTGATCGGTCGTTGCCTTTTTTCTTACTCGGGACATCGCTGACTCCCCTCCATCTGTTCAGGCCCAAACCGCAATCGGGGACCGGCCCAGCTTTCCCACGGCTCCGAGAAGCCGGGGCTGACCGCCCATCTCCACCCCCGGATATCTCGACCGGCGGTGCTCCGGGAGAGACGTTCCGCATGTCGACGCGTCCCGCAGGAAAGATAAGAAGGGTCTTTTCATAAGTTTATCTCCGAAGTTTGGCAGGCAATACCTACCACCCCGCATGGCTGGGAAGCTTTAGCGACAGTGCAGTATCGTGATGAATGTCCTTCAAGACGGTTGGATCAGACGGCAACTCATCGCGGTGGCGCGCGCGGCTGGCATGGCGTTGTTTTGACCGGCAAGATGCATGGTGCAGAATGCCTGCAGGAGAATTGGGAAAAGAATTGGCGGTAGACCGCGTAATGGCGCCGTACCTCAAAGGCGGGTCCATCGTCTCAGCGAGATGGCAAGAAAGGCAGTCGTGGGAGCCATCGTGATGGGGGCGTCCATCGAAACGCTGCCTCAGTGATCGGCATGTGCCGCCGCGTTGCTCGCAGGTGCGGTGAGCGGCATCATCTTCATGCCGAACGCGGTTATCACCGTTACAAGAACGATCAGCAGAAGAAGCACCGCATGAAGGCGCTGCATCAGCAACCGCCTTTTGGTAACATCAGGATTCGCGCGCATCCTGTCCATCCCAGCAGAGACGCCCTGCATATGGTGGAAAGGTATTTGAGTGAAAACGGCGCGAGCAGCGGAACCGATACCGTGCGGCTGGAATCACGCCATTTTCACCGGGAGATTACATTGCGCCATGCCTGTGCATCTCCCGAATTCCCGCTTCCGCCTGGGTGCAGGAGTGCACATAGCAAACCATGAGAAGCTCGTATCCTAAGCCTGTTCGCATAGTTCGATGCCTCCAAAACGGAGGAATTCGCCGCAATGAGTGCGACTCAGACCCGGATCCAGTCGATGGTGAAATCGATGCCCGCCGCCTCGATCAGTGTTCCGGCAGGGCAGCGATTGTGCACGGCATGCGTAAAGGCGTCGAAGTTTTCGGCGGCGAGGTCTGTTGCAACTTCAATACGCGTGTGAACTTTATGAAAATAGGGCTGTACGGCCGCTGTTCCCAGAAATCCGCGCACATCAAGCGCCCCTTGGCTGACGAGGCGAATGGCAGTCACCTCAGCCCCGTATTCGGCGGCAACCACCCGGATCATCACCGCAAGGCAGCCATCCAGCCCCGCAAGCAGCAACTCCATTGGATTGGGGGCGCTGTCGGCACCGCCAAGCTCGGGCGGCTCGTCCACCGGGATCATGAACTGGCGCGCGTTTACATCGGTTCGCAGCCCATCCCTCCACGTTGCATTTGTCTCGAACACGGCGATATTCGATGATGAAGTTTCGCAGTCCTGGCGCTCAATAGTCGTAGTTGTCATCTATTCTGCCTTTCCGTGGCGAGGTCTGTCGGGAAATGCGCTTATTCGAAATCTACTGACCAGATATTCTGGGCGCCTGAGTATTTCCATCACGGGTTATAGCCGCTGCACTGCAAGGGGCGAAAGCCATAAAATCTGATCCATGTCCGCTTGCGGCAAAAAGCTGAAAAAGGTCTGCTGAGGATAGGAACCAAGGGCCGCCATGTGTTACTCAAAAACTATCGCGTTGCAGCAACATCATGTCTGTCCCGCCGACTGTATCAAACGCTTGTTTTGGCGGAGCAGGCCCAGTCCCGAAAGGTTATTGCGCGCGAAATCGTGAGCCTGTCGCCCGACTCGGGCGCGAGCAGATAGTAATCAAATTCGTTCAGAACGGTCACGTCCGATAATTGGACAAGGCTGCCCTTGACAAGATCAGCGTCGATCATTGCCTTGGGACACAAGGCAACCCCCTGCCCCGAGAGCGCTGCGGCGCGCAAGAGGTTGAAGTCTTCGAAGACGGGTCCTTCGAATTCCGCCGGGGGCGCGGCGCCAGTGTCGGTGAACCACTCGGACCATGCTGACGTGTCGGTATCGTGCAGCAGGCCCACGTCGAGAAATCCTTGCCCGGGCGCTATCGCACCGCCGAACGCCTGGATCAGGGACGGGCTGCAAACCGGCACGCTTTCTCCCGGCAGAAAAGGCTCCGCACGTATGTTTGGCAGATCAGGGGCCCCCCGCGAGAAGACAAAGGCAAGATGGACGGTGCTGAAATCGACTGGCTGGCCAAAGAAAGAGTAGACGATCCGCATGGGAATATCCGGATGCGCAGTGCGGAAATCCGGCAGTCGGGGGATCAGCCAGCATATCGCCACAGAGGGAATGGCCGCGACGACAAGCGCAGGCGGTTCAGCCTCGGCCCGGGCGCGCCGACAGGCGGTTTCGATGCCGCCGAGGGCGAGGGTCAGATCGCGCGCCAGGTTGTGTCCGTGCGGCAGAAGACGCGACCGGGCGCCGCTCCGGTCAAACAGAGGCTGCCCAAGCCAGTCCTCAAGATGGCGAACCTGATGGCTGATGGCCGATTGCGAGACGAAGAGAGCCTTGGCCGCGGCACTGAAACTGCCCAGCCGCGCCACCGCTTCAAAAGATCTGAGCGCGTTGAGCGGCGCTTGAGACACGATTCCCTCCATGAGATTTTCTCAAGTTGACCATAACAAATACCCTTTTGACAAGGATAGTACCCAATGTCACCATTGATCGGATCAGATATTCCACCGAGAGATGCCATGCCGTACGGACGCCCACCTAGTTTTGCAACCAACGTGGGACAGATAGGGCTGACGTTGCCTTCAGACGTGGGGCAGCGGCGCTCGCATGAGAAAAGCGAGCATATGCCCATCGGCGCGCAGCGGCTCACATGGCATCGCCCCACCTCCGGTTATGCAGATAGTCTCCCCCGCCAGTCCGGTCAGCGCATCTTCGAAGATTGCAAACAGCCCCGCTCCCATGACACCGCGCCGCGGTCATCACGCAAGCCGGTATTGCTCATCGGTCTTCACTATGGATCCGCCTGCCGGACCACGCACCGCAAGGTGGCCTGATCTCAGCGGCCCTCGTCCACAATGGGCGGGGGCATTTTACGGTGTTGTCACGTTAACTGCCGCGCCTTGCAAGAACCGCCGGTTTCTGCTGGTTC
>JAUNVT010000228.1 GCA_030540655.1 Rhodobacterales bacterium
CCCGCTACCTTGGCACATTCAATGCCGCCGGGGGGCGTCCACCCCATCGGATACGGTGGATGAGAGCATGATAATCATCGGTTCAGCCGACCATCTCCAGCGCCTGCACAGGCTACATCTTTGACGAACGGGTGTTAACGGGGTAGTTTCTCATGTCATGAATTCCGAAAACGCTCATGAGAGCGTAAGATTCCGCACTCTCCGGCATCAGACCCCTTTCAAGCACCGCCGCGAACCTGCCACGGGAAGACCAACCCTCGGCACCAGCGTCAGCAGCGGGTAAAAGCTGCCCCTTGCCGCGCGCCTCCACACGCCACTTGTGCAGCGTCGCCCCGGAAATACTTTCCTGCTGCGAAAGCTGCCGAATGAGCATGTTGTTCGGCGGCAGCATCCGTTTCAGCACTGCTGCCTTGCATTCCGGTGAATATCCCGCGCCATCATCCTATCCCACCCATCTGAAAAAACAGTACAAAAATTGAGCTGCGGACAACTACGCTGACACCGTGGAGTTGTTTGCGACGGCTAGAACCTCGGCCAAGACGGATATCGCAAGTGTGCGGGCGTCGCGAGCAGAAGGCAGCAAGCCGATCGGCCCCCTTAGACGCGCCAATGCATGTTTGTCGATCCCCATCGCCTCCAGTTCCCTGTTCCGCGTATCCCTCGCTCGCTTGCTGCCCTGCGCGCCCACATAGAATGCAGAGAAGGAGACTGCAGCAGCCAAGATCGGTGGCTCCCAGTCGTGGTCGTGAAAGAAAAGTACAATAGCTGTTCGGGGATCGACTGCAACATTGCTCGGAAATTCGGGTTTCAACAGATGGCGTGTCTCGCATCCCATCTGTATACCATGCTCGAGCGTTTCAGGGTCGGGGGAAAGCAAAATATTGGGATATTCGGCCGATTGGACCAAAGCTGAAAACGTACCCGCTTCCGGCCCCTTGCCGAAGACCAGAAACCGGATTTCCGGCAGAAACCTGATATTGAACAGTGAGTTGAAATTTCCCGTTTCTCCCTGTTCGGAAAGTGCCAAGGCTCCGCTCTGCGGGTCAACGGAAAGTGTCGTAGGCAACCTGTTAGCTCGTCGTCTTGCCAGTTGACCCAGAACCGGCCGGTCGGGGCGAGGCACCAGCAGAATGTCAAGTCCGCCGCCGCATGGAAGCTTCATATCTATGAAAGAGGAACCGCGTCCGTAACGGATAGTTCTTGGCACTCCTGTCTCAAGCGCCTCCACTGCATGCAGCGCGATGTCGTTTTCAATGCATCCCGATGACAGCGTCCCGACGCGCTGCTGGTCGGCGAATACTGTCATGACCGCCCCTAGAGGGCGATAAGATGGTCCTTCAACCCTAATGATCGCGACCATTACGGCGTCATCTTTGCTCGAAAGCAATGCATCTATTGGATCAGAGTAAAGACCGTGCGGAAGAAGAGTTTTATTCACGACAGCTCCCTTTGATAAGCCTGAAAATCAACTGACATTTTCCAAGTTGCAGGCATTGAGAGATTGGGCCCCAAGCGTGGTATAACTGGTTTTCTTTCGTTTTGAGCTGATTCACAGAGCTGAAATTTTTGTCGGGTTATGGATTCATCCTCACAGATGGTCGCTATATTTTCCAGCGTGATGTATCGGCGCGTGACTGTAGTGGAGCTGCGGGGCCAAGCGCTGATTATCCCTGATGACCCTCAGGACATACATCGCGATCACCGACTTTGGCTGGCGGCTGCTCTAAACCCCATGATCGCGGTGTGAGTTGACTGGGCCTGTGGCCTCTCCCGCGGCATTCTCCGTTCGAGGGTTGCGCCGGATTGGCCGGTGCCGAGCCTCAAGAATGGGGGAGAGACCAGATGCACGATAACACGTTCATTGGGCTGGATGTCCACAAGGCGACGATTTCGGTCGCAGTCGCACAAGGTGAGCGCGCCGGGCAAGGCCGCCCCGCCGGACGCTGGTGCCGCTGGAATGTTCCGACGGGGTCAGACCGAGACAGGCCATCAGTTGCCGCGGATTGTCGAAATGCTGAAAATCCCCGACCTCGGCCACCACTGTCACCGCGTCGATGAACCCAACACCGCGCATTGCCTGAACGGCATCCACGACCGGCGCGAGGCTCCAGTTCGGCAGAAGATCGGCGATCTGCCCCGTCAGTCGTTCCACCCGCGCCTCGGCATCCGCGACGGCATCAATGTAATCCTGAAGGACGATCTGTTGTGCCGGATGCGTGAACCGCACCGTCGCCAGCCAGCGCCGGTATGCACCGGTCCAGCCCTTCTTGCCGGGATAGATCCGACCGTGAGGCAGCAGGAAGCCCTGAAGGTGCTGGCGGGCCTTGCCCGTCACGCGCATCGCCGTGGCCCGCGCCCGGACAAGATTGCGCATCGCCTCATGTGCCGCATCCGGCACCCAGACCGCCGTCAACTCGCCCGCACGATGCAGCTTTGCCAGCATCACAGAATCGCGTCGGTCTGTCTTCACCCCATCACCCGCCTTTACGGGAATGAGCGAGGGGGCAACCACGATGCAGTCATGCCCCAGATCGACAATCTGGCGATGCAAGCCATAACCGCATGGCCCGGTTTCGTAGCAGAAATGCAGACAACTTCCGTCAGCCCAAAGCTTCTCCACCAGCTTCTGGATGTGAGCGGGCCGGTGCGCAACCGTCCCCCAGTGGCGGACCTCACCGCCACGCTCACCTTGTGCGACTGCGACCGAAATCGTCGCCTTGTGGACATCCAGCCCAATGAACGTGTTATCGTGCATCTGGTCTCTCCCCCATTCTTGAGGCTCGGCACCGGCCAATCCGGCGCAACCCTCGAACGGAGAATGCCGCGGGAGAGGCCACAGGCCCAGTCAACTCACACCGCGATCATGGGGTCTAGAGGATGAGTTGGTCCGTCATGCATGCGCTCCAGTCATACTGGAATGGGACATTTGGGACAGTCGACTTTGAGCGCCTTGACCTGGCGCACAAAGTCCGCCGCCCGTTGCACGGTGACGTCCAGTATCTTCTCGCCCTTTTCTTTGGTTGCGGCGGTCGGATCGGAATAAACGCCGCGCCCTTCAGTTTTCGCAAAAAATTCATCTGCAGTATCTTGAGTGAAGGCGATATTTTGGTCAAACGGCGGGTCCATGGGGAAAACGGACGAGAAGGCGGGCCGGCCGCGCTCGGCAAGCTTTTCCATTTTCTCGGGACGTACGAATTCAGGATGAGCGTGCATCATAAATGACGTTTCGACGTCGCCCGCGTGGTTCGACGCATCGCGCAGATTAACTGCCACCTCGCAAACCTCGCGCCGGGCGATCAAATGAGTGTCAATTATTCCCGCGAAGGCGCCAGTGCGATAACGCAGTTTGACCATGGCGATCTGGAGTGGTGGCAGGTTTGCGATGCGGTTGCCGTTCACGAAGATGACCTTGCGGAAACCGTGGGAAATCAGGCTTTCCCCTATGTCTAATGCCACCTGTGTTAGCGTTTCAGCGCGTAAGGTGATGCCGCCGGGATATGCCAGATGATGCTGTGAATAACCGAAATGCATCGGCGGGGCGATCAACACGCCTTCCTGTTTCGCCACCGCTTCAGACACATCGCTGGCCCATGCGGTATCGACAAATAATGCTGTGTGGGGGCCGTGCTGTTCAGTGGCGCCGATGGGCACTAGAACCGTGTCACTGGTTTTCAGGTGTTCGGCGACGTCAGGCCAGAACATTTTGTGCAGCCAAACACTGTTGGTCATCTGGAGGAATATCCTTTATTATTAAATGCGCGGCGTTACTGCGACGTGGGTTCCGGAGGGAACTCGGTTTTAACATGTTTTCTACGCAGACCCAATATTTCGCACCTCCCAACGTATCGCTTGGATCGTACTAGAGATATGGTTGAAAGTTGGTGATGGCCCCTGCGGGGCGGCATATC
>JAUNVT010000229.1 GCA_030540655.1 Rhodobacterales bacterium
CGCCTTTGCAAAGCAGGAATGTCACCCCAAGGCGCGACGGGAGCAAGGCTCAGCACAAAGACGCTTCCAAGGCAGCGGCAGTTGAGCAGCTTTACGCACTCTCATAGCTTTGCTCGATCAGCATCTTGGCATTGTCGAAATCAGCCATCGACCTGATTGTCACCTCCAGATCACCTGTGCCAAAATGGCCGATCTTGCGCACGTCACGGGTAAAGCCGTCGGTCAGATCTACGGTGTCGGGGTCTACCTTCAGATACAGCACGACCTTCTTGTCCTGGTTCTTGATTTCAACACAGGCGAAATTCTTGATCCTTTTGAAGGCAAAATAGTTTTTCAGGGTCTTTTGCTGCACATCATCACCCAATCCGATGAGATACTCTTTCACAGCCTCATAGAGGTCCGTCAGATCAGCATTGGCCTTGTCGAGATAATCAGTGACGGTGCTATGCTTTGCCCTTCCAACGGCGGGTCTGGGGCCTGTCGGGGAGGCTGCACCATTCGACGGTGCCACTGCCGCGTTGATCTGTTCAAACAACAACAGGTCGTCGCCGAATTTCACATAGCGGATCAGGTCGATGTTGCGGTTCATCTGTTTGATGGCGTGTTCATCGAACTTGCTGAAGTCCCCCGCGATGCAGATCAGGCGGGGCGAGGACCATTCGACCGATTGCGCGGCTTCAGCCTCGAAGGTTTTCAGCACCAGCATTTCAAAATCACCGCGATGAGTAACCAGCCAATCAAGGTAAAACAGTCCCTTGATCGCCCTCTCCGCAATCGAGATTTTATCTATCGTCGTGTATTGGCTATGACTCCTTACCGCGGTAAAGAGGCGACATTATGGCTGCCGCCAACCTTTTGAACAGGACTTACATGTGAGTATTTTGCAATCCGACTTGCCGGAGCTGCACATTTCGCCAGATACAATCTTCCGCTGGCTATTGGGCATTATAGTTACTGTCATACTGCTTGTATGCAGCGTCAAAGTTCATGGAAAATTGCGTAAGTCCTTACTGCCATGAAATGGATGAATTTTTTCATCTCGATCGTGAGGCTAATTTACCCAGTTGGTTCTCGTCAACCCTGTGGCTTCTGGCCGCCGGTTGCGCGCTGGGTATCACATTTGAGCAACGCAAGGACAGGCGGCATTGGCAGGGGCTGGTGGTTTTGTTCATATTCCTTTCACTCGATGAAGCCGCTATGTTTCATGAGCGCTTTGGTGGAGCTTTTGGCAATGTATTTTCAGCGAACGATTATCTATTCTTCAACTGGCTGCTCTACGGAATCATTTTCACGCTGATAATAGGTGCGATATATTTGCCTTTTTTGTTCCGACTGCCCCGCCTCACTCGTCGTGGCTTGATATTGTCGGGCGCTGTATTTGTATCAGGAGCTATTGGCGTGGAAATGTTTGGTGCCGCAGTACATGCAGGTGTAACTCCACTGGGTAGCAGCCGCATATTCTGGGGAATACATGTTATTGCTGAAGAAGGGCTCGAAATGCTTGGAGTGGCCTTGCTGATCCGAACATTGCTGCGCCATATGGCTGAACATCGGCCATTGGCGCGTATCCGGGTCGGTTAGTCTCTCTTGATCTATCTGGTTTCTTCTTTGTCCTTTTGTTAACCTCATAGACGTGGTTCGGGAAAACTGAACAGCCGGGATAGGTGAATCTTCCGCGCAACAGCGGCATGATGCTGCAAGCGAGGAGATAACCATGACAAGACGACCGCGCCGGGACCACAGCCCTGCGTTCAAGGCGAAAGTGGCTGTTGCCGCGATCAAGGGCGAGAGGACCCTGATCGAACTGGCGCAGGACTTTGATGTTCACCTGTCACCGACAGATGTTTGCGGGCAAACATCGAGAGGCAAACCAGGTCAAGCAATGGCGCGACCAGCTGCTGGAAGGCGCGACAGGGGTCTTTGGCGAGGCGGCGAAAGCGGTGCCGGAACCTGCGATCGACGTGAAGATCCTGCATGCGAAGATCGGAGAGCTGGCGCTGGAGAATGAGTTTTTGTCCGGTGCGCTCGGCACGGCGGGTCTGTTGTCGAGCGCAAAAAGATGATCGATCCCAGTGCAAGACTGAGCGTCAGCCGCCAGGTTATCGTGCTGGGGATCAGCAGCGGCAGTGTTTATTACCGGCCACGCCCGGTGTCGGAGACCGATCTGAAGCTGATGCACCGGATCGACAAGCTGCACATGGAGTTCCCCTTTGCCGGAAGCCGGATGTTGCCGGGCCTGTTGGTTCAGGACGGGTTCAGGGCGGGGCGGCTGCATGTCGCCACGCTGATGAAGCGCATGGGCATCGAGGCGCTCCATCGCAAGCCGAACACGTCGAAACCGGCGCGTCCATGCGCAGCATGGCTTTGCCATGACGGCACAAGATCTACCCCTGTCTGCTGCGAAAATTGCCCATCACACGGCCCAATCAGGTCTGGGCGATGGACATCACCTACATCCCCATGGCGCGGGGCTTCATCTATCCGGCCGCCGTCCCGGACTGGTTCACGCGGCGGGTGTTGTCATGGCGCGTGCCGATCACGCTTGAGGCCGATTTCTGCATCGAGGCCGTCGAGGAGGCGCTGGTCCGGCACGGCACGCCGGAAATCTTCAATACGGACCGCGGCCGGCAAGGCGGATTCAACCGGTCGTCGCGATACCTTCGATCATATGCTGTTTGATCAGCCGGTCGATGGCCTCAGCCGGTGTCTGCCACCCCGGAGTTTCACGTGGGCGCGTATTCAAGGCATGGGCAACGGCGTTCGGCTCGTCGACGCCGTGTTGGCCGAGGTCCATACCCTTGAGGAAGTATTGGCGGAGCAAACCGTCGGTGTTCTCATTGCTGCCACGCTGCCACGCTGCCAAGGGCTTTGAGGGGCGCAGAAGTGAATCCCGAGACCGGTATCGATCCGCAGCTGCGCGTGTCGGGCCATCTTGGCGCTCTGGTCCCGGCTCAGCGGGCGACGCAGGCGGGCAGGCAGGCTGCCGATCATCTCTGCGATGGCATCGCGGACCGCTTCGGCACCGCGTGACCGGCGAAGGCTGGTCCATTCTTGACTGGTTTGCCTGTCCCGTGCCCCTTCATGCGTGGCAGGTGCAGGAGCATGGTGAAGCGGGTAGTACGTTCAACCGGCGTGCCGATCACCGAACTACCCGGTCCGGGAATGAGGTCCCCCTCCCGATGACCCGGAACCGCCCTGTCTGCAGCCCCGTCGCTGATCCCTGCCGGACGGTCGCTGATCATCGGCGCATCGGTGAGGAAGGACTTGCCGCGATTGCGGGCGCGTCCGCGCGGTAATCTGAGACACGGCCGGACCGCAGACACGTGGAGAGCTCCCGTTTCAGCGCACCGCGCCCTTGGATGTAAGGAGCCCGATAAATGGCCTCGTGACTGATGCGCGTCGTCGGATCCTCGGGGAAGTCCACCTTTGGGCGCTGCGCGATCTGTTCTGGGCTTCAGGCAGAGGACCGGCGTCGGCTTTGCCGGTGAACAGCTCGCCTTCCTTTCCATACCGCAACAGGCCCATCGAAGGCGATGCCGTCCGCTGTGGCGATGCCGCCGGGCAGCCGATCCTGCACGGAGTCGCGCAGGGCGGAATCCAGTGCGAGCTTGCCGGCTTTCAGCCGTTCAGCCGCGCGATCAGCGTGCCATTGCGCGTCGATCGCACGGGAGTCGAAGTCTCCGCCAGGGGTTGCCGAGTTGGGCCTGATCTGTCGGGACATGGTGCCGGGCGATCTGCTCGGCTTCGGGGCAATGGCGCGGACACCTGTGCCCCTCGCGCATTCCAAGGCTATTTCCTCCCGTTCTGCGAAGCAAAGGCCACGGCTCTTCGGCAAAGGAGATATGCGCGATTTTGGGTGATAGAGCCTGATCAAGCGGCGCGGTTTTTGGT
>JAUNVT010000230.1 GCA_030540655.1 Rhodobacterales bacterium
GACCTGTTCAGCGAAGGGGAATGCTACAACTTCTTCAAGGCCGCTGGATACAGAAAACTACGTTTTCCCGGATGTCAGTAGCGAGGACGACTTTCCAATTTTCTGTGGCGATTTTCGAGCAGCAGAGTTTTTCAACAGAATAGGCGGGATGCGGACTTTCTCTGCAAGTGCGAACCTGTCCCTCCGGAATGTTGAAAGTTGACATCCAAGTGAGTTTCACCTCAAGCTTCGCCACCTGAAATTTTGGGCGCGATATTTTCTCAAGGGTGCGGAATGCTACCCCTTTTGACGACCTGTTGAAGATCAAAGCGGGCGCTGAGCGGCAGGATATCATTTGGATTGTGGCTGATGTCATCGCTTTGCTGAGCTGACATCTGCCCCTCGGCGGTCGCAATGATTGCCAAGGTATCGTCCTCGAGCCTGGTCACGCTTTCAACTTGGAACCTGCCATTTGTCAAAGCATAATAAACATCCGTGTCGCTGCCAGCTGGATAATAGCGCAGGTTTACCGCGGGATCCGCCTTGAGATCAAGCGTTGCAGGATCGAGAGAGAACTCCACCCGCAATTCGGGCTGCCCGTATGACGGCGGGACCGTGTCACGCGTGGTGACTGTGACAAACACATCGTCGGGAGAGATGTTCACGCCGCCCATCAGCATCGGCTTAAGGATCAACCAGCTTGCCGTATGCATTTTGCGGGTCGCATTACCGGGAACGGTATTCCTTGTGGTGTAATGGGTCACCTCCTCCGCCCCGAGAGTCATCATGATGACACCGGTTTCCTGATAGGCTGGGACGCTCTGAGCCATAGCGGCGCCGGCGATACAGCTGGCCATAACGAGGCCGAATGTGACGTTCTTCATGTTCCTGCCTTACTGTTATTTGTTGCAGTCGATACGCAGGCTGGCGCTGGCATCAACCGGTTCGCTCTGCCCGTCGACAAGGTCGAGACCCGTTACCGAAATAATACCGTCCGTTACCTCGACCTCGAATGCAGTCGAGACATACTGACCGGCCCGAAGTTTCCGGCCCACCGACCCATAGGGCTCGTCCACCCCGAGCTCGATCGTCATCTCGTTCGCGGTTGAGGAAAAGTCAAAATAGAAACTCTCACCATCCGGCGCCACACCCGGTCCCTGAACTTCGATATCCGGGACGCCATCCTCCATGTAAATGACGCAGGTGACTGGCGTGAACTCGTAGGTCGCGGTCGACGTCTCGAGAACACCATGGCTCGTGCTGAAGACATCAGATGTCTCTGCTTTGGACTCCTCGGCCATGGAGGCATGCGGCGCCAGCATCAGGATGCAGGCGGTAAGGGCGACCGCGAGAGGCGGTGCTATTGCCTTTGGGCGATTATTGAAAGTCATGGCGTTGTTCTCCGGTATGTTACGGGTAGGACCAGCCGTCATGCTCGACGCTGAAGATACGGAGGGGAGCGCCGGGCTTGGTTGTGTCGGCGCGCAGGTAGAATACCGCGCGCTGCTGCTGGCCAAAGTTGGTGAAGTCGACATTGATCGTCACCATACCGCGCAACATCGGCTGGTCGGGATCTGGCTTCGCCGACTGGATCGACACGTCGAAATCCTGTGCTCCGAACAAGGGATGCGCATGAACATAGTCCGAGTTGAGCCAAGCGACGATATCGTCGGTGAAATACATGCTCGCGTTCACCGGATCCAATGGGCCGGGTCCACCCGCGGCATCGGTCTCGATCTGGTGATGGTAGAGTTCCTCAACCAGACCGCGGGCATCCTCGACTATGTGATCGAAACCGTCCTGCTCGGATTTTGGCGCATTGTCCTGCGGCGCGATATCGCCCTGTGACTGGGATTGGCGTTGCGCTTGCCCCTCGCCCGATTGATCTGGCGTGATGAAGCGCTGTGCGACCCATCCGGCCTTGTCCATTCCTGCGGTGCGCATCAGGCACCAGCGCTGAGGCAGTGCCGCGATTTGGGCTTGGGTTAACGCATTATAATGACCGGCATTGTATAACGGCACGCAGGTGATCTGTTGGAGGTTCCGCTCGTTATGGGCGAAACGCTCGATCACCGGGTAATTGGTGCCTGGCCCCATCCGCACATTGAGCGTGTCATTTGACTCAACCCCGTTGACGTGCCACGCATCGGGCCCGTGGCCGTCAATCTCTGCATGTGCCGAGGTGGCAAAGACAGACATCATGATAACTGCGAGTGTGAATCTGGCCTTGTGCAGCCAGAGATTAGGTTTTGTCATCGTGCTTTTCCTCCACAACTCGATAATGTCGTGACTACGGCATCTCATGTTAAGACATCGCAGATCGCGGCATTTTTATGCAGCTTGAATTTTAGAGATTCTATCGCCTTGAAATACGGCGAATAAGTTGAATTACTTTGGGGTTTAAGTTCTACTCTCTTGCACCAGCTATGCAAACTTTGACCAAGTAGTCAATCATAAGGGCTATTGTGTAGGGATAGTGCCCCCCCGATCAAATTCACGTGCCGATAACCAAACGCGGCTTGAACCGGTGATGGCTGATACCAGAACTCGCCGCTGAATCGTCTGCAGCGTTTCATGGAAACCCTGCGCCGACATACGTTTCAAAGAACGAGATCCATGAGGAAGGGGCGAATATCATGACAAAAACCGCATTCGGCGCGCCGGGGATCAGGCCCACCTGGACTTCCAGCGACAAGGATTTCGTCACGACCGGCCTTGGCCGGTCGCGGCTCTGGGCAACGATCGGCCATGGCGTACTGAACGAGGTGTACTGGCCCTCGACCGGTCAGCCCCGGCTGCGCGACGTGACCTTCTACCTCGTTGGATATGACCGCTGGCTGGATCTGAAGCGCATACGGCAGTACCGCCTGTCGCAACCGGGACCGGCAATTCCGCTTGTCACCGTGACCCATGAAGGTGCGGATTACACGCTCGAACTTGAGTTCCTGCCCGATCCCGACCGCGATGCGCTTCTGGTGCGCTACAGGCTGACCGGCGCCTACGCGCTGGTGATGATCGCGGCGCCGCATCTGGACGGCGCGGGAACGTGCGCGCACGCATGGGTCGATGGTGAGCTTTTCGCGGTGGGCGGCGGCGGCACCGCGCTGTGCGTCGCCTCGTCGGACGGCTTCGTCGATACCAGCGTCGGCTTCGTCGGCGAGTCGGACGGCTGGCAAGACCTGTCGCGGCATGGGCGCCTCACTTACGCCTTCCGGACCGCGCGCAACGGCAACGTCGCCCTGACGGCCCGCCTTCCACACAAGAGTGGAGAGTTGGCGCTCGCCTTCTCCAACGATATCGACGGCGCGCGGACGCTGGCCCGATCGGCGCTGTCGGAGGGCTGCGCACCGATCCGGGACGCATTCATCGCCGGCTGGCAAGACTGGAACTCTGCGCTTGCACCGCTGGCAGACATCGCGGCCCACGCTGCGCCGCCCGATCTTGCTGCCTCGCTGCACGGCGCGGGCCTGCTCTCGGCCACGGTTCTCAAGACGCACGAGGATCGGAACTATGTCGGCGCTCTTGTCGCCAGCCTGTCAATGCCGTGGGGATCATCGGGCAACACGCTTGGCGGCTACCATCTCGTCTGGCCACGTGACACCACGCTTGCGGCCTTCGCGTTTATCGCCATCAACCAGTGTGACGATGCGCTCCGCATCCTCACGCATCTGATCGCCACGCAACTCGACGACGGACACTGGGCGCAGAACTTCTACCCCAGCGGCGCGGCTTTCTGGACCGGAGAGCAGCTCGACGAAGCGGCTTTCCCGGTGCTGCTGGCGGCCAAGCTCCGTGAACTGGGCCATGCGGAACCTCATGGCACCGGCAGGATGGTGCGGAGAAACGGGCGAATGTTGGTGATGCCCTGAGGGGCGGCATATCATGGCGGT
>JAUNVT010000231.1 GCA_030540655.1 Rhodobacterales bacterium
GGATGAGTCCGTCCGGGGAAAGGGGAGCCTTGGCCCTCACCCAATTTGCGCAACAGAGCCGCAGGAGGAGGTAAATACCACAGGACATGGATTTCGTGCGGCAGCACATCTTCCGCAAATCCGGATGCAAGAGCAATCGAAGTGATGGGGATCAATTCAGCCGCAATCGCAACATCCCGTAATATTGTCAGGGCATCACAGCCCCTCAACCTGACAGGGATCCGGTCTGCGGACTTCATCAGGGCCATGGGGCATATGTACCGCGCAAAAAGGCCAGACAAATGAGCGTTGGCTGAATGATCTCGGGAACAAGGAAACTCTTGTAAAATCGAGGCTGTCTACAAAAGACATCGCCGTTACTGCGCAAGGCGGGCCGCCCCCGATAATCGCGGGCGGCCCTTGTTCTCGTCCGGGCCTGACGCCGGAGCATCATTTGTCCACTTGGCGTACGCCTCGCACCCGGTGGTGCGTGTACCTTGCGTAATCAGCTCGCAGCGGCGTAGGAGCCGTCGGGCTGATGCACCTCGTTCCCGGTCACAGGCGGGTTGAAACAACAGGCCATCACCAGCTCTTCCTCGGCGCGCAGGATGTGCTTGTCGTGCTGATCCAACGCATACATGACGCCGGGGCGAATTGCATGGGTTTCACCCGTCGCAAGATCAGTGATCGAACCCTTGCCTGACATGCAGTAGACGCTCTCGAAGTGGTTCTTGTAATGGAATGTGTGTTCCGAACCGGCCTCAAGCGTGGTGATGTGGAATGAAAAGCCCATTCCGTCACTTGCCAGCAGCATCCGCACGGATGTCCACTGAGCGTCATGGACATCCTTGTCGGTATTTTTCAGATCTTTGAGATCACGAACGATCATGAGGTTACTCCGCTGCGATCTTGGTTGCGACACAGCTGCGCGCGGCATCCGCAAGGGTGTTCAGACCGTCCTTGAACTGGTCCATAGGTGTGGTCAGCGGCGCCAGCACCTTGACGACCTCATCCTCGGCGCCCGACGTTTCGATGACCAGCCCGCGCTCAAATGCCTCGGCGCAGATCGCGCCCGCCAGATCGCCGTTGCCGACATCGACGCCCTGCATCATGCCGCGGCCTTTCAGCCGCGCACCGGGGATCATATCGGCAATGCTCTGCAATCCTTCGGTCAGAACCGTCGCCTTTGCGGCGATCGCGTCCTTGAACGCATCATCCGACCAGAATTTTTCCAGTGCGACCCTGGCGGTCACAAAGGCGTGGGTGTTGCCGCGGAAGGTGCCGTTATGCTCGGCGGGTGTCCAGACGTCCAGTTCGGGTTTCACCAGGGTCAGTGCGAAAGGCAGGCCGAAGCCGGACAGCGATTTTGCCATCGGGATCATGTCAGGCTCGATGTCCATGTCGTCGAAGCTGAAGAAGCTTCCGGTGCGACCGATGCCAGCCTGAATATCGTCGACGATCAGCTTGGCGCCGTGTTTTGTGGCCAGCCGTGCGATCCCTTCGACCCATTCGCGCGACGCGGCATTCAGCCCGCCCTCGCCCTGCACCAGCTCAAGCACAAAGGCCGCAGGTGCGTCGATCCCGCTGGAGCCATTGTCGAGCATCGCCTCGATCATCGCGAGCGTATCCACGTCCTCGCCGAGCGACCCCTCGTAGGGCAGGTGAGTCACGCCGCTCATCGCCACGCCGGCGCCGCCGCGCTTGCCCGAATTGCCCGTCAGTGACAGCGCGCCGAGCGTCATGCCGTGAAAGCCGTTGGTAAAGGATATCACGTTGGTGCGTCCCGTCACCTTGCGGGCCAGCTTGATCGCGGCCTCGACGGCGTTGGCGCCCGTGGGGCCGGTCATCATCACCTTGTGATTCATGCCGCGCGGGGCCAGCACCAACCGCTCGAACGTCTCCAGAAACCCCGCCTTGGGGCTTGTATACATGTCCAGCGCGTGAGCAATACCGTCATCGGTAATATGCGCTATCAGAGCGGCCTTCATGTCGGGGTCGTTATGGCCGTAGTTCAGCGACGAACAGCCCGACAGGAAGTCGGTATAGCTGTTGCCTTCGGAATCGAACAGCGTGGCGCCAGTGGCACGGTCAAAGACCGCGTCGAAGCTGCGGCAATAGCTGCGCACTTGGGACTCGCGTCGTTCAAAGATGGATTTATCGCCTGAAGTATCAGTCGTCATAACAGTTTCCTTTTGTGTCTTTTATCAAGTCCGTGCAGGACGCGGGGCGCTTCAGGCCACCGCATCCAGATCATCGGACTGTGGCAGCTGGATCGTCACCATGTGTTCGGTGTCCTGCTCGCCCTGAAAGTGGATATCGCTTTTGAAGTGGGCCTTGTGGTCCAGTTCGCCGTCCTGCATATCCGCGAAGCTGCGAAAAAGCGCCCAGCTTGCGTCGTTATCCTTGGTGATTGTTGTCTGCATCCGTGTGACGTTGCGACATTCGTCACGCGCCAGAAGTTTTTCCAGCATCCGTTTCGCCAGACCCAGACCACGCGCCTTTTCCGAGACGGCGACCTGCCAGACGAAAAACGACTCCGCGTCGCCGGGCAGTACATAGCCGGAAATCCACCCGATCAACTGTCCGTCCACCTCGGCGAGGATGCAGGTATCGCGGAAGTGATCGCATTGGATCAGATTGCAATACATGGAATTTTCGTCAAGCGGCTTGCATGCGGCAATCAGCTCCCAGATGCCCGCGCCATCTTCAGGGTCAGGCTTGCGGAACTGAACGTTGTCATGATGCATCTTGATATGATGGATATCAACCACAGGATTCCTCGGCTTCTGTTTCGTTCACGGCGGCGACTATACGACGCTTCGACAAGAAATCAATTAGTTCTGCGATATTATTTGAGAGAACTGCAATATCATTGATTAACAGTATCATATTGGGCTTTTACTGCGCATTTCATCCTGACAAACAGACAAATATCAGATGTACTCTTTGCTATGCTAACTAAAATACCGGCTTGTGAGACATCTGAAAACCTGTAGATTGCAATGGTATCTGTTGCAGGAGCGTGCGTGGACAGGACTGACATTTCCCTGATTGCGCTGCGTCGGATCCTTCGGGCCACGGAACTCTACGGGCGCACGCTGGCTCGGACGGCGGGGCTGACCCCGGTGCAGGTTCGGGTTCTGCAAATCGTGCTGAGCCATGACAGCGTCACACCCAAGGCGATAGCCATGCAACTGGGCGTCAGCCCGGCGACGGTTTCAACCCTGCTCGACAGGCTCGCCGCCAAATCGATGATCGAGCGTCAGCGCTCGGATGTAGACCGGCGCCAGACCAACATCATGCTGACCGACAAGGGGCGAAACGCCATCAAAAACGTGCCGGACCCTCTGCAGCAGAAGTATGTCGACGAGTTTGAGGCGCTGGCAGACTGGGAGCAGGCCATGATCGTGGCCGCGCTGGAACGTGTGGTATCCATGCTGGATGCGTCAGCCCTTGAGGCATCGCCACTGCTCGACACTGGAGAGCTTCACCGGACCCAACCGACGGACCTGCCGCTTCATGAATGATCTGCCTGTCACGCCTGAAGCTGTCAGCCGCGATGGGGGCTTGGCGGGTAAGTGCTTCAGGCTGACCCGGCGAACAGATCCGGTGCCTAAGAGGCTGCTCCGAAATGAGTTGGGTGAAATCAGCGACCGGTGATTCTGTTCGTTTGCGAGACAGAACGGAGATCACCATAGCCTGGACTGAATTCACCCGCCGCCGATATCAGCGGAGCGGTGGCAGATACGCAATTGGGTCGTCAAACGCACTCTCGCGTGGCTCGGACGGTGCCGCCGAATGGCGAAAGAGGGGAAGAAAACCGTCACCAGCGCGGAGGCGTGGCTCCTCATCGCCCATATCAGGCGCGTTCCGCGCCTGCCGGCAAGGC
>JAUNVT010000232.1 GCA_030540655.1 Rhodobacterales bacterium
ACCCGGGCGTATCCTATGAGTGACATTTGCTTCCTGTAGACAAGTGCGGCGCCCGAATATGCCGGGCAAGCTTCATTTGTCCGTAAACCCATCCGGAAAGCAAGTTGTCCAATTACTCGTTACCATGGTGTGTCGGACTGGCTCGGCGGAATTCCACCAAACGTACGTTTGATGGACGACGGCCGTAGCTGCATTCTCTCGATTGATTCTACGGTTCAATTTTGTCTGTTTACCGCGTCTGGAAATCACCGTATGAGATTCTGTGAGCAAATTGGCTTGTCAGACGGTTTTTCATGCTCATTGGTTACGCACGTATTTCGACCGAGGATCAGAGCCTTGCCTTCCAGCATGACGCGCTGAGATCGGTGGGGTGCGAGCGGATTTTCGATGACAAAGCGAGCGGGGCCAAGACGGCAAGGCTTGGCCTGACCATACGACAGGCGGGGCTGCCGATATGAAGCTCAATACCGAACTTTCCGATAGCGAAGAACGCAGGCTGGGCGAATTCCTTGGCCGGGTGCGTGGCGGCGCAATTCCGGATGTCGAAGCGCTCGATGGTTTCTTTGCGGCGCTGGCTTGCTGTCCGGATCTGGTCATGGCGAGTGAATACATGCCCGTCCTGCAAAGCGGCGCGACGGAAGACGGCGATCTGGTCTTTGAGGACATGGCGGAGGCTGAACTGTTCCTTGAGTTGGTCAACCGGCACTGGAACCATGTGAACCACCAGCTCGATTCCGCGGAGGTTTACCTGCCCCTCGTGCTGGAAGATGAGAATGGCAGATATCAGGCCAATGACTGGGCGCAGGGATTCCTGCAAGGCACCGAATTGCGGCGCGATATCTGGTTTGAACTCATGGATGATGAGGATGAGGGCGGCGCGATGGTGCCAATCTGGGCACTTGCCTACGAGCATCATGAAGATCCGAAAATGCGCCCCTTTGATGAGCCTGTCACAGACGATCAAAGGCAGGATCTGCTCGTGGGTGCCGCCGCCGGTGTCATGCGCATGCACCGGCACTTTATGAAACAGCGCAATCTCTACACACCGCCATCCGGGACATTCGTCCGGTCAGGTGACAAGGCGGGTCGGAACGAGCCTTGCCTCTGCGAATCCGGCAAGAAGTTCAAACAGTGTTGCGGGCGGCGCTCCATGCTGCATTGACCTGTTCGCACGGAATCCGGGTTCGGCCCGATGATTGCAGTTTGGTTGCAAACAATCCAGGCTCATTCGCACATAATGCGGGTTCTGCATACCGGATAGACGCAAGTAATCCGGGCCGGAAATCACGATGTTTGCAAGTCGAACCTCGGATGATTGCAGGCCGTTACAAGTATGAAGCGCATATGTTCGAGGACAGCGCGCCGCTGTATTTCCCCGAAACCCGGCCGCATTACGAATAGACGCTCCGCTTGGCGGCCCCCTTCCTCCATCAGAGAGAAAAGCATCTGGCTTGAAATGCAAGTGGACAATGACCCGAAGCAGAAGCTGCCGTTCGTCCTTACTGCGGCGATCGGCGGCTCCGAGCCCACTTTGCCGAGCGAGCAGTTGCAGCACCTCGCAGCCGCAGTGAAGTCGCACAAAGAAATGTCGGCCCAGAGCTGACCTCCAAGACTTTTTAAGATGCTGCAGCGCAGCCCGTCACTGCGGACTTTCGGCAAGTGGCAATGATGTGTCAACGGATGCGGCTCAAGCATTTGTTTGCAAATGGGTTTCCACTGATAAACCTCGTGGCTTATGTTACCCCAAGATGCGTCCTGGTGGGAGAGAGGGAAGCGATGGGCAGTGCAAAAAACTCATGGAAAGACGTCAAGCCGGTTCTGTCTGGGTTTTCTTCGACCCAACTGCTTGGGCTTGTGCAGGACCTATATCGTTTGAATGCAAAAAACGCGTCGTTCAACCATCACCGTCGGAAGGATATTTCCTTCTGCTCGATAGGGATATGTTGGACTTCACTGCGGAAGCCGTGGTTCTCCGCTTTCCTGAGAAATTTGAGGAAGATGTCTTACAGGCAGCACGGAAAAGGCTAGAACTAATTGATCGTCCGCGCGCTGATTAGGTTCACAACTCGGGACCTCTACCGTCATTCCCTGCGCCAACTCAGGGCGTTTAAAAGCCACCTATTTTGAACGCTCCCGACCGAGGATGGGTCGGCAATCATCCGTCGGTGCTTCGGGAGAGACGTTCCGCATGCCCAAACATCCCGCAGGAGAGATAAGAGCATCTGTCTTGAAATGCAAGTGGACAATGACTTGAAGCAGGAGCTGCCGTTCGTCCTTACTGCGGCAATCGGCGGCTCTTAGCTCTTTTAGAGCATTTTTGCAGCGTAGAGGATAATTAAATCAATAGAGTATTCCAATCTTGATCTGAACAATACAGCTATTCAATACACGTGGTGTTCGTCTGCGGATAGGTTCTCGCAATAGGGGCCGCTATCTTGCCTCTTCATCGCGGGTTGCTCCCGGCACGATCGGTCAATCCGCAGACGCGGGATCCGGTGCCTCGAAAATACGAGACGTCTCCGATTGTGAGTGCAGAGGATCATGCGATCATCGGCGGGCGTGGTTCACGACACAACTCCGATGTGGCGAAACAGCGCCGTGAACAAGAACGCGGTCAACACCAGCGCGATACCGCCCTGCAAATGTGCGCTCAGTCCATGACCTGCGGCTCCAGCCTCAGCGGCGAGGAGGAAACACATGTTAGCATCAAGGCCGATTGGGGCGCTACGCGGATGGCTGCGCAGCACCGCGCCAATGGCGATAAAGGGCACCGCAAGCAGCGCCGACATGGTGGCTGGATCGGGTAAGATCATGTCGAGCGCGCGATAGGCCAATGCCGCCCCAACCCCGATCGTCGCGCCCACCGGCATATACCGCAAGATCGGCGCTGGGTAGCGACTGCCTGCGATGAGCATGCTGAATATGCACAATGCCATCGCCGCTGAGATCCCGCCAGGCCCGCCAATCAACTTCAATAGCCCGATGCCAAGAAGAGCGGCACCCGCGGCAATGGCGCCGTGCCTCAGGGTCACCCACGGAGGCGGCACGGCGCGCCTGGGCGGCGGCTCGGGTCGGGGCGGGGTGAAGGCGAAGGTAATTGCGGTGACCACGAAAACGCCGATCAGCGTACACCAGATGCGATCAGCGGCGAGTTGCGCTGTATCGACCGAATGATCAAGCGCCGGTATCAGCACCACCGCCACCGTGATCGCCGCCAGCAACATGCCATAGCTGTAGATTGTCCCTATCCAGAAAGTCGCGGCAGCACCGGCACCGACCGAGAAGATCAGCACGAGGATGCTGAACATCGGGTCTTCAATCATGGTCAGGGCGGACCAGCCAATGGCAGCGCCGAACACCGTCCCCCCAATGCGCAACACTGCCCGCAGTACAAGATCTTCACGATAAGCCTGCGCCACCACCCAGACTGGCATTGCTGCCCAGTAAGGGTTCTGCAAGCCAAGCTGGGCCGCAACGATCAACGCGATCGAGGCAGCGGCGAAAAGCTGAATTGCTCGTGAAAGCCAGGGCGCCGAAAGTATCATGATGGGTTTAACCGAAAGTTTCAAAAAAGCTTTTCTTATCCCGCATTTCGTTGCTGTATTATTTGCCCATCCAGCCTTTCGGCCCCCCTGCATGGTAAGAGGAGCGTCCTACTCACATCCTGATCGCGTTTACTGGTCGACGCAGGTTTGTGGAGCATGCGATCAGTGAAAGAATCTCATTTAATATCCAGAGTCGATTTAAAATGAAAAGAGGCAGCTTCGCTTGGGGGTGATCCTGACGGGATCGGGAGAAACTCTCAACACCAGAGACGGACATGCCCCTTCACACCACAGACATTCAGGACGTGGACCACTTCGAGA
>JAUNVT010000233.1 GCA_030540655.1 Rhodobacterales bacterium
CCGCCACGATACGCCGCCTTCTCAGACCCCGTCACCCATTTCCGAGCATAGCTCCATCCCCGGGCCGGAAGCAGCGCGAGACGCCCATGAAATACGACAAGCGACGCTGCAAACGGCGCAACCGCATCAAGATCATGTCCGGCAGGCTCAAGGATTGACGGCGTGTGGCAACCCGATACCACAGATGCCCGAAGGTCTTCTTGTCCGCCATCGCCCTCGCGGCGCTCGTCATTTATTGGCTATGAGTCCTGAGCCGAGGATGGGTATGATCGCTTGTCGAGCAGGTCGCTCTGCCCCCAGAAGAGGGGCTGATTAGCCCCGCAGCATGTAGCGCATCGCGGCGCTTTTGAACACGTTCTGAAACAAGTATTTGCATGGCGCCCTCTCTTCGTAGGAAGGGAAGGAGTGATTTCAACCTCCGCTATTGGTTTTGCCCCTGTTTCACCGGGCGCTCCCGTGCCAGCGCGATCCTCACTCCAGCCGCTCAGCGATCCACATCTTGATCAGCGCCTGACGGGTGATGCCGAGCTTCTGGGCCTGCCGGTCCAGACCGGCAACCATCCAGGTCGGAAAATCCACATTCACCCGCTTGGCCTCGACATTGAGGCGGCGCGCCTTTGTCCAATCGACATGGGCAGACATGTCTTCTCCCGCGTCGAAGCGTTCGTCGAATTCAGTCGTCTTCATAGTGGTCAATCTCCTGCTTGCGGGCGCGGCGCACGGAGATGATCCGCACCCGGTCGCTCCGGTATGTGTAGACCGCCGTCCAGTGTCTGGCCCCGATCACACCAACCGCCAGAAAACGCGGCTCATCCGTGACGTTGGCAGGGACCTCGATCAGATAAGGATCCTCCCAGAGAGCCTGGGCCTCATCAAAGTCGATCCCGTGCTTTTCACGGTTCGCGGCGCTCTTGTCAGGGTCATACTCGAACTTCATGAGAAGCAATATATGCTTGAAATGGTATAGTTTCTATACTTCTATCTAGCAAGAAATCCGCCCATTCCACCTAGCCATCATCCGAACATCACCAATTGCTGAGGCTCGACCCAATAGCCGCGCTGGCGCTTCGAGGCTTCGAGCGCAATCAGCGCCGCGACCGCCTGATCTTCGCTGTCAAACCAGTCCATGCGGACGTGACCACCCTGCCCGATCCGCCCCCATTCCCGATAGAGCGTCCATTCGCCAAACAGGTTGGGCAGCACCACCATGCGGTAGAACCGGGCTTGGTTTTTGGACGCATCGCGCTTTTCAAGATAGGTCTGCATGGGCTTCAGAGATGATACTTGCGGGCGATGTCGAGGGCCTCGGCCTGTTCGGTGCCGATATACTCCTTGGTGCTTTCGATACTGGCGTGGCCGAGCAGCAGCTGGGCTGCGCGCAGGTTGCCGGTCTGCTGATAGATATGGGTCGGGAAGGTCCGGCGCAGCGAATGCAGGCCGTAAAGGCCGGGATCGAGGCGGGCCTTTTCCAGCCAAGATTTGAACAGCCGCCAGAGCTGGCTTTCGCTCAGATGGGTGTGGGACCACCGTGCCCCCTGCCCGGTGAACAGCCAGCCGTGCAGCGGCGTCTCGGAGGCGGCGATATAGGCGCGCAGGCTGTCGCGCGTCCCCGCCGACAACCGCGCCTGAACGGCGCGCGCGTTGCGGCTTTCGGTTTTCTTCTGCCGAATTTCGACGATCTCGCGCAGCCCCGCCGGGGTGGCCACATCCGAGACGCGCAGGCGCACCAGGTCGGAGCCCCGGAAGCTGGTATCGAGCGCCACGTTGAACAGCGCCAGATCGCGCAGCGCGCGCTCCTGGCGCAACAGCAGCCGGATCAGAGCGACCTGGTCGGGCGTCAGCGGGGGCTTCTTGCCGACCACGCGGCCCTTGTTCCAGGTGGTCTCGGAGGCAGCAGGCATGGATAAATCCTTGCAGGGTGTCGATCCATAATGCCCTTGAACCTTGCATCAGGAAAGTGACTGATTGCGGGGCGGGTGGTTTTCACCATGTTATCATGGTGTTTCGAGCGGGTCCTCCATGCAAGCTTCTAACCAAAAGCTCGCATGGCGAGGCACCCAGTGCTTTTGTTCATCTTGCTACGAATGGCTGGTTTAATTTTAAACTTCCTAATGCAACGCTAAATACGAATTAAAGTAATCTGCCACACGAGGATATGGGCCGTATACGGCGAACTCTTCCCCGCAAAGCACCGGCAATCGCAATTACCTTTCTAAAGTAATTCCCTGAACCTGCCCTATGACGGCGACAACCGTTGACAGGTCATTGGCTAAGGCAATCGCTTGACCATAAGATTCCTCCGCCGAGGACTCTGCGACCATAACGAGCGCTGACGATATCGAAGAAGTTTCATCGCGCAGCCGCTCGATAAGCGACTTTGGGTCTGTTGGATACCCGAGGCCTTCGAAAATGCTCGCTTGGGTGTCATCGATTTGAAACTCATAACCTTCTTCTACAAGCGACGCGAATACTTCAGATGCGTTGGAGTAGCCCGTCTGTGCCGTTTGAACTTCAATGATGAATTCTTTCGACACGCTTGCGGATTCTCTTTCTGGGCTCAGAGTAAGCGTGTGCGACCTGACAAGATGCTCGTGGCCCCCGGCCGAAAAATAAAGACCGTTGATAAGAACTTCACTAAGGTTCTTTTCGTTTTGCCTAGTTGCGATGCCGGAGATGATACTATGAATGGTATCTTGGGCCACCAACGCTACGCTGGAGAGGCATAAAACCACAACAAGGCTTGGCACAATCAGTGAATTTCGGGTTAATTTTTTAGGTTCACGTCGCATACATTGTCTCCTACTGCTTGTTCTGGAAAACACAGGTTGCCGATCTCGGGAAACTGGCGCATGAGAGCCCCCTTACTTTGCGGAGTCCCATCTTCGCATCGGGTCTCTTGCCACGCTACGCATACATCCATTCTGAACGGTTGCCAAAACGGATCAGACAGAGTGATGCCGCCTGCCAACTCGGACCCCATCGTGAGCTGCTCTAAATATGCTTCGATGTAAGCTTTTTGTAAATTGATGACCCCTGGTGAATTCTTCGCGATTCCGAGGAAGGTCTCCAAAATGTCCATTTTGTATGCGTAAGCTGTTTGTGCTTGGATAGCCTCAGTTTGTAATTGCACAGACTGTTGGGCGACTTCTACCGAGGCTCGCGCTGCTTCTACTGCCTCCGCCGCCCTGCCAAGCTGTTTTGCTGCAACATAAAGAGCTAGAAACGCGACCAGTATGGACGTTCCTAATGCGAAAAGTGTAGAATTTCGATACCACTTGGGGTCGCCAACCGGGATGCTTTCCCGCAGCTGATCCAGAGATGTTTGAAGCTTATCAACCCGTTGCTGAACTACACCGATGCGACCGACTTCATCGTCAAGTCGTTTCAGCTCGGTAGCGGCGTTGGAATCGATCTTTTGTTCGTGCTCAGTCAATCGATTGGAGTCGACCCATTCCCGGAGCTTGCCCTCGTCAACTCCAATCTTGCCAGCTACCGCCTGAATGGGAAGAAGGGGCATAGATGCGGTTCACAACGATGATCTAATACGCGCGCAACGCCACTATAAAATACAATGCAAACCACGCAAGAACGGATTGTGGCACTGAGGTGAGGGCCGTTATGGCGAATGTTCGGAAGCTTAGCCGTTGGTCCCCGGGGTGGTACTCCGCAACTTCCCCCTCGTCGTCCATGAGAGTCTTTATTCAAAAGCTCGCATAAGGCGCTCCACATCAATGTGAACACCATTCTTTGGCCCCTCTTTACCTGTACGTAATATTGTACATATAAAGGGTTGAACAAAGGAGAGCCCCCATGGATGTTATGACCTACTCAGATGCACGCGCTCAGCTGAAGAGCGTCATGGACC
>JAUNVT010000027.1:0-25586 GCA_030540655.1 Rhodobacterales bacterium
AGCCGGTCAGTTTCGATCTCAAGCCGATCCACCAGATGCCGGGTATGGACAGCTAGGGAAGGGCGCGGATCACCTGAAGCAGCGGCAGCACCTGCGCCATTTCAGGCCCATGCGCCTGTCCGGTCAGCGCCTTGCGCAGCGGCATGAACAACGATTTTCCCTTGCGTCCCGTCTCTTCCTTGACAGCGGTGGTCCAGGTGGCCCAGCTGGTTTCGTCCAGCGGCCCTTGCGGCAGCAGTGTCATGGCAACAGCGATAAATTCGGCATCTTCGTCGTCAATCACCGGCTCGGCCCCGTCACGGAACATTGTCCACCAAGCGTCCAGATCGCCCAGCGTGGTAATGTTGTCGCGCGCCACGGCCCAGAATTGCGGTGCAATATTCTCGGGCACGCCCAATGAGGAAATCCGGGGCGCGACCGAAGCATAATCCAGCCCCTGCAAATAATGCGCGGTCAACGGGAAAAGGTCCGCCACATCGAATTTTGTCGGCGCCGCGCCAAAGCGCGATATGTCGAACCCTTCGATCAGCGCCTCCATATCGGTGCGCAGCTCCACCGGATCGGCCGATCCCAGACGGGCCATCAGGCTCAGAAGCGCGGCAGGCTCCACGCCTTGGGCGCGCAGATCGCGCAAGGACAGCGTGCCCAGCCGTTTGGACAGCGATTCACCATGCGGGCCAGTAAGCAGCGAATGATGCGCAAAGGCAGGCGGGGTGCCGCCCAACGCCTCGATGATCTGGATCTGGGTGGCGGTATTGGTCACATGGTCCGAGCCGCGCACGACATGCGTGACCCCCATCTCCATATCGTCCACGACCGAGGCAAGCGTATAAAGCACCTGCCCGTCGCCGCGAATCAGAACCGGATCACTCACGGATGCCGCGTCTATGCTGATATCGCCCAGGACGCCATCGTTCCATTCGATCCGCTGCTGGTGCAGCTTGAAGCGCCAGACGCCGGGGCCGCGCTCGGCGCGCAGCTTGTCGCGAGTGGCATCGTCCAGCGCCAGTGCGGCGCGATCATAGACCGGCGGGCGGCCCATGTTCAGTTGTTTCTTGCGCTTCAGATCCAGCTCGGTCGGGGTTTCGAACGCCTCGTAGAACCGGCCCATATCGCGCAGCTTTCCGGCGGCCTCATGATAGCGGCCCAGCCGTTCCGACTGGCGCTCGATTCGGTCCCAAGTCAGGCCCAGCCATTCCAGATCCTCTTTCAGCGCGTCGACATATTCCTCTTTGCTGCGGACAGGGTCGGTATCGTCGATGCGCAGGATAAAGGTGCCGCCCGCCTTGCGCGCGATCAGGAAATTCATCAGCGCGGTGCGCAGGTTGCCGACATGGATATAGCCGGTGGGCGATGGGGCGAAACGGGTAATGGTCATGGGGCGCTCCTTGCTGCCTTGGGATGTGTCACAGGGGGCGCGTCTTGTCCAGAATTACGCCGCCTCAATCCATCCGGCGCACCATCAGTTGATTGCCCTCCCGGCGCGTCTCCAACACCTTTATCGCTGCGATCAGATCGCTCAGTTTCTTGTGGCCATAGCTGCGCGTGTCGAAATCGGGATTGGCTGTGGTCATCTGCTGGCCCAGCCGGCCCAGCGCATACCAGTCGCTGTCCTGATCGATGCTGTCCATCGCCTTGAACAGCAGATCGCGCGCCTCGTGCAGGTTCTGCCCGGCGGGTTTGGCGGGCGCATCCTCGGGCGCACCACCCAGGTTCTCCAGGTAGATGAACCGCTTGCACGCCTTGCGGAATGCCTCGGGAGTCTTTTTCGCGCCGATTCCGAAAACATCCAGCCCCTGTTCGCGCACCCGGCTGGCGAGCCGGGTGAAATCACTGTCCGAAGAGACCAGAACGAACCCGTCAAAGCGCCCGGAATGCAGCAGGTCCATCGCATCGATGACCAGCGCGATGTCGCTGGCATTCTTGCCCACCGTATTGGCGGGCTGGTGATGCGGCACCAGTCCGAATTCGGCCTGCACCCGGTTCCAGCCGCTCATTTGCTGAGACGAAAAATCGCCATAGCAGCGGCGCACGGAAGCCTCGCCAATGCCGGCAATCTCGTCAAAGATCGCCTTGGTCCATTTGGGCGAGGTATTATCGGCGTCGATCAGGACGGCCAGAAGGGGGGTGCGGTCGCGGTCTGACATGGGGTGGCTCCTTGTTTTGCCCTTCATGCCCTATCGCGCCGCCCGGCGAAAGCATCATGCCGCAGGGCTGGCGGTGGCGGCGCGGCTTGCATAAAAGATGACCCATGGCTGGAATGACCGAGGCACGCATGAGCACAAGACGGGCAATACTTCTGGGCGGCGGGGCCGCAATGCTTCTGGCGGGGTGCAGCGGCGCGCAAAAGCCCGAACGCGCAAATGATGTAGCCGGGCTGGAGGCGGCGCTGCTGGCGCTGGGACCGGATGTGGACCGCGCCGAGGCAGCCCGCGCCGCGCGTCTGGCCTATGCGGTATCGGACGATCTGCGGCGCGAATACCAGATCACCGACGCGCCTCTGGTTCACAATACCAAGGTCAACATAGGGCTGAAACCGCGGGGTCTGTGTTACCACTGGGCGCGCGATATTCAGACCCGGATGACGCAGGCGGGTTTTGCCACGCTGCAATTCAACGGGGTGGTGGCTAATGCGGAAAACCCGTTCTGGCTGGAGCATTCTTCGGCTGTCGTACACCTGCGGGGCGGGGCGTGGCAGGACGGGATCGTGCTGGACCCATGGCGCACTGGCGGCTACCTCCATTGGGCCAAAGTGCGCGAAGACACGAAATACCCGTGGAAACTGCGCTCGGACGTGCCTATTCGCAAAGAGGGCGCGAGCCTCAGGACCGCTCGCGCCAATCCATAAAGTCTATTCGCCAATCTTGTCCTGCGTCCGGGTATCGAAATCCGAGGCATCGTGGCGTTCGCGAAGCTGCGTCTGAGGCTCGCCAGAGCTGCGGTTCACCATGCAGCCCCGCTGCACGGCCGGACGCTCATCTATCAATTCGGCCCAGCGCATCAGATGGGTATAGCTGCCGGTATCGAGGAAGATTGCCGCATCGTCGTAGATCCGGCCCAGCGCCAGTTGCCCGTACCACGGCCAGATCGCGATATCGGCAATGCTGTAATCATCGCCCGCGATATGCGTCCGGTCAGCCAGAGCGCGGTCCAGAACATCCAGCTGGCGCTTTGCCTCCATGGCGTAACGGTCGATGGGATATTCGTATTTCTCCGGCGCATAGGCATAGAAATGGCCAAAGCCCCCACCCAGAAAGGGCGCGCTGCCCATCTGCCAGAAAAGCCAGTTCAGCACTTCGGTACGCGGCGCGCCCGATGCAGGCAGGAAGGCACCGTATTTATCCGCCAGATGCAGCAGGATCGAGCCGGATTCAAATACGCGCACCAGCTTCTTGCCCGAGCGATCCATCAGCGCGGGGATCTTGGAGTTGGGGTTGACCTCCACGAAACCGCTGCCGAACTGATCGCCCTCGCCGATATCGATCAGCCAGGCGTCATATTCGGCATCATGTCCGGCCTCCAGCAATTCCTCGAACATCACTGTCGCCTTTACCCCGTTGGGCGTGGCCAATGAATAGAGTTGAAAGGGATGCGCGCCAACCGGCAATTCCTTGTCGTGGGTAGGGCCTGCCGTGGGGCGGTTGGTGCTGGCGAATTTACCGCCATTGCCCGGCTGCCATTTCCAGACTTCGGGCAGAGTATAGGTTGTGTCGGCCATGAGTGTGGCTCCCGTAGTAATATGGTGTGCGGTTAACGTATGCCGCAACGCGCGCGGTGCAAGTCACGCAAGAGGGCGGCCCTGCATGGCCGCCCTCCCTCCGCAGATCCGTGCTTTAATATACGACGACGCTGCGGATCGATTCGCCTGCGTGCATCATGTCAAAGCCCTTGTTGATCTGGTCCAGCTTCAGGATGTGGGTGATCATGGGATCGATCTCGATCTTGCCGTCCATGTACCAGTCGACGATGCGCGGAACATCCGTGCGCCCGCGCGCGCCGCCGAAAGCCGTGCCTTTCCAGGTGCGGCCCGTGACGAGTTGGAAGGGGCGCGTTGCGATCTCGGCGCCTGCGGGGGCCACGCCGATGATAATGCTTTCGCCCCAGCCCTTGTGCGCGGCCTCCAGCGCGGTGCGCATCACGCCCACGTTGCCCGTGGCGTCAAAGGTGTAATCGGCGCCGCCATGCGTCAGTTCGACCAGATGGCCGACCAGATCGCCCGTGACGTCCTTTGGGTTGACAAAATCGGTCATGCCGAAACGCTTGGCCATCTCGACCTTGCCGGGGTCCAGATCGACGCCGACGATCTGATCGGCCCCCGCCAGCCGCAGGCCCTGAATGACGTTGAGGCCAATCCCGCCCAGACCGAAGACGATGGCGCGGCTGCCGATTTCCACCTTGGCCGTGTTGATCACAGCACCGATGCCGGTGGTCACGCCGCAGCCGATATAGCAGATCTTGTCAAAAGGCGCATCCTTGCGCACCTTGGCCAGCGCAATTTCCGGCAGGACGGTGTGGTTGGCAAAGGTTGAGCAGCCCATGTAATGCAGGATCGGCGTGCCATCCAGCATCGAGAACCGGCTGGTGCCATCGGGCATCACGCCCTGCCCTTGGGTCGTGCGGATTGACTGGCAAAGATTCGTCTTGGGGTTCAGGCAATATTCGCATTCGCGACATTCGGGCGTATAAAGCGGGATCACGTGATCGCCCACTTCCAGCGATGTCACGCCTTCGCCCACCTCGATCACCACGCCCGCGCCCTCGTGGCCCAGAATCGTCGGAAACGCGCCTTCGGGATCGGCGCCCGACAGGGTAAAGGCGTCGGTATGGCACAGGCCGGTCGCCTTGATTTCGACCAGAACCTCACCCTTGCGGGGGCCATCCAGATTGACCTCCATGATTTCCAATGGTTTGCCAGCCTCGAGAGCCACAGCTGCAGTCGTGCGCATGATAGGATCCTTCATCTCGTGGAAAATATTCGTGGCGGAGTTTGGTCGAAATCCGTCATGGTTTCAACATGGCAAAATCAGCCGTCTTGCAATCCGCGTGCATGATGGCATCATTGAGCCGGATATCATGGAGTTGCATATGCCCCGACTGTCTTTTGCCGCCTGCCTGATCCTGCCCGCCGCGCTGGCGCTGGCGGCCTGTCAGGCGCCTGCCCCCAACGATCCCGTGGTATTGAACCGGCCAAACCTTAACGCCTGCGGCGCCACCGCCTATGCCGATACGATTGGCAAGGATCACACCGCCTATGATTTCAGTGCCCCGGGCCGCACAGTGCGCATACTGGGGCCAGACTCCCCGATGACAATGGATCACCGTCTGGAGCGGCTGAACGTCGATATCGACAAGGCTGGCCGGATCACCCGCGTCTGGTGCGGTTGACCCTCTGAAGCGTGCAGGCCGGGCGCGCGTCCGGTCTGCACGCAGTCTGTTTTGTGCACGAGGCCGCGCGCGACTCGACACGTTCATTCCTGTTCGATATTTATAGAACAAATAGCGAACAGGTTACTGCCATGGCCAATCGCCGCATTCTCTCCGTCTGGTTTCCCAGGCTGGGCGCAGATCGTTTGCTGCGCCGCCTCGGCGATCTGCACGGTGCTCCCTTTGCCGTGCTGGAAGAGGGCGGCCAGATGCAGACCATCAGCGCGCTGTGCCCCTTGGCCGAAGCGGCGGGGTTGCGGGTGGGCCAACCTGCCCGCGATGCCCATGCAATGTGTGCAAACCTGATCACGCGGCCGCGAAATGCCCATGCCGAGGAGGCTTTCCTGCATGCGCTGACCCGCTGGGCCGGGCGCTATACGCCTTGGGTCGCGGCCCAGCCGCCCGCTTCCCTGATGCTGGACATTACGGGCTGCGCCCATCTGTTCGGAGGCGAGGCGGCGCTGATGGCGCAGCTGGTCGAGGAGGCGGGCGATATGGGCGTGGCGGCGCTGTGCGGGCTGGCCGACACGCCCGGCGCGGCCTGGGCGCTGGCGCGCTATGCGGGACGGGCCGCGGTGCATGACAGATCAGGCGATGCCATCGATCAGGAGGCGCGGGCGACCCGCTCCCGCGCAGCCAGGCGGCGTCATTGGGAACGCGGCGGCGCAGCGCCCGGCGCACCCCCCCAGGCCAGCGCGCCACGCATCGCAGCGCCCGGCCAGACAAGGCAGGCGCTGGCAAACCTGCCCGTCGCGGCGCTGCGGCTTGATGCCGAGACGGTGGCCGCCCTTGCGCGTCTTGGCCTGCGCCGGATCGGTGAGCTGACCGGCCAGCCGCGCGGCCCTCTGGCGCGCCGCTTTGGCCGGGGGCTGCTGATGCGGATGGATCAGGCGCTGGGCGCCGCCCCCGAGCCGGTATCGCCTCAGGCCGCCCCGCCGCGTTATGCCACGCGGCTCAGCCTGCCCGACCCCATTGGCCTGCGCGAGGATGTGGAGGCCGCGCTGGCCCGTCTGATCCCCCGCCTGTGCGAGATGCTGCGCGCCAAGGGTCAGGGCGCGCGCGCCATCCGGCTGGAGGCTTATCGCTGTGACGATACGATGGTGTTTGCGCAAATCGGTCTTGCCCGCCCCGCAGATCAGCCCGATCGCATTGCTCCCCTTCTGAAGATGAAGCTGGACGGGCTGGATGCGGGATACGGCATCGATGTACTCCGGCTGGAGGCAACGCGGACCGAGCCCTTGCACCATGCCCGTCCGGTGGGGCATCTGGAGGCCGGCATGATGGCGCGCGACCGCGCCGGGCGCGATACCGCGCTGGAGGATCTGATCGGGCGCATCGGCGCGCGTATCGGGCTGGACGCGATCACGCGCCGCCATCCGGCCAGCAGCCATATCCCCGAAAAATGCGCCACCGTACATCCCGCCGCATGGTCGGGTCCAGCCGCGTCCGGCAGCTGGCCTCGCCCGCCGGGCGACCGCCCGCTGCTGATCTGGCGCCCCGAGCTGGTGACGGCGCCAGATGTGCCCCGCCCCCCGGCGCAGTTCCGCTGGCGCGGCGCAGCGTACGATCTGCTCCGCGCCAGCGGACCGGAACGGATCGCGCCCGAATGGTGGCTGGACGATCCCGAATGGCGCAGCGGCGTGCGCGATTATTGGGATATTGTCACCACGGGCGGTGCGCGGCTGTGGCTTTTCTACGCGCATGGCGCCGCGCTCAGCTCCGGCTGGTTCTGCCAGGGACAATTCGCCTGAAGCCCCCCGGTGAGCCCTCGGGCAGATAGGGCTTGAATTGCCCTGCGATAGACGCAAGTCTGGCCTCATGAACCATCCATTGCCCCTGCCCAGTGTCGCCGCCCCCGACAAAGTCGCGTTTCACCGGACCGAACTGGGCGTGATTCTGTCGCTATACGGGCGGATGGTGGCGGCGGGCGAATGGCGCGATTACGGTATTTCATGCCTGCGCGATGTCGCCATCTTCTCGGTCTTTCGCCGCACGGCCGAATATCCGCTCTACCGGATCGAAAAACGCCCCAGGCTGCGCGGAAAACAGGGTCAATACGCGGTGATCGGCATGGATGGGCAGATTCTGAAACGTGGCGCGGACCTGTCGCAGGTGCTCCGCGTGCTGGAGCGCAAGCTGATCCGCGCGGTGGACTGACACCGCCCGGACCTTGCCCTTACCTCTTTTGCGCTAGACCACGTCCCTGTAGCTGACCTCGGGCGTATCCTTGCCCGACCGCTCGCGCCGCAGGATCAGGCGGCTGAGCGCGTGGACATAAGCCTTGACCGATGCAACCACGGTATCGGTATCGGCGGACTGGCCGGTGACGATGCGCCCACCTTCCTCCATTTTGACAGATACAGTAGCCTGCGCGTCGGTGCCTTCGGTCACGGCATGTACCTGATAGAGCAAAAGCCGCGCCTCATGCGGAAACAGGTTCTTGACCGCGCGGAAACAGGCATCGACCGGGCCATCGCCCGTTGCCTCGGTGCTCTGCGCTACCCCGTCCATTTCCAGCGTCAGCGCGGCCGTCTGCGGGCCTTCGGTGCCGCAGACCACGCGCAGGGATTTCAGGATGATGCGGTTTTCCTCCTCGGAGGCGTCTGTGCTGGCCAGCGCGATCAGATCCTCGTCATAGACTTCCTTCTTGCGATCGGCCAGTTCCTTGAAGCGCACGAACACATCGTTCAATTGATTCTCGGCCAGATCATATCCAAGCTCCTTCAGCTTGGAACGCAGCGCGGCGCGGCCCGAATGCTTGCCCATCACCAGGTTGGTCTCGGTCAGGCCCACATCTTCGGGGCGCATGATCTCGAACGTCTCGGCGTTTTTCAACATGCCGTCCTGATGGATGCCGCTCTCATGCGCGAAGGCGTTCTTGCCCACGATCGCCTTGTTGAACTGCACCGCAAAGCCCGACACGTTGGCCACGCGGCGCGAGATGTTCATGATCCTGGTCGTGTCGATCCGGGTGCTGTAGGGCATGATGTCGCCGCGCACCTTCATCGCCATCACCACCTCTTCCAGCGCGGTATTGCCGGCCCGCTCGCCCAGACCGTTGATCGTGCATTCGATCTGGCGCGCGCCGCCCTCGACCGCGGCAAGCGAGTTGGCCGTCGCCATGCCCAGATCATTGTGGCAATGGGTGGCAAAGATGATGTCTTCCGCGCCCGGCACTTCGGCGATCAGGCGGCGGATCAGATCGGCCGATTCCACTGGCGCGGTATAGCCGACCGTGTCGGGGATGTTGACAGTCGTGGCCCCCGCCTTGATCGCGATTTCGACCACGCGCGCCAGATAATCCCATTCGGTGCGGGTGGCATCCATGGGCGACCATTGCACATTGTCGCACAGGTTGCGTGCATGGCTGACGGTCTGATGAATGCGCTCGGCCATTTCATCGCGCGTCAGGTTGGGAATCGCGCGGTGCAGCGGTGAGGTACCGATGAAGGTATGGATACGCGGCTGCCGGGCGTGTTTCACCGCCTCCCAGCAGCGGTCGATATCGCGCAGGTTGGCGCGGGCCAGCCCGCAGATCACGGCATCCTTCGACCGCTTTGCAATCTCCGACACGGCGCGGAAATCACCTTCGGAGGCGATGGGAAACCCCGCCTCGATGATATCGACGCCCATTTCATCCAGAAGTTGCGCGATTTCCAGCTTTTCGGCATGGGTCATGGTGGCGCCGGGGCTCTGCTCGCCGTCGCGCAGTGTTGTGTCAAAGATATAGACGCGGTCTTTATCAGTCTGGGTGCCCGGTTGAGTGCTGCTATCGGTCATTGTGAGTTATCCGTCTGAACATTGTGCTGAAACGCGGCAATGCGCGCATGTGCTATCCGGCGCGGACTGACACAACCCCTGAGCGTTCGCGCCGGACAGGCACGCTCAGAGGCCGCGTAGCAGCAGAGCAGCACGCAATGCGCAACCGGGACGGGGGCCGGGATTGGGCGCGACAGGGGCGATATGCTGCGTCATCCTCATGACAGACAGGTTACGCAAACCGCGCCGCGATGAAAAGCCGCTTTTTTGCGCTTGAAGCGGCGGGCGTCGCCGCTACCCTTTGCGCCATGACACACAGATCCCTCATCATCGGCGCCTCGGGCGGTATCGGTCGCGCCTTGGTGGCCAGGTTGCAGAAGGACGGGAGCGAAGTGACTGCGATTTCGCGCCGCGCCGATGGGCTGGACATTACCGATGAGGCCAGCATCCGCGCGGCGCTGGAGCGGGTGAAGGGAGAGTTCCAACTGATCCTTGTCGCCACGGGTGCGCTGGAACTGAACGGCATTGGTCCCGAAAAAGCACTGAAAGATCTCGATGCAAGCGCAATGGCCGCCCAGTTCGCCGTCAATTGTATCGGCCCCTCGCTGGTGATGAAGCATGCCCTGCACCGTCTGCCGCGCAGCAGCCCGGCCTGTTTCGCCGCGCTCTCGGCGCGGGTCGGCTCCATCGGCGACAACAGGGCTGGCGGCTGGTATTCCTACCGCACGGCCAAGGCCGCGCTGAACCAGATGATCCATACCGCAGCGATCGAGTTGAAGCGCACCCACCCCAAGGCGGTCTGCGTGGCGCTGCATCCTGGCACCGTCGCCACCGATCTGACCGCGAAATTTGCGGGCAGCCACCCCACCGTCACCCCCGCGGAGGCCGCACAGAACCTTCTGTCGGTGCTGGATGGTCTGGGGCCCGCGGATAGCGGCCAGTTCCTTGACTGGCAGGGCGCGCGGGTGGAGTGGTAGCGCCGCGTCTGATTCTGGTGCTGGGCGATCAGCTGAGCGATGGCCTCAGCGCGCTGAAGGCCGCCGACAAGACCCGCGACATTGTCGTGATGGCCGAGGTCGCGGGCGAGACGGGCTATGTGCCCCACCACCCCAAAAAGATAGCGCTGGTCCTGTCGGCCATGCGCCATTTCGCATTGAACCTGCGGGAGCATGGCTGGACCGTCGCCTATACAAGACTGGATGATGACGGCAATTCCGGCTCCATAGCCGGCGAACTTCTGCGCCGTGCTTCCGAGCATGGTACCAGCGAAGTGATCGCCACACAGCCCGGCGAATGGCGGCTGATCGAGGCGCTGGAGGACATGCCGCTGAAGGTCCGGCAGTTGCCGGATGACCGTTTCATCGCGTCGCTCGACACATTCAACGACTGGGCAAAGGGCCGCAGGGAATTGCGGATGGAGTATTTCTATCGCGAGATGCGCCGCAAGACGGGGTTGATGATGGACGGAAATGACCCTGCGGGCGGCAAGTGGAATTTCGACCATGACAACCGCAAACCGGCGCGGCCCGACATGCTGCGCAGCGCGCCGATGCAGTTCACCCCAAATGAGATCACCGAAGAAGTGCTGACGCTTGTCGAGGACCTCTTTGGCGATAACTTCGGCACGCTGCGCCCTTTCCATTTTGCCGTGACGCGCGGGCAGGCGCTGCGCGCGCTGGATCATTTCGTCAGATATCTGCTGGAAGGGTTCGGCGATTATCAGGATGCCATGCTGCAAGGCGAGGCGTTTCTGAACCATTCGCTGCTGTCGCCCTACATTAACCTTGGCCTGCTGGACCCTCTGGAGGTTTGCCAGCGCGTCGAGACGGCGTGGAAGGACGGGCACGTGCCGATCAACGCCGCTGAAGGCTTCATCCGCCAGATCATCGGTTGGCGCGAATATATGCGCGGCATCTATTTCCGCGAGGGGCCCGGTTATACCCGGCGCAACGCGCTGGGGCACAGGCGGGCGCTGCCCGATATGTATTGGGGGGCCGAGACCCGCATGACCTGCATGGCCGAGGCCATTGCCCAGACTGATACCGAAGGCTATGCCCATCACATCCAGCGCCTGATGGTCACCGGCAATTTCGCCCTTCTGGCCGGGATCGCGCCCGCCGAGGTGCACGAATGGTATTTGTCGGTCTATGTGGACGCCTATGAATGGGTAGAGGCGCCGAACGTGATCGGGATGAGCCAATGGGCCGATGGCGGCATCATTGGGTCGAAACCCTATGTCAGTTCCGGAAACTACATCAACAGGATGTCCGATTACTGCGCGTCCTGCGCCTATTCGGTCAAGGCAAGGACGGGTGCGGAATCCTGCCCCTTCAACTCGCTCTACTGGCATTTTCTGGACCGGCACCGCAAGCGGTTTGAGGGCAACCCCCGCATGGCCATGATCTATCGCAGCTGGGACAGGATGGACGAGGGCAAGCGCGATGCGGTGCTGAAGACCGCAAAAGCCCATTTGCACCGTCTGGATGAGGACGGGGTGCTCTAGCGGTCCAGCCACGCGGCGGCTGCGCGCCCGGCATGAAGGCCTGTGGCAAGGCAGGCGGTCATCAGATAGCCGCCCGTCGGCGCCTCCCAATCCAGCATCTCACCCGCGGCAAAGGTGCCCGGCCGGTCCTTCAGCATCAGGTTTTCATCCAGCGCGTCGAGGCGCAACCCGCCCGCCGTCGATATCGCCTGATCCATCGGCAGAGGCCCCTGATGCCGCACCGGCAGCGCCTTGATCAGCGGCGCCGGATCATCGGGCAGCGGGCGGGCGGACTCCATCAACAGGGCCTGCTTTTCCGGCGTCCATTTCAATGATTTGCGCAGGTGATTTGCCAGTGACGCCTTGCCACGCGGGCGCGCCAGCCGCGCGGATATGGCGTCTTGCGTCCAGTCGGGCAGCAGGTCCAGCAGCAGCGGCGCGCCCTCGCGCATGGCGCGGGATACCTCGTAGATGCCGCCGCCCTCGATCCCTGCCCTCGTGATCACGATCTCTCCGCGCGACACGGCACTGCCGACGCGCAGCGCGATTCCCTTGACCGGAGTACCGATATGGCGCTGCATGTGGGGCGACCAATCTACGATAAACCCCATATTCGCAGGCTGGAACGGCGCCACCTGCCCCGGCAGATGCGCGGCCCATGCACCATCCGATCCCAGCCGTGACCAGCTGGCACCACCGCAGGCAAGAACGGTCGCGCGGGGGGTCAGGCGGCGCACGCCGTCTGGCGTCTCCATCAGGACCGCCTCTCCTTCCCAGCCCTGCCAGCGCCAACGCCGCCGGATCTGCACCCCGAGCCCGTCCAGCCGCGCCAGCCACGCGCGCAGCAAGGGCGACGCCTTCATCGCGACCGGAAAGACGCGCCCCGTGGACCCGGTAAAGAGTGGCTGCCCCAGACCCCGCGCCCATTCCTGCACCGCGTCTGGCTCGAAGGCGCGCAGCAAGGGATGCAGCGGCGTAGCCCCATAGGCGGTCAGGAACGCATCCATCCCTTCCGCCTTGGTCAGGTTCAGGCCCGATTTGCCCGCCATCAGGAATTTGCGGGCGGGCGAGGGCCTGGCCTCGGCCACCGTCACCGCATGGCCCGCCGCGCCCAGCGCTTCGGCTGCCATCAGCCCTGCCGGGCCCCCGCCGATCACCAATACCCCTTCGCCCAGAAGATCACCCATGCCGCGCCTCGTCCCTTGTGCCGGATCACGCCTTCTTGCGCCGCCCCAGCCCCGGGAGCAAGCCTGCCACAGCCAGGCACAGGCGCATCCGCTGGACAGCGCCCACCCTTCTGCCGTATCCGGATGGTCCTGCCCTGCCCGCATCATCCGGAGCCGCGAAATGATCTATGTCGATGCCGATGCCTGCCCGGTCAAGGAGGAGGCGATCCGCGTCGGCACGCGCCACGGCCTTACCGTGCATATCGTGTCGAATGGTGGCCTGCGCCCGTCGCCGCACCCTCTGGTCCAGACAGTGATCGTGCCAGATGGGCCGGACGTGGCCGATATGTGGATCGCAGATCGGGTGGGCCCCGGCGACGTGGTCATCACCGGCGACATCCCGCTGGCCGCCAGATGCGTCGCCGCAGGGGCGCAGGTTTTGAAGCATAATGGCGAGCCGCTCACCGAGGCCAATATCGGCAATGTCCTGGCCACGCGCGATCTGATGGCCGATCTGCGCGCCGCCGATCCCTTTCGCGCGGGCGGTGGCAAGGGGTTTACAAAGGCCGACCGCTCGCGCTTTCTGGACGCGCTGGAGCGGGCGATCAGGCAGGCCCGCGCCACCTGAGGTAACCACCATGACCACCCCCGAGCCGGGCAACAACACCATGGGCGCAGCCTGCGCGTTGTCGGCGATCCTGTGCTTTTCCTTTGTCGACCTGGGTATAAAACTGCTGAGCGAGGGATATGCCCTGCATCAGGTGGTGTTCCTGCGCTCGCTGGTCAGCCTGTCTGTATTTCTCCTGGTCATCCTTCCCCTTGGCGGGGGCTGGCCCGCCCTGCGCACGGGCCGCCCCGGCGCGCATCTGCTGCGGGGGGCGTTCATCGTCTGCGCGAATGTGTGTCTCTTTCTGGGCCTTGCTGCCCTGCCCATCGCAGATGCGGTGGCCATCTTCTTTGTCTCGCCTCTGGCAATCGCGGTCATGTCGGTGATATTCTTGGGCGAAACGGTCGGCCCGCGCCGCTGGACGGCGATCATTCTCGGGCTGGCTGGCGTTTTGCTGATCGTGCAGCCGGGCACGGAGGCATTTCAGGCGGCCTCCTTGCTGCCAATGCTCTCTGCCCTTCTTTACGGCGCGATGCATATGGTCACCCGCCGCGTCCGCACCACCGAAAGCGCAACCACAATGACCTTTTACGTGATCCTGACCTTCATGATCTCCAGCGCGATCATCGGGCTGCTGATCGGTGACGGGCGTTTTGCAGGCGGGGCCCATCCGGCGCTCGAGTTCCTGCTTCGGGCATGGGCGCCCCCCTCGCGAGGCGATATCTGGATCATCGTCATGTTGGGAGTGGCAGGCGTCACTGGCAGTTGGCTCATCAGCCAGGCCTACCGCCTGAGCGAGGCCGCCTTTGCCGCGCCTTTCGAATATGTGGCGATGCCGATCTCGATCTTCTGGGGGGTCGCGTTCTTTGATACATGGCCGCAACTGAACGCATGGGCCGGGATCGTGCTGATCATCGGGTCGGGGCTTTACATGCTCTGGCGTGAAAGCGCCGCCGCAGCAAGGCCCCGGTACCGCCGATGACACCGCTGGCAGTGATATTCGACATTGGCAACGTGCTGATCGAGTGGCAGCCCGAGCGGTATTTCGACCGTATCTGCGGCCCCGACCGGCGTCGTGCCCTGTTTGCGGCGGTGGACATCCACGCGATGATGCAGCGTATCGACAGCGGCGCCGGTTTTGCGACCGAGGTGGCGCGCGTTGCTTCCGCATATCCGGATTTCGCCTCCGAGATCCTGCGCATCCGCGACCATTGGAGCGATATCGCGCAGCCCGCGATCCCCGGCTCGGTGCGCCTTCTGCGCGCATTGCGGGCGCGGGGCGTGCCGGTCTTTGCGCTGTCCAATTTTGGCGCGGAGAACTTCCCGCTCAGCGCGGCACAATTCCCGTTCCTGACAGAATTTGATCGCGCCTACATCTCGGGACCCATGGGAATGGCGAAACCAGACCCCGCCATCTATGCCGCGGTCGAGGCGGATTGCGGCATCGCGCCCGCCCGTCTCCTCTTCACCGACGACCGCGCCGAGAATATCGCGGTGGCAAGGGCGCGCGGCTGGCAGGTGCATCTGTTTGACGGCGCGCCTCGATTTGCGCAGTGTCTGGTCATAGCCGGATTGCTGACCCAAGGAGACATCGAATGAGCCATGCCATGATCCCCTTTGCCGAAGGCGAGGCCAATCTGGACTGGCTGGAGCTGTGCGATGCGTTTGATCACGGACACGCCCTGCCCAAGGCTGAAATTGCCGATACGTTTCTGTATCGTGGCAAGGATACGCTGCTGAACCGCGCCGCCTGGATCGACGGGCTGGGGCTGGCGGTGAAATGTGCGACGGTCTTTCCCGGCAATCCCGCAGACGGAGAGGCAATGGTGAATGGCGCGGTGAACCTTTTTGACGATGCAGACGGGACACTGGCCGCGATCATCGATTTCCACTTGGTGACCAAGTGGAAGACCGCCGGCGACAGCCTGCACGCGGCGCGCCGTCTGGCAAGGCCCGAGAGCGAGAATATCCTTATCGTCGGCGCGGGCACCGTGGGCCGGAGCCTCTGGCAGGCCTATCGCTCGGCATGGCCCGATGCGAAATTCACCGTCTGGAACCGCACCCGCGCCAATGCCGAGGCGATGCGTGAGGATTGCCCCGGCATCAGCGTTACGGATGATCTGGAGGCCGCAGTGCGCGCCGCCGATATCGTCACCTCCGCCACGATGAGCACCGAGCCCGTCATTCAGGGGGCTTGGCTCCGACCCGGCCAGCATATCGACCTGATCGGCGCCTACCGCCCCGATATGCGCGAGACGGACGATACCGCGTTGACGCGCGCCCGTATATTTGTCGACAGCCGCGCCACCACGCTGGACCATATCGGCGAGCTGAAAATCCCGCTGAGCCAGGGCGTGATCCAGCCCGAGGCGATACTGGCCGACTATTATCAGCCCGACCAGTTCGCGCGCCTGTCTGATCAGGACATTACTCTGTTCAAAAACGGCGGCGGCGCGCATCTGGACCTGATGACCAGCCGCTACATTCTCGATGCGTGGCAGGCGGGGCAGGCTGAAACATGAAATGGGCGGCGCCACGCAGCGCCGCCCGTCCATAACCATGCCTTGGAGCGCGCGGTCAGTTCGCCGCGATCATCTCGGATTGCTTCACGATCACTTCCGCCTGCTTGATGCTGGCGATATCCACCAGACGGCCCTTGTAGACGGTGGCGCCCTCACCGTTGGCCTTGGCGGTCTCCATTGCCGCCAGAATTTCGCGCGCCTCGGTTACGGCGGCCTCGGTCGGGGTAAACACCTCGTTGCAGAGCGCGATCTGTTTGGGGTGAATCGCCCATTTTCCGACCATGCCCAAAGTGGCCGAGCGGAGTGCCTGAGCGCGGAACCCATCGTCGTCCGAGAAATCCCCGAACGGGCCATCCACGGGCAGCAATCCATGCGTGCGGCAGGCCGCGACGATGGCTGCCTGCGCCCAATGCCACGGATCGGACCAGTGCTTCGCCCCCTCGTGCAGCATGTAGTAGTTTTCCTGAGTGCCGCCGATGCCGGTGGTCGCCATGCCCATGGAAGCGGCGAAATCCGCGGCCCCAAGGCTCATCGCCTGTAGGCGCGGGCTGGCGGCGGCGATCTCCTCGACATGGGCGATGCCTGCGGCGCTCTCGATGATGACCTCGAAGCTGATCGGCTTGGTGCGGCCCTTGGCGCGCTCGATCGAGGTAACCAGCGCATCGACGGCATAGATATCGCCCGCGCAGCCTACCTTGGGGATCATGATCTGGTCCAGCCGGTCCCCTGCCTGCTCCAGCAGATCGACAACGTCGCGGTACCACCAGCCGGTATCCAGCCCGTTGATCCGCACGCTGAGGTATTTATTTCCCCAATCGACATTGTTGATCGCCTCGATCGTCTGCTTTCGCGCCAGATCCTTGTCATTGGGGCCGACAGAATCCTCAAGATCGATATTGATCACATCCGCCGCACTGGCGGCCATCTTCTCGAACAGTTTCGCGTTCGATCCGGGTCCGAACAGCTGGCAGCGATTGGGGCGGGCGGGAGCAGGTGGCTGAAGACGAAAGCTCATGGGATGGACCTTTCCGAATAAGAAATTTACGCTCGGTTCACCCTGACGGGTATGAAATTACCGCAGAGGGTGCAAGGCGCTTTCGCAGTTGCAGCATGCCGCCGATCCCGCGCCGGGGCACCGATTACCATGGATGCGACTGGCAAACTCGGGTTAGATGGAAGACATTCCGCCCCCGCCCTGCCCCCGCCTTGCCCCCCGGCCCTGCCAAGGACACGAATGATGATCCAGACGCCCTATCTTCTGTTTCTGGGAGACGCGCCCGACATGCTGGCGGCCAAGGTCGCCATCGGCATCCGTGACTGGCGGCCGGAAAATGCCGTCGGCCAGATAAGCCTGCCCGGCTGCGGCGCCGATCTGGGCCTGACCGAGATGACCCTGGCGGAAGGGCGCGAGGCGGGGGCGAAAACGCTGGTCATCGGTGTGGCCAACCGGGGCGGCGCGATTTCTCCCAAGTGGAAGGACATGCTGCTCGACGCGCTGGCCGCGGGGTATGATCTGGCCAGCGGTCTGCACAATCTGCTGCGCAACGAGGATGATCTGGTGGAGGCCGCCAAGGCTCATGGCCGCGCCCTGCATGACGTGCGTATTCCTTCAGTGCAATATCCCATCGCCAATGGCGAAAAGCGGCGCGGCAAGCGGTGCCTTGCTGTCGGCACCGATTGTTCGGTCGGCAAGATGTATGCCGCGATGGCGATGGAGCGCGAGATGCACGCGCGCGGGATGAAGGCCACGTTTCGCCCCACCGGGCAGACGGGCATCCTGATTACCGGCGGCGGTGTTCCGCTCGATGCGGTCATCGCCGATTTCATGGCCGGCTCCATCGAATATCTGACGCCCGATCATGACGCCGATCACTGGGATCTGATCGAGGGGCAAGGCAGCCTTTTCCACATCTCCTACTCCGGGGTCACGCTGGCGCTGATCCATGGGGGGCAGCCGGATGCGCTGATCCTTTGCCACGAGCCGACGCGCACCCATATGCGCGGCCTGCCCGGCTATTCCCTACCGAGTCTGGAGCAGCTTCGCGACACCGCTCTGCCGCTGGCGCGCATCGCCAATCCGGCTTGTCAGGTGGTCGGCATTGCCGTGAACACCCAGCATATGGAGACGGGGGGTGCACGGGATTATCTGGCCGGGGTCTCACAGCGGATGGGTTTGCCCGCCACCGATCCCTACCGCTTTGGCGCGGATATGCTGGTGGATGCGCTGGCGGCGATATGATCGCCCTGACAAACGAAAGGTGGACCACATGCAGGTTTCGGTGACGCGTGATGTTTTCAGGCTGGCGCAGGTGTTCACCATCAGCCGTGGCTCGCGGACCGAGGCGCAGGTTCTGACGGTCACGGTAAACGAGGGAGCGCATCAGGGGCGCGGTGAATGCGTGCCTTATGCCCGTTATGGCGAGACGCTCGATAGCGTGACCGCGCAGATCGAAGGCGCGCGCGTGACCGACCGCGCGAGCCTGGGCGCGCTGCCCGCAGGGGCCGGGCGCAATGCGCTGGACTGCGCGCTGTGGGATCTGGAGGCCAAGCGCAGCGGGCGCCGCGTCTGGGATCTGGCCGGGTTGCCCGCGCCGGGGCCCGAGGTGACGGCCTACACCCTGTCGCTGGATACGGCCGCTGCGATGCGTGCGCAGGCGGCCAGACGCGCGCATATGCCCCTTCTGAAGATCAAGCTGGGCACCCCTGATGACATGCCCCGGCTGGAGGCGGTACGGGCGGGCGCGCCCGAATCCGCGATCATCGTGGATGCCAACGAGGGCTGGAGCGCCGACATCTATGCCGATCTGGCACCGCACCTGCTGCGTCTGGGCGTGGCGCTGGTCGAACAGCCCCTGCCTGCGGGCGAGGATGACGCGCTGCTGGAGATGGCGCGTCCGGTGCCCGTCTGCGCCGACGAGGCCTGCCACGACCGCGCCAGCCTGCCCGCGCTGAAGGGCAAGTATGACGTGGTCAACATCAAGCTGGACAAGACCGGTGGGTTGACCGAAGCCCTTGCGCTGCGGGATGTCGCGCTGGCGCAGGGCTACCGCGTGATGGTCGGCTGCATGGTGGGCAGCAGCCTTGCCATGGCGCCCGCCACGCTGGTTGCCCAAGGCGCGATGGTGACAGATCTGGACGGGCCATTGCTGCTGGCCGAGGACCGCGATACGCCGTTGACATATGACAGCGCAGGGGTGCACCCCCCCGCGCCCGAGCTTTGGGGATAGGAACCATGCGCACCGTTTACCTGAACGGCGATTACCTGCCCGAGGAGGAGGCCAAGGTATCGGTCTTTGATCGAGGTTTCCTCATGGCAGATGCGGTTTACGAGGTGGTCAGCGTGCTGGGCGGCAAGCTGATCGATTTTGACGCTCATGTGGCGCGGCTGCAGCGATCGCTGGCCGCGCTGGACATGCGCGCGCCGGACGCGATGGGCGATCTGCTGGCGATCCACCGCGAACTGGTGGCGCGCAACGATCTGATTGACGGGTTGATCTACCTTCAGGTGACGCGCGGCAATCCCGGCGACAGGGATTTTCACTACCCCGCCCCGGATACCGCGCCAACATTGGTGCTGTTCACCCAGTCCAAACCGGGAATGGCCGCATCACCGCTGGCCCGGCGGGGCGCACGCGTCATCGCGGTGCCTGATCTGCGCTGGGGCCTGCGCGATATAAAAACCGTGCAGTTGCTCTACCCTTCGATGGCCAAGATGATGGCCGAGGCGGCGGGCGTGGATGACGCTTGGATGGTGCAGGACGGGCATATCACCGAAGGCACGTCGAACAACGCCTATATCGTCAGGGACGGCTGCATCATCACCCGCGCGCTCAGCCACGACATCCTGCACGGCATCACCCGCGCCGCTGTCCTGCGCTTTGCCGCCGAGGCGCGGATGCAGGTCGATCAGCGCAGCTTTACGCTGGAGGAGGCGCTGCAGGCGGACGAGGCGTTTCTGACCTCGGCCAGCGCCTTTGTCACGCCTGTGATCGAGATCGACGGCGCCCCCGTCGGCACCGGAAGGCCCGGCCCCGTGGTCTTGCGCCTGCGCGAGGTCTATCTGGAGGAAAGCCTCAAACGCGCGATCTGACGCAGCCTCTTTTGGATCAGTTCTTGTTCCCGACATTCTGCGCAAAGGATTCCTTGAACGCATCCTGCTGGGCGCCGGTCGCCTCGGTCTGATGATTGGCCTTCCATTCGTCCATGGTCATGCCATAGAAAATCTCGCGCGCCTCGTCCTTGCCCATGTCGATGCCGCGTGCGTTCGCGGCCTCCTGGTACCAGCGGCTCAGGCAATTGCGGCAAAATCCGGTAAGGTTCATCATGTCGATGTTCTGCACATCTGTGCGGTCCTGCATCAGGTGCTGGCGCAGGCGGCGGAATGCTGCGGCTTCAAGTTCAATCTGTATCTGCTCGTCCATGACGGTTCTCCTTTTCAACAAATGCTACAGCCCCTCGTGCTCCAGCGTCTCAATCAGCACGCGGGCCAGCCGCGCGCCCCAGTTGCGCTGTTGCGCCGGGGTCTGGATCAGATCGTTGCGCAGCTCGATCAGCACATTGAGCCTGCCTGCTGCGATGGCATGCCGGGCTATGGTATCGCCCGGCAGGTGCCCCGTATAGGGCCGATTGTCGCCCACACTCAGGTCAGGCTCCGCCTGGAGCCGCGCGAGCAAAGGCCGCGCCAGCCGCGTATCGGTGGAATAAAGAAGCCCCACATGCCACGGCCGTGGCGCGCGGCCGCGCAGGCGCGGGGTGAAGCTGTGGATCGATATGATGACCGGCGCCGTATGCGCGGCGGTCAGCCTTGCCACTGCTTCGTGATAGGGGCGGTAGCAGCGGCGGAGCCGCTCCCCCGCATCCGGTTCGCTGATGCCGCGATTGCCGGGAATGATCGTACCATCGTAAAGCTGCATGATCAGCGTCGGATCATCCTCGCCCCGGTTCGGATCGATCACCAGCCGGGAAAAGCGCGACAGGATCGCCGGGCTGTCCAGCGCGGCCGCCAGCGCGCGGCTGACCCCTTCTGCACCCAGATCATAGGCGATGTGGCGCGCCATGTCGGCCTGCGCCACCCCCAGCGTTCCGCCCGCCACAAAATCGGGTACAATATTGGACGCGTGATCGCAAAGCACGGTCCAGCGCCCCTTGCGTCCGGCCCCGTCAACGACAAATGGCTCATATCTCATACTTGGGATCCATCCTGTCCTGTCGCGCGCGCTGCATGAAATGCTGGCGTCCGGGATCTGTAAATGTTAGCGATAACTGGCACATCGCCAACGCCGCCCTTCAACATCAGGGAATCCCACATATGAGACGCCATCGCAACGTCAAGATCGTCGCAACTCTCGGCCCGGCCTCGGAAACCTATGAGGTGATCCGCGCCCTGCACGAGGCGGGCGCCGACGTATTCCGCCTGAACATGAGCCATGGCGATCACGAAGGGATCCGCGAAAAGCATCGCATCATTCGTCAGGTCGAGGAGGATCTGAACAGCCCGATCTGCATTCTGGCCGATCTTCAGGGGCCGAAACTGCGCGTGGGTGTCTTTGCGCGCGGCGAGGAGGAGCTGGTACCGGGTGCGGCCTTCCGCATGGATCTGGATCCTGCCGAGGGTGATGCCGCGCGCGTCAACCTGCCCCACCCCGAGATTTTTGCCGCGCTCAAGCCCGGTGCGACCCTTCTGGTCAATGATGGCAAGATCCGCCTGACCGTGACGGATTGCAGCAAGGAGCACGCGAATTGCGAGGTCGTCGTCGGCGGCACGATTAGCAACCGCAAGGGCGTGAACGTGCCCGACGTCGAACTGCCGGTGGCCGCGCTGTCGAACAAGGACCGCAAGGATCTGGAATTTGTGTGCGATCTTGGCGTGGACTGGCTGGCGCTCAGCTTTGTCCAGCGCCCCGAGGACGTGACCGAGGCGCGTGCGCTGGCGCGGGGCCGCGCCGCGATCCTCAGCAAGATCGAGAAACCCTCTGCCGTCACGAGATTCAACGCAATTCTGGCTGCATCGGATGGCATCATGGTGGCGCGCGGCGATCTGGGGGTGGAACTGCCGGTGCAGAACGTGCCCCCCATCCAGAAACGACTGGTGCGCGCCTGCCGCGCCGCCGCCAAGCCCGTGATTGTCGCCACGCAGATGCTGGAATCGATGATCGAGGCGCCGGTGCCGACGCGTGCCGAGGTAAGCGACGTGGCAACCGCCATCTACGAGGGCGCGGACGCCATCATGCTGTCGGCCGAATCGGCGGCAGGCAGCTACCCGATCGAGGCCGTAAAGACGATGGACAACGTTGCGCGCGAGGTCGAAAACGATCCTACCTATACCCAGATCATCGAAGCATCGCGCAAGGCCGTGCGCAGCAGCGTGGCCGACGCCATCGTCGCGGCCGCGCGTGAAATTGCCGAAACCACGAACATCAAGGTGATCTGCTGTTTCACCCAGTCCGGCACGACCGCCCTTCTGACTGCGCGCGAGCGGCCGCGCGTGCCGATCATCGCGATGACTTCACTGCGCGGCACCGCGCGTCGGCTGTCGCTCAGCTGGGGGATCAACTGCGTGATGACGCCCGAGCTCAACCGGTTCAAACAGGCGGTGATCATGGCCGCCCGCGCGGCCCGCGCCCAGGGGTATGCGTCGACGCTGGACCAGATCGTGGTTACTGCGGGGGTACCCTTCAATGTGCCGGGCACCACAAATATCCTGCGCGTTGCGCCCTGCCAGGAAAGCCTGATCTACGCGACCGATCCCAGCTAGGGCTCTGCGGGCATTGCCCCTTGCGCCCCATGCGCATCGCCCCTAAAAGACGAGCTTCATCCGCGCGGCCGGCCAAAGGTGGCATGCCGAGTCGCGCGTTCTACCGAACTTCAAGAGGAGCCGGAAATGCCCAAGATGAAGACGAAATCGAGCTGCAAGAAGCGGTTCAAGATCTCGGCCACGGGCCGTGTGATCGCAGGTCAGGCCGGCAAACAGCACGGCATGATCAAGCGCAGCAACAAATTCCTCCGCAATGCGCGCGGAACCACAACCCTGTCAAAGGCGGATGAGCAGATCATCAAGCCGATGATGCCCTACGCGCGCTAAGGAGGTCCGATATGTCCCGAGTCAAAAGCGGTGTCGTCACACACGCCCGTCACAAGAAAATCATCAAGGCCGCCAAGGGGTTCTATGGCCGCCGCAAGAACACGTTCCGCGTCGCCACGCAGGCCGTCGACAAGGCCAATCAATACGCCACGCGCGACCGCAAGAACCGCAAGCGCAGCTTCCGCGCGCTGTGGATCCAGCGCATCAACGCGGCGGTGCGCAGCCATGACGAAACGCTGACATACAGCCGCTTCATCAATGGTCTGGCGCTGGCGGGTGTCGAGGTGGACCGCAAGGTTCTGGCCGATCTCGCCGTGCACGAACCCGCAGCCTTTGCCGCGATCGTCGAGCAGGCCAAGGGGGCCCTGCCCGCCTGATTTTTGGCAGAGCACGCCATCTGACGCGCCGCCGGACACCCCTCCGGCGGCGTTTTTCGTGGGATCGTCTCAGAACAAGCGCAGCAACAGAACGATCAGTGCCACCGGAATCAGCGCAGGATGCAGGATGTGGTCGAACCAGTTGCTGCTGCCCCAGCCGATGACCCAGATCGCCTGCGCCGCGACCGCCAGCACCGGCAAAAACAGTGCCCCCTGCCACATTCCCAGCGCACAAAGCGCCAATGCCATGACAGCCACGGGCCAGGGCGCATAGCCCAGCCGGTAGATATCCACCGGCACCACCCCTGCCGCGCTGGCAAGAAAAACCCCATAAAGCAGGATGAATATTACCAGCGCGCCGCTACCGAAGGGCTGGACAGCCACGCCCAGATGCGCCGCCATCTGGCGCAGGATCAGCAGTGGCAGAACGATCCCCACCGGCCCCAGCACCGCAACCAGCCCCCGCAGCGGCAGCGTATCGCGCAGCAGAACAGCGCAACCCGCGCCCAGAACCAAGCCCAAGCCAAGACTGACCGGCGCTGCCAACCCAAGGCTGAACGCCCCCCACGCCATCCATCCCAAAAGCAGCGCCAGCCACGCGGTCGAGGCCAGCGCGCTCATCCGTCCAGGGCCCAGGCCAGGTTGAATACATGCGCACGGATGCCGGTTTTTGATCCCGCGCTATAGGCCAGCACGATCCGGCCGTCCGGCAGCGCTCGCATCATCGGGTATCGTGCATCCCCGCCCCCCGCCTCAAGCCGGTGCAGAAGCCGCCAGCTTTCACCGCCATCCTCGCTGATCGTCAAGCTCAGGACACGGCTGTCGGTGGCATCGTCATTGACCGCCATCAGGATCCGGTCTCCGCCAAGGGCAAGCGCCGCGACAGGGGCGGAGGGGTTGGGGACCTGCGTCTCACGCGCGGACTCCCATGTCTGCCCCCCATCATCGCTGCGCGAGATGAGCAGCCGGTCCGACCCGGATTCGAAATCGCGCAGGAAGGCGACGGCCCGGCGTGCGTCCAGCGGCACGATCATCGGCTGGATCGGCTTCATCGGGCCATCGATGCGGCGCATGTCGCGCACGCGGCCCCGCGCATTCAACCGCACCAAGCCGCCATAGGTCTGGCCCATCTCGAAATAAACGGGCAAGGCGTGGCTGCCATCCGCATAGCCGACCATGGGCGATTTCACCAGAAATGACCGGTTCAGCAGCGGTGACAGGTTCAACTTGCGCGCCGAGACCAGGCCGTCCGGACCGGTCCGCACATCCGCCACGGACGCCATGGCCCAACCGCCGATCGATACCACGGTCGCAAAAATCGAACCCTCCGCCGCATCGTTCTGAACGGTATTGCCCAAGGTCACCACCAGCTGTCGCGGCTCGAACACATCCGCCAGCCCGCCCCGCGTCACGCGAGGCATGACAGGCGATATACCCTCCGCCCCGATATCCACGCCGACAATATCCACATCGGCCTGCGCCTCTTGCGAGCCTTCAAACCACAGGATGCTGAACCCGTCGTCCCGCAGGATGATCGCGGGTGAATGCGCCTCGCCGGCAGGTGCGGTATAATCCAGTACGGTTTCAAAGAGCGGTGCACCGCCGGTTTCAAAACGCGGCGGCGCGGCCCAGTCCCATACCAGCGGCACATCCTGCCGTATCGCCCAGGCGCTGAGCGCAATGCTGAGCACGGCCAGTACGACAATAGCAGCCTGAACGGCCCCCGGCCCCATCAGCCGACCTTGAGGACGATCTTGCCGATATGGGTGCTGCTCTCCATATGCGCGTGCGCCTTTGCAGCATCGCTGAGCGCATATGTGCTGTCCATCACCGGCGCGATACGGCCCGCCGCCAGAAGCGGCCAGACAGTCTCCAGCAGCGCCTTTGCAATTTCGGCCTTCGCCATATCGCTCTGGGGGCGCAGCGTGCTTCCGGTGATGGTCAGGCGGCGCATCATCACATGCGCGAAGTTCAGCTCGACCTTGGGGCCGCTGAGAAACGCAATCTGCACCAGACGCCCGTCATCGGCCAAGGCGCGCACGTTGCGCGGAATATAATCACCGCCGACCATATCCAGAATGAGATTCGCGCCGCCTTCGTCCTTCAGGATCTGAACGAAATCCTCATCCTTATAGTTGATCGCCCGCTCCGCGCCCAGTTCCAGACAT
>JAUNVT010000027.1:25686-28074 GCA_030540655.1 Rhodobacterales bacterium
AACGAAATCCTCATCCTTATAGTTGATCGCCCGCTCCGCGCCCAGTTCCAGACATTTTGCGCACTTTTCGTCCGATCCGGCGGTGGTAAACACCCGCGCGCCCAGCACATTGGCCAGCTGGATAGCCGTGGTGCCGATGCCGGATGATCCGCCATGGACCAGAAACCGCTCCCCCGCCTGCAATCCTCCCCGCTGGAATACGTTGGACCAGACGGTAAAGAACGTCTCCGGCAGGCAGGCAGCCTCGGCCATGTCCATGCCTGTGGGAATGGGCAGGCAATGCGCGGCCGGGGTCGTGACATATTCCGCATAACCACCACCGGGAAGCAGAGCGCAGACGCGGTCGCCCACCTTCCAATCCGTGACCCCGCTGCCCACAGCCACAACCTCGCCCGACGCCTCCAGCCCCGGCAGATCGCTCGCGCCTTTGGGAGGCGCATAGGCGCCAGCGCGTTGCAGCGCGTCGGGCCGGTTGACGCCCGCATAGGCGACACGGATCAGCACCTCATCCTCGCGCGGTTCAGGACGGGGGCGGTCGCAAACTTGCAGGACATCCGGCCCGCCTGCCTCGGTAATCTCCACGGCTTGCATCATGTCGCTCATCTTTTATTCCTTCAGTGCTTGCCGGACCAATGGCCCGGCATTCCGCCATCCCTGCGCGGCGCGCGGATCTGCCCCAGCAGCGCCATCGGTCCGGCCATCAGCGCAGAGGCCAGCTTGTTACCCTTGACCCTCGCCTTGATCTTCTCGATCTGCATGACATCATCAATGCGCCGGTCCAGAAATTCCCACGTCGCCACATGTTCCGGGCTGTCGTCACCCAGCCAATAGAGCACGGTTGACCCATAAACGCCGGACAGTGTCGCGCGCTTGGTATACCAGTTCACATCATCCGAGCTATCGCCCAGCGCCTGCCATATGTGATCGGCGGTCTGCCACATGGCCCGCGCGCCGTCCGCCGCGTGCTGCGGCAGCGCAAACAGCGTCAGGCCCCGGCGCACCATCTCCGGCTCGGCCGCCTCCAGCCGCCAGCGAACGGCAGCCTTGATCCGGTCACGAAACCGCATGCCCTCCAGATCCGCCTCCTCCAGCCGGGCCAGCATGGCGCGGTCCCCGGCGGCATGATAGGCCAGCGCCAGATCCACCGCCCCTCGCGGGCAGGCGGCGCGCGCTACGGCCCGGTCTACGCCTGCATCGCGGGCGGATGCGGCAAAGGCTGTCTCGCTCCACCCGTCGAAGGGCACATGGGCGGCGGCGGCGGTCAGAAGCCGGTCGATGATATCGGTCTGCATGGCATCCTCCTGTTGCGGTCCACCCTAGACATGTAGAGCGCAGTTTGCTATAGGCGCACTTCCTGCAAATCATGCAAATCAAACCAGGAAGGTGGTGACACCACATGCAGGTTAGTGTTCGCGACAACAATGTCGATCAGGCGCTTCGTGCCCTGAAGAAGAAACTGCAGCGCGAGGGCGTATTTCGCGAGATGAAGCTGAAGCAACATTTCGAAAAGCCGTCCGAGAAAAAAGCGCGCGAGAAAGCCGAGGCGATTCGCCGGGGCCGCAAACTGGCCCGGAAGAAGCTTCAGCGCGAAGGGATGATGTAAGTCAACGCCCCAGCGCGGTTTCGACCGACACGACATGAGATTGAAGGACCCTCGGGGCACTGGCTTCGGGGGTTTTTCTCAGAATTCCGATTGTTATTTTTAGAGCATGTCCACCTTTTTGACAGTATCAACCGAATGCTTCTTGCGACTCTTTTGACGATTACAATTGGTATACCATGCATTCTTCACGACATGCGCATGCTGCACTCCGATGAAGCCGCGACGCTAGCGTTAATTGCAAGTGGTTCGTCCTGAATTTCCTTGTCAAGCTGCCAGTTTGTCGACTTGAACTCCTTGATCTCGTGCGATCTTCCCGGCCTCGATCGTCTGGGGCAGCATCCGGCCGACACCCTCCTCACCCTCCCCGCCGATCCGCTTTCGCCAGCGGGTCAGAGAGGACGGATCGATCGGAAGACGCTGCTGAAAGAACGTCTCGCCGCAGAAATGCTGCCAGTGCGGGTTCCCGGCCCATCGCGCCCGCCTCAGCAGGGAGCGCCAAAGCATGCCGAAGATACAGAAGGCCCCGCCACGAGACGCGGGGAGGTGGCGGGACGACCGGTGCGGGACGCAAGGAACCCGCCCCATTCCCGCTCGAGGATATCCCGGTCAATCAGGACAGCGAGATGCACCAGGCCATGGCGCATGTCGATCATCCCGACCAATCCGGCGCGCAGCAGCTCGCCTTGGTCGGGGGGCTCTCCCGGATTCATATCATGGCCCGAAATTGCAGGGTTTCTGCCCGGATAACAAGAAATCCCGCACTTCCTGCCCACCAAATCCGTGCC
>JAUNVT010000028.1 GCA_030540655.1 Rhodobacterales bacterium
GACACCGCCATGATATGCCGCCCCTCAGGGCATCACCAACATTCGCCCGTTTCTCAAATGCGTGCGCACAAACACACAGCCGCCGTTGGTCGGCGTTGCGTTCGGACTTTCCAACAACTGGAATGCTGTGCTGAGAATTGTTAGCCCGATGTGGTCCAGTATCCGTTCGCTGCCGCCACTGTCGCAAAATGCGTTGCCACCACCGCACTGACAGCGATCAGGGCATCTGCGCTTTCGGCATAATCCGGACGAAGCCGGTCACGCACTTCCGGATCGGCCTGCGTTTTCTTGATGGTCATGCGAGACAGTTTGATCGCAAGCTCATAACCTTCGCTTGGTGTGTCCGTGATCAAGCTGGGAAGCCAGTTCTCCATATCGGATCTCTCTTGTTGGCGCTGAATATCTCAGGATGCGTGTTGTGGCGCGCGATAATAATCATCATTGGCAATGTCCATTATGGAACCTATGCTGAAGGATACAACAACTCAATGCGCCCGTTTGGGGGCGCGTTGTTCAAAGGGCGCCCTGCCCCTCATACCGCGGCAAAGTACTGCGGCAAAAAGGTCGATTGCGTATATGTCCGAGGGCGCGGCATGGAAGAGGCAAGATCATGCAAACCGCAATTTGATCTAGCACAAAGACCTGCCCGGACATAGCTTGATAACAGGTGCCATGAATTCCGCTTACGCGCATTTTCCACGCTTTTTCCTGATGCTGTGCATTGCCTGGTACAGCATTTTTGCCACCGCGTGGGCAAGCGATGCCCCGGGCACGCTGAAAATGGAAATTTGCGCGACTGGCATGGTGGCTTCCGTGCAAGTGGATACAGGCGACAGATCCGATGTGCCGTCGCGCGATTGCTGCGCCTGCACCGGCTGTTGCCCTGTAGCCGGAATGGTGCCGCCGGATCCATTCACGACATGTTTGACCCGGCCATATAAGCTGCAACGTCAGCCTGCGACAGCCTACTCAATGCGCGCCCCGATTTCCAATTTGGGATCCTTGCCGCGCGCCCCCCCTGCGCCAAGCAATTCGATGTTGACCTCTCATGATATGATCCCATCGGATCATTTCAGCACCGGTCAATTCATGCATGGCAAAGGGCGATCTCTTCAAAAGGACCCTTCCGCATGAAGACCCTGCGTTCCCTCCTTCAGAAAATGGCGATTGTCAGCCTCCTGTCCCTGTTCGGGGTTCCGGCTTTGGCGCAATCCGTACTCTCCAAGATCATCGATGACGTTCAGGTCGGCCAGCTGGTCGAGGGTGCGGACGAATTCGGAGCAATGAGCCAGCAAATTCCGGCGGTGCAGGTTCTGAAGGACGGTCAGCAGATCGGCTGGGCTTTTGTCACATCCGATTTCGTCTCGACCACCGGCTATTCGGGGAAACCCATCCATACCATGGTCGCTGTCGATGATGCCGCGCAGGTCATCGGCGTCGAACTCGTCAAACATTCCGAGCCGATTGTGCTCATCGGTATTCCCGACTCCAAGGTCAAGGCGCTGGTCGCGGGCTATCGCGGGCTCGATCTGGTGGCCGAGGCCGAATCCGGCGGCTCATCGCATAAGCTGGATATCATTTCCGGCGCCACTGTGACGATCATGGTCATCGACGATTCAATCATTCGCGCGGGATTGAAAGTCGCCCGTCAACTGGGCCTCGGAGGCCTTGCGGTCGAGGAGGCAGGCACGGGGCCGCAGTTCGAAATCGATCCGGATGCAACGGCCGCGACTGATTGGGCGACGCTGGAGGGCGATGGCACATTGCGTCGCCTCTTGCTCGATGTAGGGCAGGTCAACGAGGCTTTTGCAGCAATGGACGATCCCCGCGCTGCCAAACGCGCTTTGACCGAAGCTCCCGAAACCACCTTCATCGACATGCAGGCCGCATTGATTTCGCAGCCCGCCATTGCCCGGTCGCTTTTGGGCGACGCCGAGGCTGCAAACCTTGCTACCTGGCTGGACGAAGGCGATCAGGCCATCGCAATATTCGGTCAGGGCCTCTATTCCTTCAAAGGGTCCGGGTATGTGCGCGGCGGTATCTTTGACCGTATAGTGCTGATTCAGGATGATCTCTCGGTGCGGTTCCGCGACCGCATGCATCGGCGGATCAACACGATCGCAGCCGAGGGCGCGCCTGATTTTGATGAATCGGACATGTTCAAGATCCCCGCAGACAGCGGGTTCGACCCGACCAAACCCTTCAGGATCCAATTGCTTGTTCATCGCGACGTGGCCGCGATCGAAAAGGTGTTCACGACCTTCGATCTGGCTTACGAGTTACCCAAGAAATACCTGCGCTCCGTAGCCCCCCCACCTGCCCCCGAGGTTCCTGCAACCGTAGATGAGGTCACGACGCAGACCGAAGCGGACGCGCATCAGGCGCTGTGGAAAAAGATCTGGGTCGCCAAGACAACCGAGATTACTGTGCTGGGCGTCATGCTGGCCGTGCTGACCGGCGTCTTCTTCTTTCAGTCCTTCGCGACCGTGAACGAGCGTGGATTCTTCTGGTTCCGCATCGCCTATCTGTCGGTGACGCTGTTCTATCTGGGCTGGTATGCCAACGCGCAATTGTCGGTCGTCAACCTGATGGCGCTGTTCGGCTCTCTGATGACGGGATTCAGCTGGCAGGCGTTCCTTCTGGACCCGATGACCTTCATCCTCTGGTTTGCCGTTGCTGCGGCACTTCTGTTCTGGGGGCGCGGCGCCTATTGCGGCTGGCTGTGCCCGTTTGGCGCGCTTCAGGAGCTGCTGAACCGCATCGCGAAGGCCCTGCGGATCCCGCAATGGACCCTGCCCTGGGGCCTGCACGAACGGCTGTGGCCGCTGAAATACATGATCTTCCTCGGTCTCTTTGGCGTATCCCTGACCAGCATCGAACAGGCCGAGCGCCTGGCCGAGGTAGAGCCCTTCAAGACCGCGATCATCCTGAATTTCGTGCGCGCATGGCCTTTCGTGGTCTATGCCGTGGGGCTCCTGATTGCCGGGCTCTTTGTCGAGCGGTTCTTCTGCCGTTATCTGTGCCCGCTGGGCGCCGCGCTGGCCATTCCGGCTCGGCTGCGGATGTTTGACTGGCTCAAGCGCTATCACGAATGCGGAAACCCCTGCCAGACCTGCGCCCATCAATGTCCGGTGCAGGCCATTCATCCGACAGGGGAAATCAACCCGAACGAATGCATTGATTGCCTCCATTGTCAGGTGCTTTACCAGTCAACCACTCAATGCCCCGTTGTCATCAAGAAGATGAAGCGTCGCGGAGCAGTCGGTGCCGTGCCAAAACTCAGCCGCGACATATCCGGGCATCCAAATCAAACCAAAACTCCAACAGTGAACTGAAAGGACTTATAATGTCTGAAGGTAAAAAATTGCCGATCTCGCGCCGCAGCCTCCTGGGCGCGACTGCCGGCGGCGCCGCGCTTGCCGGTGCGTTTGGCTCGCGCGCAATGCTGACGGGCGGCGCTGTTGCCGGCGCCGCGACACTGGCCAGCGCCACCAGCGCCCGTGCTGCTGCCGGCGCCGAAGTGCCGCCCGGCCAGCTTGACGAATTTTACGGCTTCTGGTCCTCGGGCCAGTGCGGCGAGATGCGTATCCTGGGCATCCCGTCCATGCGGGAACTGATGCGCATTCCGGTGTTCAACAGATGCTCGGCCACCGGCTGGGGCATCACCAACGAATCCAAGAAGATCCTGACCGAGGGCCTGCTGCCCAAGACCAAGGAATATCTGGCCGCCAACGGCCATGAATACCCGCCCAACGGCGACTTGCACCACCCGCACATGTCCTTCACCGAAGGCAAGTATGACGGCCGTTATCTGTTCATGAACGACAAGGCCAACACCCGCGTGGCCCGCGTGCGTTGTGACGTGATGAAATGCGACAAGATCATCGAGATCCCCAATGCCAAGGCAATCCACGGATTGCGTCCTCAGCGCTGGCCGCGCACGGACTACATCTTCTGCAACGGCGAAGACGAGGTGCCGATGGTCAATGACGGCTCCGTTCTGGACGAGCCGGAGAAGTACGTGAACTTCTACACCGCCGTGAACGCGGACGAGATGACAGTTGCATGGCAGGTGATGGTCAGCGGCAACCTCGATAATACCGATTGCGATTATGACGGCAAATACGCCTTCTCCACCTCCTACAACTCGGAAATGGGCATGACCTTGCCCGAAATGACCGAAGCCGACATGGACCATGTGGTCGTCTTCAACATCAAGGAGATCGAGAAGGGTATTGAGGCCGGTGATTTTCAGGAGTTGAACGGCGTCAAGGTTCTGGACGGGCGCAAGGGGCAGAACAAGAAGTATACCCGCTACATCCCGATCCCCAACAACCCCCACGGCTGCAACATGGCGCCCGACAAGATCCACCTGTGCATCGCGGGCAAACTGTCGCCCACCGTTTCGGTGATCGATGTGCGCAAGCTGGACGCTGTATTCGACGAGGATGCAGATCCCCGGAGCGTTGTCGTAGCCGAGCCTCAGCTGGGCCTCGGGCCGCTTCACACCTGCTTTGACGGGCAGGGCCGCGCCTATACCACGTTGTTCCTCGACAGTCAGGTCGTGGTCTGGGACATAGAAAAAGCGGTCCAGCTCTATAATGGTGATGATGTCGATCCGATCGTCACGAAGCAGGACGTGCATTACCAGCCTGGCCATAACTCGACCGTCATGGGCGAGACGCTGGAGGCAAACGCAAAGTATTACCTGACGATGAACAAGTTCTCGAAGGACCGGTTCCTGAACGTCGGCCCCCTGAAGCCCGAGAACGAACAGTTGTTCTCCATCGACGGTGACAAGCTGACGCTGATCCATGACGGCCCGACCTTCGCCGAGCCGCATGATGCGATCCTTGTCGACCCCAGCAAGGTCAGTCCGAAATCGGTCTGGGACCGGGATGACAAGATGTGGGCCGACGTCCGCGCGCAGGCGGAAAAGGACGGCGTAGATCTGGATGACTGGCAGGATTCGGTCATCCGCGACGGCAACAAGGTACGCGTTTACATGTCGTCCAACGCGCCCAGCTTCTCGGTCGAGAAGTTCACTGTCCAGCAAGGTGACGAGGTGACCGTCATTGTCACGAATCTCGATGACATCGACGATCTGACGCACGGCTTCACCATGGGCAACCACGGCGTCGCGATGGAAATCTCGCCGCAGGCCACTGCTTCAGTTACCTTCGTGGCGGCAACGCCCGGCGTCTTCTGGTATTATTGCCAGTGGTTCTGCCATGCGCTCCATATGGAAATGCGCGGCCGGATGTTTGTCGAACCGAAGTCGGCCTGACCCATGCTGCGCGTCCTGGTCCTGGCTCTGCCCTTGCTGATCGCCCTGCCCCTTCAGGCGGCCGAGACGCATGTGCAGCCCGGGCCGGGACGCCTTGCCACTGCCATTGCCGGGGCCAGCCCCGGCGATGTGCTGATCCTTGGGCCGGGCCGTTACGAGGGCAGCATTGTCATCGACCGCCCCCTGACTGTGACCGGCACCCAAGGCGCCGTAATTGACGGGATGGGTCAAGGCACCGCGCTGACCATCGACGCGGCCGATGTGACCGTGTCAGACCTGACCGTCACAGGATCAGGCATGAAGGGCGAGACACTGGATGCCGGGATCAAGATCCTCAAGAAAGCCGACCGCGCGGTGGTGGAGGCCAACCGGGTTCTGGGCAACCTGCATGGCGTAGACGTGCATGGGGGTCTTGACGCCCAAATTCGTGACAACATCATCGAAGGCACCCGACAAAAGCGCCTGAATGACCGCGGCAACGGCATCTATGTCTGGAATTCCCCCGGCACCGTAGTTGAGGGTAATTCCGTGCGCTGGGGACGCGACGGCATTTTCTCCAACGCGTCGCGCACGGGCACTTACCGGAACAACCTTTTCCGGGATTTGCGGTTTGCCGTACATTATATGTATACCAACGATTCCGAAGTGTCGGGCAACGTGTCCATCGGCAATCATCTGGGATATGCGATCATGTTTTCGAACAAGGTGATCGTCAACGATAACCTCAGCCTGTCCGATCTCAGCCATGGTGTGATGCTGAACTACGCCAACAATGCCGATGTTTCAGGAAATATGGTTCGCGGCGGCCCTGATCGCTGCACCTTCATCTATAACGCGCACAAGAACCTGATCTATGACAACCATTTCGAGGGATGCAATATCGGCATCCACTTTACTGCCGGGTCCGAACGCAATGTGCTGACCGGCAATGCCTTTGTCGGCAACCGCACGCAGGTCAAATACGTCGGCACCCGCGACATTGAATGGAGCTTTGAGGGAAGGGGCAATTACTGGTCCGACCATCCCGGTTTCGATCTGAACGGGGACGGCATTGCCGATTCCGTCTATCGCCCGAATGATCTGATGGACCATATCCTGTGGTCTCAGCCTGCGGCCGCCCTGCTCACGGGCGCCCCTGCGGTCCAGTTGATCCGCTGGGCACAGTCCAGTTTTCCGGCGACGCTGCCGGGCGGGGTGGTGGACAGCTACCCGCTGATGCGCGCGCCGCCCTTTGAAGTTTCTCCCGAATACACCCAGATGGAGACGGAAGCTGTCGCCAACCGGGATGAAAGTGACACCTATGACTTCGACGTTGACGATCTCGCAACTCACTAAGGCGTTTGGCGGCACCCGCGCGCTCAGCGATGTCTCGCTGGCCGTCGCGCCGGGCGAGCGCGTTGCGCTGCTGGGCCATAACGGCGCAGGCAAGTCCACGTTGATGAAGATCATCCTGGGGCTGATCGCGCCAGATTCGGGTCAGATTTCCGTCTGTGGCGCGGCACCGGGTCATGCCAGCGCCCGTGCGCATGTTGCCTATCTGCCGGAAAACGCGACCTTCCACCCGGCCTTGACGGGGCTTGAGCAGATGATTCATTACATGCGCCTGCGCGGAGAACCTGCCTCGGGAGCGATGGACCTGCTGGACCGTGTCGGGCTTGGCTTTGCTGCCAAGCGCCGGATTGGCACCTATTCCAAGGGAATGCGCCAGCGTGTGGGCTTGGCGCAGGCGCTGATCGGGCAGCCCCGGCTGCTGGTTCTGGACGAGCCGACCAGTGGGCTGGACCCTGTGTCGCGGCGCGATTTCTATGAATTGCTCGACGGGCTCGCGGCCAGGGGCGCCTCAATCCTTTTGTCCAGCCATGCGCTGACCGAGGTGGAGGCCCGCACTGACCGGCTTTTGATCCTGTCGGGTGGACGAATGGTCGCCCAAGGCACCCTGTCCGATTTGCGGCGCGAGGCTGCCCTGCCCGTTGCAATGCACGTCACCGCTCATAACGGCTATGACAACGATATCATGGCCGCATTGCCCGGCGCGATCCGTGTGCAGGATGGGCTTCATCTGACCTGCACCCAAGGCGAGAAGCTGGAAACGCTCGCCCGCATTACCGCAATGGAGGGGAAGGTCGCGGATCTGGACGTGATTCCGCCAAGCCTTGAAGATATCTACAGCCATTTCAGCCGGAGGGACGGGCAATGATCGCCCGTATCCTCACCACGGCCGCGACCGAAATCCGCATCGCGCGGCGCAACCGCTGGGTCTTGATCGCGGTGCTGCTGATGGTTGTCTTCTCACTGGTTCTGTCGGCGGCCGGCTCTGCGCCGACGGGCGCCTTGGGGGCGGACAGGCTGTCTGTCGTCGTCGCCTCGCTTACGTCTCTGTCGGTTTATCTTGTGCCGCTCGTCGCACTCCTGATGTCTTTTGATGCCGTTGCCGGCGAGGTCGAGCGTGGTACCCTGCCCCTGCTGCTGACCTATCCCGTGGCCCGGTGGGAAGTGCTGGCGGGCAAGCTGGTCGCCCATACCGCGATATTGGTTGTGGCCATTGTCGCGGGATACGGCGCGGCGGCGGCAGTAACCATCATTGCGGACCCGGCAGCTCTTTCAGGGATTGGCGCGCTCTGGCGGCTGACCTGGACGTCTGTTCTGCTCGGGGCCACGTTCCTTGGAATCGGCTATGCGCTGTCGTCACTGGCGCGGCGTGTTTCCGGTGCGGCGGGACTCGCGATCGGCCTGTGGCTGGGGATGGTGGTGCTCTATGATCTGGGGCTTCTGGCGGCGGTGGTGACAGATGATGGCGGCGCCTTCACCACCCGCATCTTTCCCGGGCTTCTCCTGGCAAACCCTGCCGATGCGTTTCGCCTGTTCAACCTGACCGCGGCGCATGCCACCGCCGCGGCGTCGGGCGTGGGAGGCGCGGCCAATGCCATTCCGGTCTGGCAGTCGCTGGCCTCCGTTGCGCTTTGGCCGCTTCTGGCGCTCGGGCTGGCGGCGCTGACATTCAGAAAGGCGGAACCATGAGGGCGCTGTTGATCGCCGCCGCCATGCTGGCACTGGTTGCCTGCAAGGAGGAGGCTGCGCAAGACGTCGCGCCCATGGCGTTGACTTCAGACGCCGTCGGCCATTATTGTCAGATGAACCTCATGGAGCATGAAGGTCCTAAGGCGCAGGCCCATCTGGACGGGCTGCCCGGCGCGCCGCTGTTTTTCAGCCAGGTTCGCGATGTAATCGCCTATCTGCGGATGCCCGAGCAAAGCCACGCAGTCTTGGCCGTCTGGGTCAATGACATGGGTGCGTCCGGCGCGACATGGGACGCGCCCGGTGTCGCCAACTGGATCGACGCAAGGAGCGCATGGTTCGTGGTCGGCGGCCGCGCAGTCGGTGGCATGGGCGCCCCGGAGATCGTACCATTTTCAGACAAGAACGACGCGCTGGAATTTGCCGCTGCGCATGATGGGGATGTGATGCAACTGGACGATATACCCGACGAGGCCGTTTTGACGCCGGTCGCCCTTGACGGCGACGCGGATGATGCGGAATTTCAAGATCGCCTGCGCAATCTGTCGCGCAATGTGGGAGAATGACACAATGACAACCCGCCGCCGTTTTCTGGCCATCAGTGCCGCCGCCTTTGCCGCACCGCATGCTGCCTTCGCGCAACCTCTCCACGTCTGGCAAGGCACCGCGCTTGGAGCGCAGGCGACATTGCACCTTGCCCATCCCGATGCCGCAGCGATCAGCGCGCGTGTTGCAACTGAAATTTCGCGTCTGGAGGATGTGTTCAGCCTTTACCGCCCGGAGAGCGCGCTGTCACAGCTAAATCGCAGGGGCAGTTTGCAGGCGCCCCCATTCGAGCTGCTTGAATGCCTTTCGCTTGCCGGAGCGGTGCACGGCGCAAGCGGCGGCCGTTTTGATCCCACAATCCAGCCGCTCTGGGCCAGCTATGCCGAGGCATCCGCTCTGGGCAGCGCGCCGGACCAGACCAGCATTGAGGCTGCTCGCGCATTTATTGGCTGGGAGCGCGTTACGTTGGACGCGGCTGCCGTTACGATGGCACCCGGCATGGCAATAACGCTGAATGGCATCGCGCAAGGTTATATCGCAGACCGCGTCGCGGATCTGCTGGCCGCCGAGGGGCTGACGGATATCCTGATCAATACAGGAGAATTCCGCGCGCTTGGGGGGCGGCCGGGCGGCGGAGCCTGGCCGGTGAAACTTGCCGCGGGCGGCGAAGTTGAATTGGCCACACGCGCGCTTGCCACCTCGGCTCCGCTGGGAACCAGTTTTGACGAGGCGGCACAGCTTGGCCACATACTGGACCCGGTCACCGGCACGCCAACGCGCGCGGGATGGCGCGAAATTACCATATCCGCGCGCTCGGCCGGGCTTGCGGATGCGCTGTCAACCGCGGCTTGCCTGTTCCGGACCCGCGCCGAGATCGAAGCCTGCCTTGCATCCTTTGACGGTGCGGCGTTGGAGGCAATTACGCCCGCCTGACAATGCGCCCGCCTCAGGCGTCGCTGGACAGCGTCATCAGCACGATACCACCTATGATCAATCCTGCCGCAACCAGACGTGCCGCGCTAAGCTGTTCCCCCAGCACCGCGACGCCGACGATAAAGGCGCCGACGGCGCCGATTCCCGTCCAGATCGTATAGGCCGAGCCGAGCGGAAGTGACCGCATGGCCAGCGACAAAAGTCCAAAACTGGCCAGCACGACGACAATCGTGCCGACGCTGGGCCAAAGGCGCGTGAAGCCTGCCGATTGCTTCATAAGGTAGGCCCAGATGACCTCCAGAAAACCGGCAAAAAACAACATGACCCAAGCCATTCGACACCTCCCCAAATCCCGCAGCACGGGTAAATTCGGGAGTGACGCCCCCGCCCGAGCGGCAAGATTTCGACTCGGCGGGGCAATGTCAATACGGCATCACCCCAAACCGGCTACCTGATCATGCGGTTGCCAATTGCGCGAGCCGGGCCGCACGAAGGCGCGCGAAATCGCTGCCCGCGTGGTAGGACGACCGTGTCAACGGCGTGGCCGACACCATCAGGAACCCCTTGCCATAGGCGGCCTTCTCATAGGCGGCAAACTCCTCGGGCGGGACAAAACGGTCCAGCTTGTGATGCTTGGGCGTGGGTTGCAGATATTGCCCGATGGTCAGAAAGTCAATGGAGGCTGCGCGCATGTCGTCCATGACCTGATGCACGGCGGCGCGCTCTTCTCCCAAACCAACCATGATGCCGGATTTCGTGAATATTCGCGGGTCCAGTTCCTTGACCCGTTGCAGCAGGCGCAGGCTGTGAAAATAGCGCGCACCGGGGCGCACGGACGGATAAAGGCCCGGCACAGTTTCCAGGTTGTGATTGAACACATCTGGTCTGGCCTCCACAACCACCTCCAGCACGGCAGGGTCGCTATGGAGAAAGTCGGGAGTCAGGATTTCGATCGTGGTGCCGGGGCTGCGGTGACGGATGGCGCGGACGGTCTGTGCAAAATGGGCGGCGCCGCCATCTTCTATATCATCGCGGTCGACGGAAGTAATGACCACATGCTTCAGGCCCAGCTTGGCAACGGCATCGGCCACGCGGCCCGGCTCGAAAGCATCCAGATCCTCCGTCGGCTTTCCGGTTGCAATGTTGCAAAACGTGCAGGCGCGTGTGCAGATTTCGCCCATGATCATCATGGTGGCGTGACCTTGGGACCAGCATTCGCCCACATTGGGACAGCCCGCCTCTTCGCAGACAGTGGTCAGCTTGTTGTCGCGCATGATCCGGGCCGTATCGGCATAGCCCTGCCCACCCGGCGCCTTGACGCGGATCCATGACGGCTTCTTGGGTTGGGGGTTATCGGGGCGACGGGCCTTTTCGGGATGGCGCTGTGCCGGTATCTTGAGATCACGCACGAATTTTGTCCCCGCGAATGTTTTGGTAACTTGTGCTCATTATAAGGATCTGCGGGGGGACATGCCAGTACCTGTACCCTGCCCCGTGCAGGGTGCGACGTTTAACCAGTGCGCCCCCCACCTCTTCCCTTTGCTTGCCCAAAGGCATAGCGCAGAACCAATTCCCAACTACGTGCTGAACTGCTTTTGTTGCAATATTCAGCGTCGCTATGATTGGCCGCGAAATCCTGTCGCCACCACGAATTTTTCGGAACTGTCGGCGCGGCTGCTGGGTGGCTTGACGTTTGCGACCTTCTCAAAGCGTTGCTTCAGCAGCTTTTGCAGCTCGCCCTCGGCGCCTCCGGCCAATACCTTCGAGACAAAGGTGCCGCCAACCTCCAGCACGTCAAACGCCAGATAGGCCGCAGCCTCACAGAGCGATATGATACGCAGATGGTCCGTCTGTTTGTGCCCCGAACTGGAGGCAGCCATATCGGACATGACCACATCGGCGCGCCCGCCGAGCCATTCCTTGACTTTAGTATCCGCGCCGTCATCCATGAAATCCAGTTGATGGACAGTTGCGCCTGCAATCGGCTCCACCTCCTGCAAATCAACGCCAAGGATGCTGCCGACCGCCTTGCCGCTTTTTGTTCCCAAGGCATTGATCCGCGGCACCGCGACCTGAATCCAGCCGCCCGGCGCGCAGCCCAGATCCAGCACCCGCGCACCCGGCACGAGAAAGCGAAACTTGTCGTCCAGCTCCATGATCTTGAACGCGGCGCGGCCACGATACCCTTCGTTCTGGGCACGCTTCACGTAGGGATCATTCAGCTGCCTTTGCAACCAGCGGGTCGATGAGGCCGTGCGTCCCCGAGCCGTCTTGACCCTGACCGTCAGATCGCGCTGGCCGCGCCCCGATGTGTTCTTGCCGTCCGGTCCCTTGTTCATGCGTTCTCCTCGGTGGCCAACACGCCCGCGGCAGCCATTTGTGCGTATAGCATCCCCTCGCGCAGCCCGCGATCGGCAACAGACAACCTGTCGGTGGGCCAGCAGCGCAACAGTGCCTGAAGGATGGCCACCCCTGACATGATCAGGGCGTGCCGGTCCAGCCCGATACGCGGGTCCAGACGCCGGCCGTCCGGCCCCAGAGCAAGGTAGGACCGGATCACGGTGTCGATCTGATCGGAGGTCATGCGTAGCCCGTCCACCCGATTGCGGTCATAGCGTTTCAATCCCAGATGGCTGGCCGCGACGGTCGTGACGGTCCCGCTGGTTCCGACAATCTGGAAGCCTTTGCGCGATTGCTCAAGTTTATAGGGAGCGAATTCCATAAGATTTTCTTCAAAGAACCAGCTCATCAATGCAAAGCGCGCCGCGTCGTCCTGAACATCGCGGAACTGGTCTCGCAAGGTGGCGACGCCGAGCGGCACGCTGATCCAATCGACAACGCGTGCGACCGGTTCCTTTCCGGCAATTCCGGGTTCGAACCCGCCATGCAGACGCATGATCGCGCGGCGCCGCTGGGGCCGGGCCACATCGGTCAGGTCGATCCAGACAAGCTCGGTAGAGCCGCCACCGATATCGACCACCAGAAGCTGGTCGGTTTCCGGGCTGACCAATGGTGCGCAGCTGACGACGGCCAGTTGCGCCTCCTCCAGCGGAGTGATGAGATCGAGTTGAAGCCCCGTCTCGCGCCGGACGCGCGCCATGAAAGCCGCGCCATTGGTGGCGCGGCGGCATGCCTCCGTCGCGACAAGGCGCATCCCGGCAACGTCATGGCGTTTCAGCTTTTGCTGGCACACACGCAGCGCCTGAATGGTACGCCCGATAGAAGCGCGTGAGAGCAGGCCACTCTTTTCCAGACCGGCGCCAAGTTGCACCGATTTGCTGAAGCTGTCTATGACGCGAAACTGGCTGCCACGCGGTTCGGCAATCAGCATGCGACAACTGTTCGTACCCAGATCGAGCGCCGCATAAAGCGGCGGCCGTTTGGGCGGTTTCGGCGCGGGGCTCTCAACCGATATAGGGACTGCGCCCGCACCTTCGGGACGCTTGGGCGTCATGTGAAACGCCCTCCATTTCTTGTTGTGTCCAACGTAAGTGTTCAAAGACGGTCGCGCAAGGCTGCACGGCGTCGCTCTGCACCTGCGTCCGGTCGGAAACAGCCGTCGCGGTGCCGGTGGCATCCAGTAAACAGGGTGTAATCGGAGGGGCAAGCATGGTCGACGTGACAATTCTTTACTGGCGCGACATTCCCGCTCAGGTAATCGTGGGCAAAGGGCGCCGCTGCGCCAAGCGCCAGCTTCCGGAGAAATTCGAACAGGCCATTGACCGTGCCGCGATGAAAACCGGCGCCGCGGGCAGCGATGCTTATCTGGCCGAATGGCGCAAGGCCGCGCCCTATATCCGGGACGGCAACGCGGAGGATGTAGTCGCAGCGGAGGTTGCGCGGCTGGACAGTGCATATGATCGTGACCGTCTGAAGGCGTTGATCGCCAATGACGGCTGGGACGCGGAACGCGCGGAAATTGGCGTGACCGCAGACCCAAAGCCCGGCAACGCATGACGCCCGCCCCAATAAAGGAGGCCCTGATGTCCTTGTTCAGTTTCAAAAACCGGCAGCAGCCCACGCCAGATGCGGCCCCCGCCGCGACCGAGGCGCTGCTGCAGGGCTATTCAATGGAAGTGATGCCCCGCACCGCCGAAAAAATAGAAGATTTCCGCACGCTTCTCCCTGCGGATACGCGCGTCTATATCGCCCATATCGAAGGCACACCGATTGAGGACATGGTCGCCACCGCCCGGCGCCTCGCGCTGGAGGGGTATCAGGTCATGCCGCATTTTCCGGCCCGCATCATCAAGGACCGCACCACTCTGGCTGATTGGATTGCGCGCTATCAGGGCGAGGCAGGCGTGAATCAGGCGCTGGTACTGGCGGGCGGCATCGCGCAGCCTCGTGGCGATTTTCACAGCTCAATCGATCTGCTGGAATCGGGCGAATTTGGCAGGGCAGGGTTTAAACGCCTTCATGTGGCCGGCCACCCCGAGGGCAACCGCGACATCGACCCATCCGGCGGAACCGAAAACGTGCTCGCCGCGCTGCGCTGGAAACAGGCTTTTTCAGAGACGTCCGACGCGAAAATGGCGATGACCACCCAGTTCGTGTTCGACGCCGCGACCGTCATTGCATGGGCTGAGGGCCTCAAAGCGGCAGGCATTGATCTGCCAATTCATGTCGGCATTGCCGGCCCCGCCAAATTGCAGACTCTGATCCAATTTTCCATCGCTTGCGGTGTCGGCCCTTCGCTGAAGGTGCTGCAAAAGCGCGCAATGGACGTCACCAAGCTGCTGCTGCCCTACGAGCCCACGGACGTCATCGCGGAACTGGCGGCATACAAGGCCGCCAAGCCGGATTTCAACGTCACCGGCGTCCACTTCTTTCCGCTGGGCGGGATCAAAGCCAATGCAACATGGGCGATGCGGAATGCAGGCGCCTATGGTGTGCCTGCCTCGGCACAGTAACTTCGCCATCAAGGAACGATCATGACCCGCACTATTGTCGAAAGCAAAACCAGAACTGCCGTCATCGGCTTTGACCAGCCCTTTTGCGTCATAGGCGAGCGGATCAACCCGACGGGGCGCAAGCAACTGGCAGCGCAGCTTGAGGCGGGCGATTTCTCAACCGTTGTGAAGGATGCCATCGCACAGGCAAATGCCGGTGCAAGCGTGCTGGATATCAACGCGGGCGTCGTCTACAATTCCAACCCCAATCCAAACGAAACAGAGCCTCCGTTGATGACGCAGATCGTCAAGCTGGTTCAGGGGTTTGTGGATCTCCCGCTTTGCATCGACAGTTCGGTTCCGGCGGCGCTCGAGGCGGGTTTGCAGGCGTGCGAGGGACGGCCCCTCCTGAATTCCGTCACCGGCGAAGAAGAGCGGCTGGAATTCGTACTGCCACTGGTGAAAAAATACAATGTACCGGTCGTGGCCATTTCCAACGATGATACCGGAATTTCCGAGGACCCGGATGTGCGGTTCGAGGTTGCCAGAAAGATCGTTCAGCGGGCGGCCGATTTTGGCATTCCCGCACATGACATCGTGGTAGATCCGCTTGTCATGCCTATTGGCGCCATGGGTACGGCGGGCTTACAGGTGTTTGCGCTGGTGCGACGACTGCGGGTCGAGCTCGGGGTGAATACCACCTGCGGCGCGTCCAACATCAGCTTTGGATTGCCCAATCGGCATGGGATCAACAACGCTTTTTTGCCCATGGCAATCGGCGCCGGAATGACATCGGCCATCATGAACCCGGTGGGACTGCCGGTGGCACCTTTGAAAATCGCGCAGAAGCGCGCCGAAGTTGCCGCTGCCGGCCTTTTCATCCCTGAGGATATGGATGATGAAATTTTTTGCCAGATTTTCGGTCTTGGCAGCACCCTGCCTAAGTCAGGCAGTGAAATGGAGGCAATCCGCGCTGCAAATTTTCTTACAAATAACGATCCGCATGGCAGCGAATGGATAAAAGCCAACAAGGCGCCCCCCAAGGCAGGAGAGGAAAACCGCGGACGCGCGGGCCGTGTCGGCGGTCGCCGCAGAGCCTGAATTTCCAATGGCCACCTGAACAGTAAAGGCTTGTCCGTCACCTTTCTGCTTGGTCTGTATAAGCGAAAGCTCAAATCATCCATCAGGGCGTACCGAATTGTCATTCAGTGCCGGATCGGTAATTAAGATATGGCATGGTCCATCAATCGCACCGGCTTGATGTGGCGAGATGCACGTTCTGAAGATGGCCCACACAGGACGCTCTAAATCGTTGGTAGCGATGGAGGGATAAAAGGTATCTCGCGCAGGTGGTGGCTGGTTTGGCAGCCGAATACGGCGCAGAGATGACCGTAGTGATTGATGCGACCCACCTCAAGGCTCCCTCAGCAGCGAACACCATGGCGTCGAAAAGGGGGGCGTGGCCTGAATCGCTGCCCGACCGAGGCATTGCGCAGCAATGTCTTGAAAAGGAGGGCGCACCAAAGGCGGGATAAACACCAAACTGCACGCCACCTGCGATAGCCAAGGCCGCCCGCTTGACCTCTTCGTCACTGCGGGACAGGCCAGCGATTACATCGACGCACGAGAAGGCGACGCTCCCTAGTGCCGGGAATTAATTCGTCGCTACCCGGCCCAGCATATCATCCTCCGAACTGCGTGGATCAGTGATATGAACTACAGTTCCAGATGATCTCGGACAGACTCTTGGAAAATACAGTTCGATAATCGCCCATTGCGCATCGGTCAAAATTCTTCGGGTCAAGGCTGCTCACCCTGTTTGCAACCTTGAAGCACAAGTCAGGTGTTCTAGGCATTGCGAACGTCACCAGCCCCTGAACTTTTCAACATGTGTGAAGCTAAATCATGATCCCGCCTCGGCGGGGTCTTTAATGTTTGATCGGGCATGTTTGATCGGACAATGCGCGGACTTCGGTCGACTCGGGATGGATTCGAGCGGCTTTTCGCCGTGCGCTGATCCCGGTCTTCGATCTCAGACCGAATTATTGCAAAAGACTGCTGAGCGCCGTGAGAGCGACACAGGCAGAAACAATTGCGAGAGACCGATGACACCCCGATCCAACCGCTTCTGGCGTTTCGCACCCCTGTTCTGTATCGCTGCCCTCGGCCTCGGCGCCTGTGCCGGTGTCCCAAAGAGCGAAAAGGAAAGCCTCAGGTTTGGCATCGATCCTGCGCGCGAATCCATGGCTCTGCGCGAGGCAGCCGACCTGCGTGCCAAGGGCCAGCGGGTGTGGTGTGTTCCGTTCGCTCGCAATGTGAGCGGCATAAATATCAGGGGCAACGCAAATACGTGGTGGAAAAAAGCCGCAGGCACGTTTGATCAGTCCCGCAGCCCTGTGCCCGGGGCCGTCATGTCTTTCCGCGCAACGTCTTCAATGCCGATGGGCCATGTCGCGGTAGTGTCCGAAGTGCTCGCGCCAAACCGTATCCTGGTTGATCACGCCAACTGGCACCGCAATCAGATCAGCCAAGGCATGGCAGTGATTGATGTGTCAGACGCAGGCGACTGGTCTGCGGTGCGGTTGGAATCCAATCCTGATACCTTCGGCGGCGTTTATCCGGTCAACGGATTCATCCTGCCGCCGAAACCCGCTTCCTGAACCATAAGTTTTCTGCCCCTCAGGGTTGCGTTTAACTGGGAGCGCTTTCCTGGTCTGGCAAATGGCAGACCAGAACATCGCAGGCTGCTTCGCGCAGGAGGCGCCGCGCAACGCTGCCGATGAAAGCGCGGCGGATCAACCCTTCCCGCCCCGGACCGATGGCGATTAAATCCAAGGTCGGAATGGCCGCCGCACGGGTCAACAAGGCTCCTGCATCACCTTGAAATATCGAAATCCTCACCCGCCGCGGTGCGCCTTGAGCAAGCGTTGTCAGGTCCACCCACGCCCGCTGGACCAGGTTTGCGCGATGCGCGTTCAACTCCGCCCGGTTCGTACCCGATCGAAGCATTGCCTCCCGCAGTTGGGCCGGGATCTGCACGACGCGCACGGCGCGAAGCGCAGCACGGGGCAAAAGCGATGCTACAAGTGCCAGCGCGCTTGCATCACCTTCGCGTCCATCCGTCGCGATCAGCACGCGCTGGTATTTGCGCTCAACGCTGCGGCGGACAATCAGCACGGGTGCAACCGCCGAAGCGATGACGCGGTCGCTGGTGGACCCCAGGATGACTTCGGATACCAATCGCCGCTGATGCGCGCGCATTACAATCAGATCCGGTGGCTCTGCACGGCAAAAATCTATAAGCGCGAGCGCAGGCGATCCGGCGATGGTCATGATCTCGGTCGGCGATGAGGAATGAGCAAGCTTCTCAAGCGCATCCTCGATCCGGCTCTTCGCCGCCAATGCAGCCTGCCCGGTCAGGGTTTCTGGATCGTCCGGATCGCCCTGCCCCGGCTCCATATCCACGACGTGCACGATACGCAAAAGCGCCCCATGCGCGGCGGCAATTTCCGACGCGCGCGCCAGAACATCGCCGCTGGCGGGGAACTGATCGACGGCTGCAAGGATCGTCCTGATCGTCATCGTCTTTTCCCCTCAACCCGCCTCCGCGCCGCAGCTGCCGGAAATTAACTAGGTCGCTGTGCGGTCGGCCGCATGCCACCTGCGCGGCGATCCTGCGAGGGCAGCCATCATTGCGAGAGATGCCCCGATGGGGGACATCATCGCCAAAGTTGTGGCAGTCTGCAACGGGTTAAGCGTCGCTCTGGGTGCAGATTTACCCAGATAAATGCCACCTTGTTCCATGGAGGCTGTTTCATCGTGGTGGGCATTGCCCAACCCGGGAAACAGTTCGTCAAAATCGGCGTCGGAAATCATCATGTCCGGTCTCCTTTCAATTCATGTGTTTGCGGTCAAGCGCCCTATCGCGTCGCCACACTGATCTGTGTGGCGGCGGTTGAGGCAGACGCAGCTCCTCGAAGCTGTCGACCATGCGCCCAATATTCTCGCGATGCATTCCGATATCGGAAAGAGTCCAGTCATCCATGGACTCAAATGTGGCGATCATCTTGCGCTGCCGCCAAGGGCGCAAAGCCGCACGTAGCAGTGTATTGAGGCTCCTTGTCAACCTTTTGGAGGAAGTGTCGTTCGCAAGATGAAATGTTTCTCTTACGTTGATATCTGAGTGCATGTCATAGCCCATTCCGAATAGTATCAGCAGCTCTCCCATACTCGAAAAAGCGTGGGGCGGCGCATAAATTTATCATTGTTGGTTGATTTGCCCGACCCTGTTACGATCCGGAATGCCCCGGGGGCATGAGGCGCATACGCCCATTCCGCCCGGGGCTACAGGCGGGTCAGGTTTTGTCCCGTGCGTAGCGGGACCCTCATATACATAAACGTTTGCGTCATGATGCTTAAATGGGGATTAAATCCTTTAATACAAGAGGCTAAGCGCGCCCCCTTACCTCCATCGGCACAAAACCGCCGATACTATTAACGCTGCACACGCAAACAATGGACGGATTGACAGAAGAATGAGGCATGCTTACATCTTGAGATATGAACGTGTATGAAAACCATACGGGATATCCCCTGCGCAACTGCCTGCCATCCCGGGCGGTATAGGCGCACGTGCATCTGCAAGCCTCCCGGGTTTAAACACGTCCTTACCACACGAAGTTCAGTAAGCAACACCAGGCGTTCCCGCGCAGATTGCTTGAACATGGTGCCGCAGTAAGACGCGGATGAGCGAAACCCGATCTTTGCCATGAATTCCGAATATCTGCTTTGCATCAACGATTTTGCCTATCGTCCTCTTACAGGAGCCATATCAATGACCGCCCAGACAACGGACACCGTCAAAAAACCAAGAGTGCGCGCCCCCAAGCTGGTCATAAACCAGGATGAACTCTCTCACATCGAGGCATTGGCCGAAGGTGCGTATCAGCGCAATCCCGTTCTGGCTGATCGCCTGCTGGACGAACTGGGACGTGCACGTATAGTCAGCGCTGACAAGATGCCGAGCGATGTCATCTCGATCGGCAGCAGCGTCATTTATCGTGACGAAACGACGGGGCAGGAAAAGACCGTCACATTGGTATATCCGGAGAACGCGGATATATCGCGCAACCGCGTGTCGGTGATGACACCTATCGGTGTGTCTCTGCTGGGTCTGGCCGAAGGGGCAGCTTTCTATTGGGACACAAGGGATGACCAGCGCCGGATGCTGACGGTGATCAGCGTTCAACAGCCTGAAGCTACTTCGGCCGCTGTCGATGCCGCACCGGTCGCGTCAGAAGCGGGCAATCTGACGCTGGATTCATAACCCTGTTGCTGCTTTCCGGTCTTATTTCATGTCTTGGACATAATCCTGTGCAGGTCACGGTATCGCCCGGATTGCCTTATCGTGGGCATTCATGAAAGGCCCCGGCTGCATAATGCGCTGGGGCCCTATGACGTTTCCGTGTTACTTATCCAGCGCTGCGCGCACCTGCTTGAGCGCGGTCTCCAGCATGGCAGGGTTATCCTGCGCCTGTTGCAACGAAGTCTTGAGCAGGGATTTTTGAGCCTCGTCGATGTTGGAGTTATCGATCATGTCGGCAGCTGCCTGCATATCAAAATTCTGAACACTCAGAGGACCGGATTCTGCTGCATCATCGGCAGCGGGTGCTGTGGTTTCCGGCTCGGTCGGCGCCGGGGTCTCCGTCTCGGGCGCGGAGCTCGCCCCGGACTCATCCACAGGCTGCATCGCATCGCTACCCTCTCGCGACATATCTTCGACAGCGGCGTCAGCACCATCCGCTGCGTCGGACGCTGCCTCTCCTGCATCATCGGTAACGTTGCCTGCTTTATCGCCGGGTGTCGTCACTGCTTCATCCGGCGTCTCTGCAGGAGTGATTTCAGTGTCCGGCGCGACATCACCAGTCGGGGGCTGAGGCTCATCGGCGATTGTATCGTCGGGCGCAACCGGTGCATCAACTTCGTTACCGGTAGGGTCGATCATGTCCGCAGGCGTCCTTCCCGTCACCAAAACATAGCCGCCGATCAAAACGATGGCCGCCAATGCAATCCAAAGCAAATTCTTCATTTTGTCATTCCCAATAGTTCTGGCCACCATGGCCCCTCTGACAATCTGCGAAACAGATCCGCATTCCATCAGAACTCATGCCTGCCACACCCACAAGTCTCAAGATCGATTCCTGCGACGTCGGCACCGTTCAGCCTATTTTGCGACTTGAAACATCCCGATACGGCGTCTACGTTGCTGTTCCGAAAACATACCCAACTATCAAAGGATCAAAGCCATAGCCCGCAGACCCCACAACGCGCCTCCTACGCGCGACACAGGACCCCGTGTAAACGACCGCATTCGCGACCCGGAAATCAGGCTGATCGGGGCCGATGGCGAAAATGTTGGTGTTGTCTCAGGTGCGCGGGCCTTGGACATGGCCGTCGAAGCTGGCCTGGATCTGGTCGAAATTTCGCCGAATGCGAAGCCGCCCGTATGCAAGATCATGGATTTCGGCAAATACAAATACGAGACGCAAAAGCGTGAGGCCGAAGCGCGGAAAAAGCAGAAAATCATCGAGGTTAAAGAGGTCAAGTTCCGGCCCAACACCGACAAGGCAGATTACGATGTAAAAATGCGTAACGTTTTCCGTTTTCTCGATGGCGGCGACAAGGTCAAGATCACCTTGCGGTTTCGCGGCCGTGAGATGGCGCACCAGGATTTGGGCAGAGGCCTCTTGCAACGCATCTCGGCTGATGTCGACGGCAAGGGAAAGGTTGAAAGCATGCCCAAGATGGAAGGGCGTCAGATGATCATGATCATCGGCCCGCTGCCGCACTAGGCTGCTTGCATTTTTATACGGCGTCCGGTTTGGGGCGCCGTCATTTTATTGTCATTTCGCGTCCCGCACGGCCCGCCGCGTCATCACAGCGACCAGATGCGCCCGATACTCCGGCGTTCCGTGCAGATCGCCGATCATTCCTTCGGCGGGAACCGACAAATTCTTTATTGACGCGGCGTCAAAATTAGCTGCCAGCGCCTCTTCGGCTTCGCGCCAGCGGAACACCCCGCTTTCGGATGCGCCGGTGATGGCCACGCGCACTCCATCCGTGAATTTTGCTACAAACGCGCCCACGAGGGCAAAGCGTGACGCGGGCTGTTCGAACTTGGAATAGCCGGATTTTGACGGCACCGGAAATCTGACCTCGGTGATGATTTCGTTCTCTTCCAGCGCCGTGTCGAACATGCCTTGGAAAAAATCATCGGCAGCAATCTCTCGGCGGTCGGTCATGACGGTCGCACCCGAGCCCAACACGGCCGCAGGATAGCAGGCAGATGGATCATTATTTGCCAGCGACCCACCGATGGTGCCGCGATTTCGAACCGCCGGATCGCCGACATTAGCTGCCATCTCGGAAAGACCTGCAAAGCCGGATGCGCCATCGCGAATTTCGGCGTGGGTCGTCCCCGCGCCGATACAAAGCCTTCCGGCGTCGTCGGTACAAATGCCACGTATGGCCGAAATTCCCGACAGGCTGACCAGGACCGAGGGCATCGCCAACCGTTGCTTCAGCGTGGGGATAAGCGTCTGGCCCCCTGCCAAAGGCATCGCTTCTTCGATGCGTAGCGCCTTGACGGCCTCCTCAACGGTGGCGGGGCGTTCAATTTCAAATGAATACATTCATATATCTCCCCAGTTTTGGCAGGCGCTTCCACCTTGCTTCGAGCCACGCGGTGCTCCAAGATGCCTTACGCATCCTGCATTGCCGCCCAGACCCGCACAGGCGTTACCGGCATATCGATATGCTCGACCTTATGCCCCCCCGATTGCAGCGCGTCGATAACGGCGTTTACAACCGTTGGCGGCGATCCGATTGCCCCAGCCTCGCCGCAGCCCTTCACGCCCAAAGGGTTATGCGTGCACGGGGTCCCGTTTGTATGATCGACAACGATGAAGGGCAGATCATCGGCGCGCGGCATGCAGTAATCCATGTAGCTCGCGGACAGAAGCTGGCCATCGGCATCATAAATGCAATTTTCAAGCATCGCCTGACCGATCCCTTGAGCCACTCCTCCATGCACCTGTCCATCCACGATCATCGGATTGACGACATTGCCAAAATCATCGGCGGTGGTGAATTTCTCGATCGTCACTTTCCCCGTTTCCGGGTCGACCTCGACCTCGCACGCATAGGCCCCCGCGGGGTAGGTGAAGTTGTTTGGATCATAAAAGGCCGTCTCTTCCAGCCCCGGCTCTACCTCGTCCAGCGGATAATTATGCGGCACATAAGCGGCCAGCGTGACGTCGCCCCAGGCAAGCGACTTGTCGGTCCCGGCCACCGTGAATTTGCCATCCTTGAGTTCGATATCCTCGTCCGAGGCTTCCATCATATGGCCCGCGATCTTCTTGGCCTTGGCGATGATTTTTTCGGTCGCGCGCACCATCGCGCTGCCCCCCACCGCAATCGAGCGCGAGCCATATGTGCCCATTCCCATCGGCGTATTGGCTGTATCTCCGTGAACGATCTCGATCATATTTGCGTCGATACCGATCATGTCAGCCACCACTTGGGGAAAGGCCGTTTCGTGCCCCTGCCCGTGACTGTGACTGCCGGTCATCACCGTGATGCCGCCTGTGGCATTGACGCGCACAGTGGCGCTTTCATAAAGTCCCGCACGCGCCCCAAGCTGCCCGACCAGATTGGAAGGTGCGATGCCACAAGCCTCGATAAAGCAATTGATGCCAAGGCCCCTCAGCTTGCCATTGCTCTCGCTTTTCTTGCGGCGGGCGTCGAACCCGTCCAGATCGGCCTGCGCTTCAAGTTTGTCGATCAAACGGTTGAAATCGCCGGAATCATACTCTACCGCCACAGGCGTCTGATATGGAAATTCGGTCACAAAATTCTGACGTCGCAGCGCGATAGGATCCACGCCCAGCTCGCGTGCGGCCTGATCAATGACCCGTTCCAACTGATAGGTCGCCTCTGGCCTGCCAGCGCCGCGATAGGCATCGACGGGGATGGTATTGGTGAACACGGCGCGCACATTCACATAGACCAGCGGCGTCTTGTAGTTTCCGGCCATCAGCGTGCCATGCAGCCATGTGGGGATGGAGGGCGCAAAGGTGGACAGATACGCGCCCATATTCGCCAGCGTGCTGGTGCGAACGGCGGTAAAGTTGTTGTCCTTGTCCAGCGCAAGCTCGATCTTCGTCACATGATCGCGGCCCTGCGCGTCGCTCAGAAACGCCTCGGACCGGGTGCAGGTCCATTTGACCGGCCTGTTCAGCGCCTTGGCGGCAAAGGTACAAAATGCTTCTTCGGCATAATGGTAGATTTTCGAGCCGAATCCGCCGCCAACATCGGGGGCCACCACCCGCAGCTTGTGCTCGGGGATATTCAACACGAAGGCGCCCATCAGAAGGCGGATCACATGCGGGTTCTGACTGGTGGTGTAGAGCGTGTAATCGCCCGTCCCGCGGTTGTAATCACCGATGGCAACGCGTGGCTCCATCGCGTTGGGCACCAGACGGTTGTTGATCAGATTTACAGTGGTCACATGGGTGGCGTTCCTGATCGCGTCATCTACCGCCTGCTTGTTATCTTCTACAAAACCCCAGTCAAAGCAGAGGTTACTGGTCAGATCCTCATGCACCTTAGGGGCGCCATCCTCCAGCGCGGCCTGCATATCTACGACTGCGGGCAATTCCTCGATATCGGGTATGATTGCCTCGGCGGCATCGCGCGCCTGATTCAACGTCTCGGCCACGATGGCCGCGATGGGATCGCCGACATGGCGCACATGGGTTTCGGCAAGAATGGGGTGGCGCGGCTCTTGCATAGGCTGCCCGAAACGGTCCGTCACCTGCCATCCACAGGGGATGCTCCCTGCAGTCTTGAAATCCTCTCCGGTAAAGATGCGCAGAACGCCGGGCATCTCTTCGGCCTCGCTCAGATCCAGCCCGTTGATCCTGCCATGTGCCATGTCCGAGCGCAGAAAATGCACATAGGCCTGACCACGCAGATTGATGTCGTCGGTATAGTTTCCGCTGCCGCTGAGGAAGCGTACATCCTCGCGCCGTTTCGGGCTGGCGCCTATTCCGCCATGATCGGAGGGGCTGTCCTTGGGCATGATGTCTCTCCCTGAGTTGGCGATCTGCGTCTTCTATTCGGCGGCAATTCCGCCGGGGATGCCGGTCACATCCTGGCCGCTGGCGGCAAGGATCGCCTTGACGATATTATGATACCCGGTGCATCGGCAGATATTGCCCTTGAGATAGCTGCGGATTTCCTGCTCGGTCGGTTTCGGGTTTTCCTTCAGCAGCGCCGCCGTGCTCATCACCATACCCGGGGTGCAGAATCCGCATTGCAGCCCATGATAATCCTGAAACGCTTGCTGAATTATGTTGAGCGTGCCATCGGGCGCGGCCTGCCCCTCGATCGTGTCCACTGTTGCGCCTTCGGCTTCGGCCGCGAACATGGTGCAGGATTTGATGGCCAGCCCGTTGACATGCACCACGCAGGCGCCGCATTGGCTGGTATCGCATCCCACATGCGTGCCCGTCAGGCCAAGGGTTTCGCGCAGGAACTGAACCAGCAATGTCCGGCCTTCGATCCTGCCGCGCGCGGGCCTGCCATTCACGGTCATGCTGACTTCGGACATAGGCGCTTCCCTCCGGGCTCGTTATCGGTATCGCAGTGTCTGCCGCGAAGTTAAGCACGACGCCCGTCACTTGAGAAGCCTGTTTCTATACAGTATTTTTGCCGCGCTGCGGCATGAGTTTACCAGCAACCTGCAGAAGCGACCGGCGCGGCCGGATGTTGCACCTTGCCACTCAGGTCAGGGTGGAATTTTATTCTCCGCGCCTCAACACCTGTATCATCTGGGCGAGGATGCTTATCGCGATCTCGGATGGTCCTGCCGCGCCGATATCGAGGCCGACGGGGCCGTGGATCCGTGCCAGATCACTCTCCATGAATCCTGCGGCGCGCATCCGTTCGAGACGCTTGGCATGCGTACGCTTTGAGCCGAGCGCCCCGATGTAAAAGACATCCGAGCGCAGGGCCTCCGTCAGGGCCGCATCGTCCAGCTTGGGGTCATGAGTCAGCAGCACCAGCGCCGTGCGTCCGTCGAGTCCAAGTGCGCGTACACCTTCGTCCGGCCACTCATCCAGCAACACCTCGCCCGGAAACCGCGCATCCGTTGCAAAAGCGGTGCGCGGGTCGATGATCAGCGGATCGTATCCTGCAATCCGCGCCATCGGAACCAGCGCCTGCGCAATATGCACGGCGCCCACCACGATCAGCCGCAGCGGTGGGTTGTGAATGGCGACAAATGTTTCACCGTCTTCCATGAAACCCGATCTGTCCATACGAAACCGCTCGGCGTGCCCAGTAGCTTCCAGCCGCGGTATCCCTCCGGGCGGCGTGATCAATGCCACAGGCTGGCGGGCGGCACGTGCCGCGACCAGTTCAGTCAGAATATTTTCTGGCAGAGCAGTTCCTACAGGCTGCACCAGCACCCTAATTGTGCCGCCGCATGCCAGACCTACGGCAAAAGCATCGTCATCACTGACACCGAATTCCAGCATTCGAGGCTTGCCGTCCGCGATCGCCTCCGACGCCTCGGATATCACCGCCCCTTCCACGCATCCGCCCGAAACGGACCCGGCCATATCTCCACGCCCGGATATTGCCAGCATCGCGCCCACACGGCGCGGCGCGCTGCCCCAGGTCTGAACCACGGTCGCCAAAGCCGCCCCTTGGGCGGAACGGTGCCAGCCCAGCGCGATCGCGGGAATATCGTCTGTGTCCGGCATGAAAAGGCCCTCCGCCTCCAGTATGAGACGAAGAGCCTCAACGCTCAATTCAAATCAATCGAGCGAATGCAAAGTCTAGCGGTCGCCCTTCAGCAAGGGCGTGATATTGCGAACCGCACCGCGCCGGTTCGCGCGGATGTCGCCGACCTGCCTGACGCGAAGATCCGCCTCTCCATAGCCTTGCACGATCATGTTTGACGGTGGCACCTGAAAATATTCCGTCAGCGCAAGCGCCAACGATTCGGCCCGCCGATCGGACAGGGCGAGGTTATAGCTGGCGTCACCTACCGTGTCGGTATGCCCTTCGATCAGGAACACCTGTGCGGGATCATCCTCGATTGCACGGCGCATGGCCTTGCCCAATGTGGACAAATCCTCCGCCTCGGCTGCGTCGATCACAGCAGAACCTGTCTGGAAGTTGATCTGGTTGAGCGAGATAACCGGCACCAGCTTGCGCACAGCGTCAATGCGCCTGATCTGGTTCAGCGAAAAACTCCGGTCGGGCAGCGCTTCGTTCTTGGCGCTGAGCGCGGCCCGGAGACCCTCCGCATCGCCTTGGCTGTAGTCAAACTCATCCTGCGCGGCGGGACGCAGATTGCTGACATCCACCCGGTCGAAGCTGCGCGTGTCGTCAAACAGCACCACTTCCTGACCGTCGGGCAGGATGCGCGTCCGGCTCAGCACGCGGCCATCGGCCGCCCGAACAGTGACTGTGGAGGAGTTATCGCTGGCCACCACCTCGGTCCGCGTCGAGCCGTCGCGATAGGTCGTCGTCGCGACGTTGCTTCCAGGCTGGCGCAGGAGCGTGTCGTCATCCTTGATGATGCGGTACTGACCGTTCGGATCGCGCACCACCGCGCGATCCCCGGTATTCGATACCACTTCGCCGCCATTATCCAGCATCTTCCCGATTGCATAGGCGCCCAGACCTGCGGCGGCGACGATACCCACTGCTTTCAGAACGTCATTGTCCTTCTTCTTGGCGGCCGGGGCGGGAGCTTCCCTGCCACTGGCGGGCGTCTGGAATTCTTCACTGGAGGCGCGGGCCTGATCTTCCGTCACAACGCCTTCCTGGGTGTCGACGACTTCAGCATCGTCTCCCGCTGCCGCCGCAGCGGCAACAGGCGCAGTCTCGGTCTCGTCCGCCAATGCGGCTGCCTGATCTTCGGCGCTGACCTCCGGTGCCTCGGCGGTGTCAGGTGCTGCGGCCGCATCAGCGCCCGGTGATTCGGGGACAGGTTCACCGGTAGCCTCACCTTCCGACGTATCAGCATCTGGAATCGCGCCGGGTTCCTCGGCAGGGGCCGCATCGGTTGCAGGATCACCGGACGGAGCCAAAGCAGGATCTTCGCCCAAGTCCGGCGCCATAGTATCTTCTTCCGGCTCGTTGGTATCTTCTGCGCCAGATGCGTCGGGCACAGCATCGGGCTGTGCTGTG
>JAUNVT010000234.1 GCA_030540655.1 Rhodobacterales bacterium
GCTGGTCTGGTCCGAACCGGAGGATGACGACGGCTGGTCACGCGCCTCGTTTCCGTTCGCCTTGATGAACAGGCTGGAGCAGGACAGCCACAACGGCGTCGCGACCTTTGCTTACAAGGATGGCGAGGTTTCAGACGTTCGTTTTCAGATCGTCACTCAAACGGCTCCTTATTACGTGCCCGAGCACTTCAAGGCATGGGGGGTGTTGCCTGCTGAATATGAAGCTGCAGATGCGGCGGAATACGCGCAGGCCGGGGATGCTTACCGGGCCGAACTCGCGGACTAGCTCGAGACGAAGCCCTGGAGTGAATTGGAAACGGGAGAGACCGGTGATGCCGTTAGCAGCTTTGAGGGGGATACGAGCGAGGAATGGGTTGTCATGCACGCCCTGGTGAAGGATGACGTGATCTATTACCAGCCCTCACAAACGTCCGAAGGCTCGTATCCTTATCCTACACGTATGCGCTTTGGTGTCTGGTCGGGAATCAAATCTGCGGGGCCGGGCGTCGGCATGTTGCGGCTGGCCGAGAAATACGGCGACTGGGTCTATACTCTCAAGCTGACAGACTATCTCGATATCGATCCGCCCCATGACGGCTGGGAAGGTGTGACCTTCGGCGACGCCGTGAATATGGCGACGGGCCTTGGCGGCGAGGCGTTCCATGCCAATCCCAACGACTTCTTCGTCGATTACAACTTCGGCGGCACGTATGACGAATGGTATCGTGCGCGGTCAGAAGCCGACAAGGTGGAAATGCTCAACAAGGTCGGCAACTATCCCTGGGGTCCGGGTCTCGTCGCACGCTACCGCGACCGGGACATGTTCGCCCTTGGCGTGGCGATGGACAACTTCCTCAAATTCATGGAAGGCGAGGATGCCGATATCTGGGATATGATCGCCGAAGAAGTGTTTGAACCTATCGGGATTCATCATGCGCCCATGGGCATGACTTTTGAAGAGGGAAGCGACAAGGGCCAGCCAATCATGGCTTGAGGGTGGTATCCGACGCTGGACGATATGGCCAAACTTGCCGGCCTCCTGCAGGACCGCGGCGAACACGATGGCAAGCAACTGCTGCACCGCGGAAAAACCGAAGAGCTGTTTTCAATTGAAGGTACTTTGGATCAAGGGCCGGCAAATGCCCTGAAATATGGCGATCCACGTTATAAAATGGGGTTTCATTACGCTCCAGTCCGCGCGTCCGAGGATGCCGGAACAGTCTGGCTCCCCTTCATGAAAGGCTATGTGGGCAACAATTTCGTCTTGGCTCCAAACGGCATGACCGCAATCCGCATCAGCAATGCCTGGCCTGCCCCCGACGAGGCTGCTGATGCGGTGCAGGAGCCTACATCGATGATTGAGACGATGAACAAGCTCAGGCCATTTAACGAATAGTAAATTCCAGACGACCGATTTGAGCCGTTCCTGTCATACAGGAGCGGCTCCTTTTATTTCAGCCATCTTTGGAATGTGGACGCTGACGCAAGCTGCGACTTCAGTTCCAGGAAAGCAGATCAGAATCCCACGCAATTCAATTCCGATACCGGCACGGCATGCAAGGCATCATGCCGCGCGAAGGAACCTCTCATGCGTTTGACTTAAGCAAGGACGGCAGCAAGGACGGCGTGTCAACGGATAGATCCATGGTATGCATCAATTGTCTGCGTCGCCCGCCGTCGAGGGTTCCTGATTCTCGGTGGGGGGTTTCGGCGTAGCGGCCCGGACACCGTCGGTTCCAATGATCTGCGGTGTCACGCCGCCGCCCGAGGCTGCAACGCGCCAGACTGTGTTGCCAACGTCATCGGCTACCAAAAGTGCCCCCGTGCCGTCCATACCGACACCGACCGGGCGGCCATGGGTCGCATCTCCATCAAGAAATCCTGTGACCACATCGATTGGCATTCCGGCAGGTCGACCGTCCTCGAACGGAATGTAAACCACTTTGTAGCCGTGAAAGCTGTCACGGTTCCAGCTGCCATGCTCGCCGACAAATGCACCATTTGCATAGGTCTGAGGCATGGCAGAATTCATGGTGAATGTCATGCCGAGGGGGGCGACGTGGCTGGACAAGGCATAGTCGGGCGGGATGGCCTTGGCCACCATATCGGGGCGCTGGGGGTGTACGCGGTCATCCACATGGTCGCCGTAATAGCTCCACGGCCAGCCGTAGAACGCTCCGTCGGTGACGGAGGTCATGTAATCGGGAACCAGGTTGGGCCCTAATTCGTCCCGCTCGTTGATGACGGCCCAGAGCACTCCAGTGTCCGGTTCAAACGTCAATCCGTTGGGGTTGCGCAGCCCGGTGGCATAGGGGCGGCTTGCACCCGTCGCACGGTCCACTTCCCAGATCGCAGCGCGACCGCGTTCCGCCTCCAGACCATTCTCGACAATGTTGGAATTTGATCCGATTCCCACATAAAGTTTTGTGCCGGTGGGATCGAGGGCCAAATCCTTGGTCCAGTGGTGGTCAATCGGGCCACCGGGGAGCGGGGTCAGAACCGTTGGGGCGGCCGTGATCTGTGTCTCGCCCAAGCTATAGGGATAAGACAGAATTGCATCAGTTGCGGCAATGTAAAGCATATCATCGATCCATGCGGCCCCGAAGGGAGCGTTCAGACCGGTCAGCAGATCGACCCGGTTATCGACGACGCCGTCTTTGTCGGTGTCCTGCAACAGTGTGACCAGATTGCTGTCCTTTTTGGATCCTTCCCCACCCGAGCCGTGCGCCACGGCCATGATCCAGCCACGGATAAAATCCTTGGGTCGGGACTTCGGCTCCCCCGGGGGTTTCTCGCCCTGGATGACCAGAACGTCACCGTTGGGCAGGGTATGCACATTGCGGGGATTCGCCAGATCGGTGGCGTAGGGGGTTATTGTCAAGCCATCGGCGACCGTCGGTGCCTCAACGTCTTGCCAACCAATGACTTTAGCCACTTTGGTAGTGGGGAGCAGCGACCGACGCGGGGGCGGCAGGACAGGATCGAGGCCGATCTGAGTTGCAACATCAAAATCGTCGCTTTGCGCCGTGACCGGTGCGACAGCGGCTGCGGCAACGCAGGTTGCAATCAGCAGGACACCGGGGCGGACGTTGTTTTTACCCATGTTGCGATACTCCTACGCCGTATCGATGAACCAGCGAAGCCCCCAGCCAAGCCGTGACGAGCATGAGGGCGACAGTCACTGCGGACAGTGTCAGGCCCCAGGGTACGACACCGGTCCAGCCGTCACCCGCGTGGACCAGACTGTTCACAAACGCCAGTATGAGCACGCAGATATTGCCGATTACATGAACCCAGATCGTCGGAATCGCCCGGATCTGCGCATTTGTAATGACATCGATCATGCCCGCAAGAGCAGCCAAGACGCCGATCACCAGCCCCGCGAACAGAAGCCACGCACTGAAATGCTGCCACATCAGGTTACTGGTTTGCCAATAGGCCAGATCGGTAAAAAGCGTGAGAGTAAAGCAGGCAATTGGGAAGACCACCAGCATCCCGTGAATGGGATGTCCTGCAATTGCAGCGGTGGATTTCGGGTGCTCGATGGTCACTTCAAATCATCCGATTTAGAAAGTTGTTTTATGTGGCTCAACTAGCGGAAGTAGTAAAAGTTCCGGTTATCGCTTGCCGGGTGGCTCTGATGATGTGACCGCCCCCCGACGGCATCATTGTGCCAGGGTGGGTCTGC
>JAUNVT010000235.1 GCA_030540655.1 Rhodobacterales bacterium
CCCAGGCATTCGTGAACACGCTCAAGCGGGACTACGTGAACGTCACTCCGCTGCCCGACGCCGTCACCGTCCTTGGATTGATTACCGGGTGGTTCGAAGACTACAATGACAACCACCCGCACCCCGGGCTGAAGATGCGCTCACCACGCGAGTTCATCGCAGCCCAAACCACAACCGCCTGAGTGTCCGGTGAAACGGGGGGCAAGATCAGTCGTCGCTTTCAAAGAGCCGACGTCATTCTCATAATGAAGATGAAAATTTCCACGGCCCGGACACGTTGACACAGACGCGGTTCCAGATGATTTTACCACAAGACCAAGGTGCCGCGGGAAGGTCCGGATAAAAGGGAATTCAAGAAGGCCGGACAAGGTGAAGACTCGCAAGTAAAGAAACCTACCTGGATCAATCACCTGTTCCGGCCGCGTTGGGCCCGTCGCGAGCGGCCCATCCGTAAGGTGACATCACCGTCCCGCGACAATCGTCGGGGCTAATCGTTTCCACGGCTTGTTTCTTCAGGCCGCTCAGAAGGCATGTCAGGATGAGAAAAGACCTCGCTTATTCCATCAAAAGCATTCGTTTCGACGAGAATTATCATCCGTCGGACAGCACGCGCGCCACGACCAACTTTGCCAATTTGGCCAGAGGAGATCGACGACGCGAGAATTTGCGCAACGCGTTCACGATGATCGACAACCGCTTCAACGCGCTGGCTCAGTGGGACAATCCGAACGGTGACCGCTACTCGGTCGAGCTTGACATCATCTCCGCCGAGGTAAGCATCGGCGACGGAAGCCGCGTAGATGCGTTCCCATTAATCGAGATATTGAAGCCGACAATCCTTGACCGGAAGAGCGACAAGCGGATCGACGGCATCGCGGGGAACAACTTTTCGTCCTACGTGCGGGATTACGATTTCAGCATATTGCTGCCGCAGCACAACGAAGGGCGGACCCATTTCAGCGCACCGGGAGACTTCGGCGATCTGCATGGAAACCTGTTCAAGTGTTTCCTGAATTCAACCGCCTACAAGGAAAACTTCAAAAAATCGCCCGTCATCTGCCTGAGTGTTTCGAGTAGCAGAACGTATAATCGGACCGAAAACGAGCATCCCGTATTGGGCGTCGAATACCGGCAGGATGCATTCTCTCCGACCGATCAATATTTTGAAAAGATGGGGTTGCAGGTCCGCTACTTCATGCCTCCGAACAGCGTCGCGCCTCTGGCCTTCTATTTCACCGGTGATCTTCTCAACGATTACTCCAGCTTGGAGCTTATAGGCACAATAGCCACGATGGAGACTTTTCAAAGGATCTACCGGCCCGAAATCTACAATGCCAATTCCCTCGCGGGCAAGTGCTACCGGCCCAGCTTGAAGCATCTGGATTATTCGTCGACCCAGATCGTCTACGATCGGGAAGAGCGTAGCCGACTTGCTCTCGAACAAGGCAAATTCGCCGAAGAGAACTTCATGAAACCGTACCACGAGATTCTCGAACAATGGTCCGCCCAATACGCTGCCTGATCAAAGTAAAAAGCAAGGTTACCTCATCATGAATAAACTGTTGCCCACCTCGACCGCGGGAAGCTTGCCCAAACCCTCCTGGCTTGCGCAACCTGAAACCCTCTGGTCACCGTGGAAGTTGCAAGGGGAGGAATTGATCGAAGGCAAGCAGGACGCTCTGCGCGTGGTTTTGAACGATCAGCAACAGGCAGGTATCGACATTGTCAGTGACGGCGAGCAGACGCGCCAGCATTTCGTCACCACGTTTATCGAGCATCTCAGTGGAGTCGATTTCGATAAACGTGAAACCGTCAAGATCCGGGATCGTTACGATGCCAGCGTCCCGACAGTCGTCGGTGCCGTGTCCCGCCAGAACCCGGTTTTCGTGGAGGATGCGAAATTTCTGCGCAGTCAGACCGATCGACCCATCAAATGGGCCCTGCCGGGTCCCATGACCATGATAGATACGCTCTATGACAGCCATTACAAAAGTCGTGAAAAGCTGGCTTGGGAATTTGCCAGGATCCTCAATCAAGAAGCCAGGGAGTTGGAAGCTGCGGGTGTCGACATCATCCAGTTCGACGAGCCGGCATTCAACGTTTTCTTCGACGAGGTGAACGACTGGGGAATTGCGGCCTTGGAAAAGGCGGCTGAAGGCCTCAAGTGCGAAACTGCCGTTCACATCTGCTACGGGTATGGCATCAAGGCCAATACGGATTGGAAGAAGACCTTGGGTGCGGAATGGAGACAATACGAAGAAGTCTTCCCCAAACTGCAAAAGTCCATCATCGACATGATCTCATTGGAATGTCAGCACTCCCGCGTTCCGATGGATCTTATCGAACTCCTCCGAGGCAAGAAGGTGATGGTGGGGGCCATCGACGTGGCAACCGATGTCATCGAAACGCCCGAAGAAGTCGCCGAGATTCTGCGAAAAGCGCTTCGGTTCGTGGATGCTGACAAGCTCTATCCTTGCACCAATTGCGGCATGGCACCCTTGTCCCGCCGCGTGGCGAGAGGCAAGCTGAATGCTTTGAGCGCAGGTGCGTACGTCGTGCGACGTGAGCTTTCGGCCTGACGATCATCTCCATGCGCGCCGGTTTGTACGCCATCGGGCGGCCGTTTCGAGTAGGGCGTTTGCGATCGGGTTGACCAGCGCGCGATTGTGGCAAGGACGACATCATGCGTGCCACGCTCTTCGGCAAAATACTCGCCTTTCTCTGGCGTTCATCCGCCTGCCATTCATCAATCCGCTAACATGCGGCCTCTACTTTTAATCTAGCTTCTGATTTTTAGCGAACGACCTGTGGGGATGGCTCCTGCATGGCAAGACATTTTTGATCCAATTTGTGCATTTGTCAGAAGCAGTCATGTGTCCAGCCTGTTTACGCGGTTTTGACCGCTGGCCCTGATGGGCTCCGCAAACCAAGTTCCTGTCAGCTTAGCGTGGTATGTCGCCCCTGCCGTTCTGCGGAGTGTCCTGATTTCGGCGACAGACTTACGCACCATCATCTCGCAGGTCTTGCTATCTCATTGCTCCTTTTCTTCAAAAGCCCGTCCGAGATCATCTCCTTTCCTGACAAAGCCTTGGCAGCATTGACCGAATGGACGCCCATCGCAGGAATGCCAACGCGTTCTGGTTCAGGCACTGCCGGTCCCTGGGCAGGCGGCGGCAGCGATCGAGCCATCCGATGGTCCGCCTGGCCCCCCATCGCCCGCGCAGGACGATGAAGTCGCCGGCCTCCGTTCGCTTGGCGATCCCGACATTGATCTTGCGGCACACCTTCTTCAATCCCTTCCGCCGACCCTGGGGTAAATGCGCAAGCTCACAGGGCGGTTCGCAAAGCTGGCCGGCATCGAGCAGCGGTTACGATCGAAGTTGATCAGCCGGTGGGCGACACCCGCTTACTTTGCTCAACGACGCCGTCAAAAGGCGGGGGCAGCGGCATCAGAGATGGCTTCTCCGCCTCCCAGATATCGGCAATGCTTCCGGGGATAGTGTCCCACCGGATGGTGTAATACCGCCGACCTTCGGAAAGGCCCGGATTTGATCAGGACGCCACAGCTGGCACCCTGACGTTGGGATTGTCGTTCGCGCGCGCGAGGGTTTCAAGGCTCATGTATCGCCGCGCGAGCGTCCA
>JAUNVT010000029.1 GCA_030540655.1 Rhodobacterales bacterium
TGGGCACATCAACTTTGAAAAGGTTGCGAAATGGCGCAAGCGGGCGACAGGCGGGCATCTTGAGACAGGGCCTGAAGAGCCGCGATCAACGGTGCTGACCAAGACTGAGGAAGCAAATCTCGTCGCCTTCCGTCGCCTTCCGTCGCCACACGCTGCCGCCGCTGGACGTTTGCCTCTGTGCTCTGCAGCCGATAATCCCGAACTGGACCCGTTCGGCGCTGCAGCGCTGCCTTCAACGGCAACCACATTTTACTGTTTTTTACTGTAATGCCAACATGTAGAACAAGAGCGTATATGTCGCTTTCGGTCAGGGCATGCTTGAAGCACCGCCCTGCACCCAAGTGAGGCATAGCACGGTCGAAATTCACGCCGCCTTCTGCCCGTAGGTGGCGGGCCCATAGTCATCTCCAAGTTTCGCGGCCACTCATGATACCGCCTCATGTGAAGAGTGCTGGAAGGGCTCGGTTTGGCAGAATCGGGACTGCAACAACGGTCCACGACCGCTCATAATGCAAGCTTGCAGTGCGGCTGCGAGTCGCGCTTTTTTCGCATCACTCCCAGCAGCTGACTAGTACCGTCATGTCTGTTGCCCGCTCTGACATCTGCGCCGGAGCAAGAGGACGGCGTGACGGGGTGGCTTGCACTGGCGCGGCGCCCGCCTTCGTCAGCATTCGTGACAGCGCATCCCCCCCGGCGGCAAGAGCGACATTTTCAGGCATGGTGCGCCCGTCCGTATCACGCGGCAGAAGCATGCCGACAACCTCGCCTTCCGGATCCATGACCGGCCCCCCGGCATCCGCCTCCCGCGCGTCTATGGCAAGACGGCTGATGCCTGCCTCGCCGTTCAGGCCGCGTATGTCCGATACGGTGCCGACTGTGAGCGATGGCGCACCGAGGACGCCGCCATAGGAATATCCCGCCAATGTCACTTCGGACTGAAGGAGTGGTGCCTCGTGGCGGAGCGACGCGACGCCGAGAGGAGCAACAGTGCCGCGCGGGCGCAGGATTGACACGCCCAGAGCTTTGTCCGTTGCGGCTATATCTGCCTCTTGGCCATCTTCTATCGTCACGTGGCCGCAGCCTGTGGCAAGTTCGGCCGTGGTCAGAACCATACCGCGATCATCGACGTAAAATCCGGAGCGTGTGTATTTCGGTTTGCGTATATCAAGACCGGCGACCAGATCGATCCTCTGGGTGGAATTATCGCTCTCGCTTGGGTCCAGGACGCCTGCGGTGCGGACAAAACTGTTCTGCATGACGTGCAAAAGGCGGGTGCGCCGCTCTTCGTCGCCGACGGGCCAGACCAGTGTGAACCCTTTGATCTGGCCATTCTCCAGCCGTGCCTCGGTATATGACACGATGCGCGCATTCTGGCCTGTCAGGGTAAAGCTGTCGCGGCTGCGTTCGCGCGGCCCGTTCTGCGGTACGATCTCAAGGGTCTGCATGATCTCATACAGACTGTGAAGCGTATCCTGCGTGCCTTCCTGACTGATCAGCAGCACCTGTGCAGGGATGTCGCCGGTCGCGTCGAAATGAGCGAAAGGCGGCTCGTAGCGGGTAAATTCTACAGCGCCAAGCGGCACTTTCATTTCTATCCCCATCTTGGGGTCTGCGACAACGGCCAGCCCCAGCCCATCCAGAACTGCGTTATAGGCGTTGAGCAATTCGGCGCGCTGGCGCGTGGTCAGGATGCCCGTAGGCTCGTGGCCGTTGGCCATTTGCCAGCGTGCCATCGATTGCCGTGTCCCTGCGCCAAATTGCGCGTCTACGCGTCCTTCATAATGGCCGGCCCATTCCAGCGCGATCTGGACGCTGGCTCTTTGATCCTGGCTGAGAAGCGCCTCGCTCGCGCGGGCGTCGCGCGGAGTTTCATCCGTGGGGCCGGGGGCGGAATTCGGAGCGGGCTCGCGTAATGTGTCATCGGCCCGGTTCAGCGCGGCGCCCAGATCGTTGGCGGGCGCCGGGCGCCGCGCCAGATGATCGGTCCCTACCGGCCAGATCTGGCGTCTGTAATCTGCACTGTCTGTGATATAGCTGTCGCGCGGAATGCGGCCCTCGCCGCGCAGGGTACGCAGGACGTAATCCGCAGTTTCAGCATCATACGGCCCCAGCGCCACGACATACCAGCCCGAACTGCTCAAATTGAACCCGTTCACATCGCTCAGTTCGGCGGCGCGGCGGCGCAAAGCCGCGTTCACATCGGCAAGGTTCGGCTTCGCCTCGATCTGGACCCAGGCCAGGTCAGGTGCGGCGGCAGGTTGTTGCTGCGCCTGCGCCATCCCGAAACTTGCAAATATAACGAGAACCGTCGCCAGAAATTTGCGTATCATTCTATCCGTCATCCATCCAAGCCTGCGCATGCCTATTGCAGTAAAGGGTTCTAATGAACAAAGCCATAATGCGCACCTCAAAACACGTGTCCTGCAATTCCGTGGCCAGGGCCATTGCCCGAATTTCCCGTCGGGCGGATTGACCCCTAGTCCTGTCCGCCGTAGGGAGGGGCGCGATTTCAGGGGTTATTCGCAGGTAATGGCCCGATGACATCCCAAAGAGGCCACGCATGACCGAAACCACCGCCAGACCGCGCAGCTTTCAAGAGATTATTCTGCGATTGCAAAGCTATTGGGCCGCTCAGGGCTGCGCCATATTGCAACCCTATGACATGGAGGTGGGTGCGGGCACGTTCCACCCGGCAACAACCTTGCGCAGCCTTGGCCCGCGCCCTTGGGCCGCCGCCTATGTGCAACCGTCCCGCCGCCCCACCGATGGGCGCTATGGCGAGAATCCCAACCGCCTGCAGCATTATTACCAGTTTCAGGTGCTGATCAAACCCAGCCCGCCAAATCTTCAGACGCTTTATCTGGGCTCGCTTGAGGCGATCGGAATCGACATGGCCCTGCATGATATCCGTTTTGTCGAGGATGACTGGGAAAGCCCGACGCTGGGCGCGTGGGGGCTGGGCTGGGAGGTGTGGTGCGATGGCATGGAAGTCAGCCAGTTCACCTATTTTCAGCAGGTCGGCGGGCATGATTGCGCGCCCGTTTCGGGCGAGCTGACCTATGGGCTGGAGCGTCTGGCGATGTATGTTCTGGGCGCGGATCATGTGATGGACATGCCGTATAATGACCCGTCTTCGCCCACACCGCTCAGCTATGGGGATGTCTTTCGCCAGACCGAGCAGGAATATTCCCGCTGGAATTTCGACATCGCCGATACCGAAACCCTGCTGCGCCATTTTGAGGAAGCCGAGGCCGAGTGCCGTGCCATTCTGGCCGCGCCCGAGGATGATCCCAAGACAGGAAGGCGCATCGTCATGGCGCACCCCGCCTATGATCAATGCATCAAGGCCAGCCACATCTTCAACCTGCTGGACGCGCGCGGAGTGATTTCCGTCACCGAGCGTCAGGCCTATATCGGCCGGGTGCGGGCCCTGTCGAAACAATGCGCCGATGCCTTCGTGCAGACGGTTGCAGGGGGCTGGGCGGCGTAATGGGAAAGGTGCTGACCGTTCTGCTGCTTGTCTGCGCCATCGCTGGCGGCATCTTCATGTATTACCAGCAGGTCTATGCCTATTATTACGAGGTAAAGCCCAATGGCAGGAGCGACGTTCAGGCCACGTTGTTGACCACCGGCACCCCCGAACCCATGGTCTACGAGGATTTCCGCGCCATTGATGCCGACAGCTCACCCATCCGCTACCGCGCCTGTTTCACCACGCCCATGAGCCTTGGCCAGATGAGCAAGACATATGTGCCGGACGCCGATGCCGTTCCGCTGACCGCCCCCCGCTGGTTCGATTGCTTTGACGCAAAGGAACTGGGCGCCGCGATCGAGGACGGCACCGCGCTGGCGTTTCTGGGCACGGAAAATGTCGAATACGGCATCGACCGGATCGTGGCGGTGCGCGATGACGGGCGCGGCTGGGCATGGGACCAGATCAACCGCTGCGGCGCCATCGTGTTCGACGGCAAGCCCGCGCCGGACGATTGCCCGCCAGCCCCCAAAGGATACTGAGCCATGCCCGATCTTCTGATCGAACTCTTCTCCGAGGAAATCCCCGCCCGGATGCAGACCCGCGCGGCCGAGGATCTGAAGGCACGCGTCACGAACGGTCTGGTCGAGGCCGGTCTGACCTATGCGGGTGCTGCCGCGTTTTCCACCCCCCGCCGCCTGACGCTGACGCTGAGCGGGCTGACGGACGCATCGCCCACCACGCGGGAGGAGCGCAAGGGCCCGCGCACCGACGCGCCCGAAAAGGCCATCGAGGGGTTCCTGCGCGGCGCGGGCATCACGCGGGATGATCTGGAGGTCCGGGACGAAAAGAAGGGGCAGGTCTATTTCGCCACCATCACGCGCCCGGGCCGTGATGCAGATGTGATCGTGGCCGAGGTGCTGGAGGCTGTCATCCGCAGCTTTCCCTGGCCTAAATCAATGCGCTGGGGCGCCGGCAGTCTGCGCTGGGTGCGCCCGTTGCATTCAATCCTGTGCATCCTTACCGATGATCTGGGCGAGGCGAAGGTGGTCAATCTGGATGTGGACGGCATCCGCGCGGGAAACACGACCGAAGGGCACCGTTTCATGGCGCCGGGGCGGTTTGCCGTCACCGGGTTCGAGGATTACGCGGCCAGGCTGAAATCGGCCCATGTCGTGCTGGATGCCGGGGAGCGTGCTGGCGCGATCTGGCAGGATGCTACCAATCAGGCCTTCGCCGCCGGGCTGGAGGTGGCCGAGGACCCGGCGCTTCTGGCCGAGGTTGCGGGACTGGTTGAGTGGCCGGTCGTGCTGATGGGCCGGATCGACGAGGCGTTTCTGGACCTCCCCCCCGAGGTGCTGCAAACGAGCATGAAAGAACATCAGAAGTTCTTCTCGGTTCGCAATCCCAAAGCGGGACAGATCGAGAGGTTCATTACAGTGGCCAACCGCGAAACGGCCGATCACGGCGCGACCATTCTGGCCGGGAACCAGAAGGTGCTGTTCGCGCGGCTGTCGGATGCGAAGTTCTTTTGGGAGAACGATTTGCGCATCGCAAAGGCGGGCGGGCAGGCGTGGCAGGACGCGCTGGCCAATGTCACCTTCCATAACAAGCTCGGATCTCAGGCCGACCGGGTGGAGCGCATCGCCGCCTTGGCGCGGGAGATTGCGCCTCTGGTGGGCGCTGACCCGGATCGGGCCGAGCAGGCCGCGCGTTGGGCCAAATCCGATCTGCCCTCGGAAATGGTATACGAATTTCCCGAATTACAGGGGCTGATGGGCCGCTATTACGCCGAGGCTGCGAGCCTGCCTGCCGAAGTTGCCGCCGCCGCCGAGGAGCATTACGCGCCGTTGGGGCCATCCGACGCCGTGCCGGCCGCGCCAGTGTCTGCGGCCGTCGCGCTGGCGGACAAGCTGGACTTGCTGACGGGGTTCTGGGCGATTGATGAGAAGCCGACCGGCAGCAAGGACCCTTTTGCACTGCGGCGGGCAGTGCTTGGCGTTATCCGGTCGGTGCTGGAGAATGGGGTGCGGTCAAGTCTCTCTCTACTGATACAATTAGCACGGTATCAGCATTACGCAAGGCTCGTTGGACGCGAGGAGGTTGTTGACGATGAACGAACATCAAGAGTTTTATCGGCATTGAGACAGCATGAAGTCAGCCTTGAAAATCGGCGAACACTCTTGATGAAAATCAAGAAAACCATTTCTGAAGTATATGCTGAGTCCTCGCGTTCTTCTGTCTTCACAGTAAATCGAGACTTCTGGAAATTGTCCGATGGGACGGATGTTGGAGCTCAAGCGATTGAATATTTTGAGGTTTCTGAAGAAGATGCTGACGACCTCCTCTCCTTCTTCCACGATCGTCTCAAAGTCTATCTGCGCGACCAGGGCATCCGCCACGACGTGATTGATGCTTGCATCGCGATGCGGGGCAATGACGACTTGGCCCTACTGGTCAAACGCGCCACTGCGCTCAGCGATTTCCTGAAGACCGAGGATGGCGGCAACCTGTTGCAAGGGTTCAAGCGCGCCAATAATATCCTGACTCAGGCCGAGGAAAATGACGGCGTCGAATATTCCTTCGGGGCGGACGTCAAATTTTCCGAAACCGAGGAGGAGCGGGCGCTGTTTGCCGCGTTGACGCGCGCCCAGCCGCAGATCGAAAGCGCGCTTGAGGCCGAGGATTTCGCAGCCGTCATGTCTGCGCTTGCTGCCCTGCGCGCGCCGATCGATGCGTTTTTCGAGGCGGTTCAGGTCAATTCGGATAATCAGGTGGTGCGGCGTAACCGGCTGAACCTTTTGGGCCAGATTCGCCGGATCGGACTGGCGGCGGCAGACCTGACGCGTATCGAAGGCTGAACACGCCGCAGTGAAGCTCCCGCACTTTCCCTTGCCTTGCGCGCGATCCCGCTTATGCTGCGCTCACAAAGGAAAGGCGCCGCAGTGCAGCATCGCGATACGGACGTAACGCTTATCACCCCCAGTGCGCCCATCGGCGGACACACCCATGGCGGGCGGGCAAAATGCCTGCAACGTCTCGCGCGGCTCGACCTGCCAGTGCCGCCGACAGTGGCGCTGTCGTTCCGCACTGTCCATGCGATTGCGGCGGGCGGGATGCCGGATCTGCGCGTATTGCTGTCCATGCTGGATGGCGGCGCGCTGTTATGCGTGCGCCCCTCGTCCGAGGATGCAGATTGGGGCGGCCCACGCGCGATGCTGAATATCGGCATGTCGGACCGGATGCGCGACTCGTTGGCGGACCGGATCGGCGCTGTTGCCGCGACGCGGCTCTATCTGCGCTTCATCGAAAGCTACGCCATCCACGTCGCGCGGCTGGACCCGGACATCCTGGACGATATCCCTCAGGATCCCGACGAGGCGCTGGCCTTCGCCCTGCGGGTCTATCAGGAGGAAACGGAGGAGCCGTTCCCGCAGGATGTCTCGGTTCAGCTTGCCGAAGTTCTTAGATCCATGGCGCGTGCGTGGGAGGGGACGACAGCGCGCCTCTTGCGGCAGGCCAAAGGCGCCCCCCTCGATGCCGGGCTCGGGCTGGTGGTGCAGGAAATGGCCATCGGCATGGGGCATGGCGAATCCGGCAGCGGCGTGATGCAACTGGTCGACAGCAAAACGGGCGCAAGGCAAATTACCGGGCGCTACCTGAGCCAGAGTCAGGGACGCGATGCGCTGAACAGCACCAACGGCGCGCTTTATCTGGAGCGCGACCCGCGCGGTCCGTCGCTGGAGGACCTGGCGCCCGAGGCGTTCGGGCAGCTCAAATCACACCTGATGCTGATGCGCCAGAAGCTGCGCGAAGAGATGCAGGCCGAATTCACCATTGAAAACGGCAAGTTACACCTGCTGGACGGGATGCGCGTGGCGCGGAACGCCCGCGCGGCGGTGACCATCGCCGTGGCGCTGGCCGAGGATGGCATCATCACCCGCGAAGGCGCATTGATGCGGATCGAGCCGCGCGCACTGAACGAACTCTTGCACCGGCAGGTCGATCCCGAGGCGCGGCGCGACGTGCTTGCGCGCGGGATTGGCGCCAGCCCCGGCGCCGCGACCGGCAAGATCGTGTTCACCGCCGAGGCAAGCCAGGCCGCCGCCGCGCGCGGAGAGGCCTGCGTGCTGGTGCGGCGCGAAACCAGCCCCGAGGACATACGGGGCATGCATGCCGCCGTCGCGGTTCTGACCGAACGCGGCGGCATGACCAGCCACGCCGCGGTAATCGGGCGGGGAATCGGTCTGCCTTGCGTGGTCGGCGCGTCTTCGATGCGCTTTCAGGCCACTGCCCGCAAGCTGACGGCGCCGGATGGCAGGGTGCTGTCGGAGGGGGACGAAATTACCATTGACGGCACCAATGGCGAGGTTCTGTTTGGCCGGGCGCCGCTGCTGGATGCAGGTCTTGACGACAGTTTTCAGGTCCTGATGGAATGGGCGGATGAGGTGCGCGATGTAACGGTACGTGCCAATGCCGATACGCCGATGGACGCGCAAATGGCCCGCAATTTTCACGCCATGGGCATTGGCCTGTGCCGGACCGAACATATGTTCTTCGATCCCGCCCGCCTGCGGGTCATGCGCGAGATGATCTTTGCCAGTACCAGCGAGGACCGTTCCGCAGCGCTCGACCGGTTGCTGCCCATGCAGCGCGACGATTTCGCGGAACTGTTCCGGATCATGCAGGGCCAGCCCGTCTGTATCCGCCTGTTTGATCCCCCCTTGCACGAATTCCTGCCCAGCGACCGCGCCGGCCATCGCGCCATGGCCGAGGCGCTGGATATTCCGATGAGCACGGTGATCCGCAGGATCGAGACGCTGGCAGAATACAACCCGATGCTGGGCATGCGCGGCGTCCGGCTGGGAATCACGGTGCCCGAAATATACGATATGCAGGTGCGCGCGATTTTCCAGGCGACAATCCAGGTCGCGGGCGAAGGCGTGCAGATCGTGCCCGAGATCATGATCCCGCTCGTCTCGGCCAGCCGTGAGGTGGAACTGGTGAAGGGCCGCGTCGATGCCGTCGCCGCTGCCCTGCGCAGCGAGACGGGCAAGGATTTTGCCTACCGCTTGGGGGTGATGGTGGAAACGCCGCGTGCGGCGCTGCGCGCGGGGGATATCGCGCCCCAGGTGTCCTTCCTCAGCTTTGGCACCAATGATCTGACGCAGATGACTTATGGGTTGAGCCGCGACGATGCCGGACGTTTTATGTCCGATTATGTGAAACAGGGGGTTTATCTTGAAGACCCTTTCCATACCCTGGATCTGGAAGGGGTGGGAGAATTGCTCAGCATCGGGGCCGAACGCGCCCGTGCGGCAAGCCCCAGCATCACTTTGTCGATCTGCGGGGAACATGGCGGCAATCCCGAATCGATAGCCTTCTGCCGGGCTGCGGGATTCGATTACGTGTCATGTTCGCCCTTCCGCGTGCCGGTTGCGCGGCTTGCAGCAGCGCAATTGGCAGTGCGGGACAAGGCAGAGAAGTAATACTGATTGAGAATACTATTATAGGTTGCACAACTGCGTTCGTCACAATACCATATCGGCCGAATCCAGCGCAAATCCGCTGTAATTCCGCTCAGGCTGGACGATGGCGGCCATAATAGGTAGGCCCGCAGGATCCCGGGGGGCCCGGCCCCTCGCCACCTGCAGGTCGATCCATGTTAGCCGGTTTACGTTTTTTTCATGTTTTTCTTCTGCTTGCTGCCACCTCTGCCTTGCCGGCCTTTGCCGATACCGCCGTGGAAAAGTTATTGGGTCAGGAACGCCAGGGGCTCAGCGCCATATTTCAGGCGCGCGTTGCCAATTACCTGACCTTGCCTGGAGGCACGCTTGGATACACCCGCGAATGGCTTGATGCCCAAGGCCCGGCCAAGGGCGACGCGGAATGGAAATGCCTGTCGGAGGCGCTTTATTTCGAGGCGCGCGGCGAGAGCGTCTCAGGTCAGTTCGCCGTAGCCGAGGTGATATTGAACCGTGTTGACAGCCCGAACTATCCCAATACGATCTGCGGTGTCATCACCCAGGGCACCGGCGTAAAATATGGCTGCCAGTTCAGCTATGCCTGCGATGGCCACCCAGAGGTTATCGCCGAGCCTCGCGCGTTCGAGCGTGTGGGCAAGATCGCCAACATCATGGTGAACGGCGCAGCACGCCCGCTGACAGATGGTGCAACGCATTACCACACCAGATCGGTCAGCCCCCGCTGGGCCCGCAGTTTCCCGCGTACGGCCGCCATCGGCATGCATTATTTTTACAAGCAACCCACCCGCCTGACGCAGAACTGATCCCGCGCATCGCTTTGTGGATTTGTGCGCTGGGCCTTGCCGTGCTAAGCCCCCGCTCAGCGCAACCCGCCCGCGCCGGGAAACCATCAGGAATACGCGATGAGCGATGAACTCTCACTGGCCTTCGACCACCCCGAAGCCCGGGCCGAAGCGACAGCGCCCGATGGCCCGCTGGACCGCATTTCCCTGCGCGACCACATCGTCGAGGTCGAAATCGGCGCCTTTCAGGCCGAGCGGGGAATCACCCAGCGCATCTGCTTCAATGTTGTGGTCGAGGTGCGCCCCGCGGACGAGGATCTGGACGACGATGTGGACCGTATCCTCAGCTATGACCGCGTAACCGAAGCCATCGCGGCGGAACTTGCCGAAGAACGGCTGAACCTGCTGGAGACCCTGGCCGAAAATGTGGCTGAACGCATACTCGTCGAGCCGCAGGCCATACGGGTCTTTGTGCGGATCGAAAAGCTGGATCGCGGCCCCGGCGCGCTGGGCGTGGAAATCGTCCGCTCGATGGATGATGTTACGGCCAAACCGGTGGGTGCCATCGAACAGACGGCGCCGCATCCGCATGTCGTCTATCTCAGCAATGCCGCGGTAAAATCACCCAATCTGATCCGCTGGCTGGACCAGCTTGAACAGCGTGCCGAGCCGGTGATCCTGTGCGTCGGGCGCGCCGATGTGATGCCGCCCCAGACTGGCCACCGCATGACGCAGCGTCGCGTGGATCTTCTGGCGATCGAGCAGAACGCCTGGGTGCTGGCAGGGCGTGACGACCGTTTTGTCGTGGTGGACACGCGGACTGAACTCGACTGGGCCATGCGGCACGGCCGGATCAGCGTCTGGGCCCCCTCCAAGCTGGTCCTGGATGCGGTTGACGCGCCCACTGTCGGCCCCGACCAGCCCGTGGCGCTTGCGGCATGGTTCGCAGGGCATATGGAGGCGTCCGACCTGCTGCTGATCGGCGAGGAGGCACCCGAGAACGGCTTCTCGGTGCCGGTTCTTGTGCAGGACATCGCGCAATCGGGGCTCTGAGATGCCGGAGGCCTATTACCGCCCCATCGCCCAGACAGATCCCTGCCGCCCGGCGGATGCGCTGCCGCTAGCCGGCGGCTGGACGTGGTTCGACCGCGCCGAGCGGATCACGCGGGGCGGCGGCAGCGAACTGATCGCTGCAGGGGATATTCCTGCGGGCATCCGCGATGTGCTGACCGCGCCGCGAGGGCCGGTCGCGGGCCTGAGTTGGGACGCGCCCCGGCTGATGGGTATTCTCAACGTGACGCCGGACAGCTTTTCCGATGGCGGCCAGTTCAACGAGCCGCAGGCCGCGCTGGCGCAGGGTCGTGCCATCGCCGACCACGGAGCGGACATGATCGACATAGGCGGCGAATCAACGCGGCCCGGATCGCGCGCCGTTCCCGCCGAGGAGGAGATTGCGCGCACCGCCCCCGTCATCGCCGCGATTCGCCAGGGTATCGAGACGCCCATTTCCATCGACACGCGCAAGGCGGCGGTTGCTCGCGCAGCACTGAACGCCGGGGCCGATCTGGTGAATGACGTGTCGGGTTTCAGCTATGACGCGGCGCTCGCGCCTTGGTGCGCCGAGGCGCATGTGCCCGTCTGCGTCATGCATGCGCAGGGTGATCCCCAGACGATGCAGGATAATCCGGTCTATGATCATGTCACGCTGGACGTGTTCGATTATCTGTCGGCGCGCATTGAGGCGCTGGTGGATCTGGGTATCAGCCGCGCGCAGATCATCGTCGATCCCGGCATCGGATTTGGCAAGACGCAGGCGCATAACCTGACCCTTCTCAGCCAGCTCAGCATTTTTCACGGGCTTGGCTGCCCTGTCCTGCTTGGTGCATCGCGCAAGAAGTTCATTGGCACCATCGGACGCGCGGCCCGGCCTGCGGCGCGTATGCCGGGGTCGGTGGCCGTGGCACTGGCGGGGATCGCGCAAGGAATGCAGATCATCCGCGCGCATGACGTGGCCGAAACCCGGTCTGCCATGGCCCTCTGGAAGGCGGCAGTGACAGGGCAGTGACAGAGGGCATACCTGAAACCGGATGTCAGGCGCGCCGCCCCGCGAACAGCCGCCTGAGCGCAGTAGCCTGACTAAGCGCGAGGCCGCAGAGGATCAGCAGCAGCGCCCAGTAGATATTGGGCGGCAGATCCTCGCCCAGAAACAGGATGCCAAGGCTGAGCGACCACAGCGGCACCTGATAGTTCAGCAGCGACATGAACACCGGGCCGGCGCTGCGGATAACTTGCACCAGCAGCAGTTGAGCGATTCCCGTTGGAAAAGTGCCCAGATAGAGTAGCGCGAGCAGGCTGCTGGCGGGAATGCTGCCGGGAATGCCTTCGACGATCAGCGCGTAAGGCACGAACAGCACCGCCCCCATGGTCAGCGCGGCGGCCGCGAGCGATATCATGTCCACATCCGGGCAAAGCCGCGTGAGAATCGCGCCGATGGCATAGCTGAACGCGGCGCCGATACAGGCGATGCGCGCCGTCAATTCCAATTCCGTTCCTGTCGAGGCAAAGGCTGCGGGCCCGATCAGCAGCACGACGCCGCAGGTGCCGATCAGAAATCCGGCAAGGCGCCGCAGGTTCATCCGGTCACCGGGCACCAGAAAATGCGCGAGCGGCAGGATCAACAGCGGCACCACCGCCATGCACACGCCCGCGAAGCCCGACGCGATGAATTGCTGGCTCCAGCTCAACAGAAAAAATGGCAGGGCATTAGTGCAGATCCCCATGCCAAGCGCAAAGGCCCAGACCGTTCCTGCGCCCTTGCCGCGCAGGGGGGGCAGGCCAGTGCCGCGCAAGGTCGCGATGATCAGCAGCAATAGCGCGCCGACCCCAAGCCGCGAAGCGACGACCAGCCGCGGGCCCACCCCATCCAGCGCCAATTTGGTGAACATGAACGCAGCGCCAAACATGGCACCCAAAAGGATGAGGCGCATCCAGTTGAGCGGGGAAATGGGCGGCATCCTGCGGCACTCCGGCTTGTTGATGCGGAAATGGCACCCGTCATGGGACGCCTGTCGGATTGGAGAGGCCAGCCAGGCTCACACTTGCGGGGAAACAACCTGCCCTGACCGCGCTGGCGGCTTAGCGTTGAACAGGAGGATGCCTAGCGACAGTTCCCGTATCCGCGACCTTGCCGGTTGCGCCCTTTGCCCTTTCGATCGTCGCTGTTCTCAAGGGCGAGGGTTTCGCTGAAAACGGAAAAAGCGCCGAAATCGACGCCTGCCAAAAATGCAGAAAGCCATGCCAAGCCTGCGACATAAAGTAATGAAGCGGCTGCGCCCGCGCGCAGCCGCCCTGCAAATTGTGTTCAGTTCTTTTCTTTGTCGACCATCTTGCCGGACGAAATCCAGGGCATCATCGCGCGCAGCCTGGCGCCGACTTCCTCGATCTGGTGTGCGTCGTTCATACGGCGTGTCCCCTTGAAGAAGGGCTGGCCAACCGAATTTTCGGACATGAAGTCGCGCACAAATTTACCCGACTGAATGTCGCGCAGGATCGCCTTCATTTCCTTCTTGGTCTGCTCATAGGGCAGGACACGGGGGCCGCTGACATACTCGCCGTATTCTGCGGTATTCGAGATCGAATAATTCATGTTGGCGATACCGCCCTCATAGATCAGATCGACGATCAGCTTCACCTCATGCAGGCATTCGAAATAGGCCATTTCCGGCGCGTAGCCCGCCTCGACCAGCGTCTCGAACCCCATGCGGATCAACTCGACCAGACCGCCGCAGAGAACTGCCTGCTCGCCAAAAAGATCAGTCTCGCACTCTTCGCGGAAATTCGTCTCGATGATGCCTGAACGGCCGCCGCCAATGGCGGAGCAATAGCTGAGGCCGATTTCAAGCGCCTTGCCCGATGCATCCGTATCGACCGCCACGAGGCAGGGGACGCCACCACCCTTGACATATTCCCCGCGCACCGTATGGCCGGGGCCTTTGGGCGCCATCATGATGACATCAACGCCCGCCTTGGGCTCGATCAGGCCGAAATGCACGTTCAGGCCGTGGGCAAATGCGATCGCTGCGCCATCGCGGATATTGTCATGCACGTATTTGCGGTAGGTTTCGGCCTGCAATTCGTCGGGCATGGTGAACATGATCAGGTCGGCCCAGGCGGCTGCCTCGGCGATGCCCATGACCTTCAGCCCTTCGCCCTCGGCCTTCTTGGCGGATTTCGAGCCTTCGCGCAGGGCGACGACAAGGTTCTTCGCACCCGAATCGCGCAGGTTCAGCGCATGAGCGTGCCCTTGGCTGCCATAGCCGAGGATAGCGACCTTCTTGTCCTTGATCAGGTTGATATCGCAATCGCGGTCATAATAAACGCGCATGATGTATCCTTTCTTTAGAGTGTTGGGCTGAAACTACGTGATCTGGCCCGATGACAACGACAAATACACGTTGAACATGCAACCTGATGAAGTAATCATGCAAATAAAGGTGGCTTGGTGGAAAAATCATGCTGGATGACACTGACAGGCGGATCCTGCGCCACTATCAACACCAGCCGAAACTGGCGCTTACCGATCTGGCGGATCTGGCCGGGGTGACGGCCAATACCTGTGCCCGGCGGCTGGAGCGGATGCAGGGCTCGGGCGTGATCCTTGGGAACAGGGCGGTGATCGACTGGCGGATGCTGGGCTACGAGGTGGAGGTCAGCCTGCGCGCCCAACTGGACAAGACGCAGCCGCGCGCCTTCGACGAATTTACGGCCGCCGCGCGGCTGGTACCCGAGGTCATGGAGATCCAGACGTTCCTGGGACGGGTCGATCTGCGGCTTTACGTGATCGCGCGGGACATGGCGCATTACCAGCATATCTACCGCAGCGCGATCCTGCCCCTGCCGCATATCACTGATATCGAGGCGCTGATGCATATGGCGCGTATCAAGTCGGATGAGGGGTTGCCGCTGTGATCGAGCTGGACGACATGGACCGCCGCATCCTGCGCCTGCTGATACAGGACGCGACGCAAAGCGCGAGCAGGCTGGGGCGAGCCTTGGGCCTGTCCCAGCCCGCGACGTGGCGTCGCATCAAACGTCTTCATGACACGGGCGTGATCAAGGGGCAGCGGCTGGATCTGGACCGCGAGAAGCTGGGATTTGGCGTCGCCGTTTTTCTGGGGGTCAAGCTGGCAACCAAGGGACGCGTCAGTCTGGACGATTTCGAACGTGCGATCTCGGCCATCCCCGAAGTGCAAAGCGTGGAGCATATATTGGGCGTCTATGACTACCGGTTGCGTGTTGTCGCGCGGGATATTTCCGATTTCGAGCGTGTCCTGCGGCGGCGCATCATGACCTTGCCGGGTGTGGGCGACGTGGAGGCGAACGTGCTGCTGAGCGAGGAACGCAGGCCCGGCCCTATCTGAAAGGGGGAGGCCTGCGGTAATATGTGTATGCCCATGTATGCGTTGCCTTTGCAATTGTTGCGCGCTAACAGGGAGTCAAACCCAATTCCGGAGAAAAAATATGAATGCCCTTCTCGATACCGTCGATCCCGATGGACTGCTGGAATATTCGGTCGTTTTCACCGACCGGTCGCTGAACCACATGTCTGGCGCCTTTCAGGGCGTGATGCGCGATATTTCCGGCATGCTGAAAGAAGTCTACAAGGCCGAGGCGGTGGCGCTGGTGCCCGGTGGCGGCAGCTACGCGATGGAGGCGGTCGCACGGCAGTTCGGCAGCGATGCGCATGTGCTGGTCGTGCGCAACGGCTGGTTCTCCTACCGCTGGACGCAGATTTTCGAAGCCGGCAAATTCACCTCCGAAGAGACCGTCTGCATGGCGCGTCAGGCCGGCAACGGTGCCACGGCACCCTTTGCTCCCACGCCCATCGAGGAAGTGACCGCCCGCATCCGCGATGCCAAGCCCGATGTGGTCTTCGCCCCGCATGTGGAGACGTCCGCCGGCATCATCCTGCCCGATGATTACATCACAGCGCTGGCCGATGCCGCGCATGAGGTTGGCGCCATTCTGGTGCTGGACAGCATCGCGTCGGGCTGTGCCTGGGTCGACATGAAAAAGACGGGCGTCGACGTGCTGATTTCCGCCCCGCAAAAGGGCTGGTCCGCCTCGCCATCCGCCGGAATGGTCATGATGTCGCAGCGCGCGCTTGACCGGATGGAGGGCACGCAGTCTAACAGCTTTGCCATCGACCTGAAGAAATGGCACCAGATCATGCAGGCCTATGAGAACGGTGGCCATGCCTATCACGCCACCATGCCCACGGATGCGCTGCGCGCGTTCCGCGACACCATGCTGGAGACCAAGGAATACGGCTTTGACAAGCTGTACGACGCACAGTGGGCGCTCGGCAACGGCGTCCGCGCCATGCTGAAAGAGCGCGGCGTTCAATCGGTTGCAGCCGAAGGCTTTGGCGCGCCGGGCGTTGTGGTCAGCTATACCTCCGATCCCGATCTGCAGAACGGCAAGAAGTTTGCGGCCGAAGGCATGCAGATCGCTGCAGGCGTTCCACTTCAGGTGGGCGAGCCCGAGGGCTTCCGCACCTTCCGCATCGGCCTGTTCGGCCTGGACAAGCTCTATGACGTCGACGGCGCGCTGGACCGTTTGCGCAAGGTGCTGGACAAGGTGCTTTAATCAGCCTTGTGTGACCCGCGTGCGCCGAGGCCCAGACGCATCAGGCCCCGGCGCACCGGCGCAAGCGCATACAGCGCATTAAGACCCATGGCGCGCATATCCCGCAGGGGCCGTGCATCCGCCATGGACGCGCGGTTCAACAGATCGATCCCCACCGTGCGCGCGACAATATCGGCATGACGGGCGCGGTGATAGGCAGCCATCATGGCGGTATTTCCAATGGTTGCAGGCGATTTTTCAGCCAGCGCCAGCAGAGCGGCCACATCGGCAAGGCTCATGTTCAGGCCTTGGGCGCCGATAGGCGGCACCACATGCGCGGCCTCGGCGATCAGGGCAACGCGGTGCGCGCTCATCCGCTGCGCGCGCTGTGTGATGATTGGCCAGAGCGTGCGGCGGCTGGCCAGCGTGAGCGGCCCCATGATGCGGCAACTGCGGGCATTCATTTCCTCTTCAAAGGCAGGCACATCCAGCGCGGCAAGGCGCTGTGCCTCGGCGCCGCGCTCCATCCAGATGACGGCCGAAGATGGCATGCCTTCATGGTCGGGCAGGGGGACCAGCGTGAACGGCCCGCCGCTGCGATGGATCTCGGTCGAGACATTCTCATGCGGGATCGGATGCGTGACCGCAAAGGCCAGCGCCTTCTGCCCGTAGCGCGTTGTGCGGACCGTGATACCCGCCGCGCGACGGATGGGCGAATGGCGCCCGTCTGCCGCCACCACCAGCCGCGCCGTGACGCGGGCACCATCCGAGAGCGTGACGATCGCTTCAGCATCGCGGGTGAGCAGATCCGCCGTGCCGGTGCCGGGGCGAAATTCCACGCCAGACAGTTCGTCGATCCGCGCCAGCATTTCGCGGCGTAGCAGCCAGTTGGGCAGGTTCCATCCGAAGGGCAGGCTGGACAGTTCTTCCGAGGCAAAAGAGCGCACCAGACGCGGCTCTGGCTCTGCGCCGCCCGCATCAATGATGCGCATCGTCTCCAGCGGCGTGGCATGAGGCGCAAGGCGGTCCCAGATCCCAGCCCGGTTCAGGAGAGCCTGCGCAGGTTGCAAAAAGGCGGTGCTGCGCAGATCCGAGCCTTCCGCCTCGCGGTCGGTTATGGGCGGCGCGGGATCGACGCAGAGAACCGTGAACCCGGCATTGCCGAAAATGCAGGCGGCTGTCAGCCCCGCAACCCCCCCGCCAGAAACCACTATATCGAAATCAGCCATGGCTCCTGCCTCGCATTTTGATCAACCGTCAACCTGCCCGATCATAACGCGGCGCAGGGGAAGGCGCCAGTTTGCTCAGCCCCCGACGGTGATTGCAAGAAGAGCGATCCAGACCACCGGCACCAGCGCAAGCGCGGGCAGGTAAAGGCCCGGCACTCCAAAAAAGAAGATGCTCAGCCCCCAAGCCACGAGCGCGACAAGGATTACCAGCAGGATACGGGCGGCAACGGCGTTTTCGGAGAGCCCGCTGCCCGGGCGCTGCCCGCTGTCCGGACCCGCGCCACCCACGTCAGAACTGGTTCGTGTCATCGGTGTTTTCTCCTTCTTGCGGAACGTCTGGGCTGAGCAGGGGTGTATGCGAGACAAGACCTCTCCTTAAGAGGCGAAGTGTCGCAGGTCCTATACCAGCTTCATCAGAAACCCGCTGAGATCATCGGTATGATAGTGGACATGCGGCAGCGCCTGCTCCAGCGGGGAGGGCGCAACGTGGACGCAGCGCAGGCCCATGGCATGCGGCACCGCCAGATTTCGCGGATCATCCTCAAACATCGCGGCGCGGCCCGGTGTCAGCCCATCAGCCTCGAAAACAGCACGAAACGCCTCGGCCTCCGGCTTGGGGGAGTAGCCTGCATGTTCCACGCCGTAAATGGCGTCGAATGCCCCCTCCAGTCCGCGGGCCGCAGCGACGCGGGCGGCATATGGCGCGGTGCCGTTGGTATAGATGATCTTGCGGCCCGGCAGCGCGTCGATCCGCGCGCGCAGCGCCGTGTCGGGGGACAGCACCGCCATGTCTATATCGTGCACCGCGACCAGATATTCGTCTGGCGCCATGCCATGCACGCGCATCAACCCGGCCAGGGTGGTGCCATGCTCGCGCCAGTAGAGCGTGCGCAGGCGGTTTGCCTCTTCACGGTCCACACCCACGATATCCATCACGAACTGCGTCATGCGCTTTTCGATCTGATCAAAGAGCCGGATTTCCGGTGAATACAGCGTATTGTCCAGATCGAAAACCCAGGTGTCTATATGGTCGAAATGTTGTTTTGTCATGGCGCTAAGGGTAGGGGTCGCGCGGCCGGAGTCAATACACGCGGACTTGAACGGGCGGGGCCGCGCGCCTACGCTGGAACCAGACTCGAACAAATGGATATGCCGCCATGAAACCTGCGCTCACAGATGCCTATTCGCTCATCCTGCAGGCGATAGATACCGGCGTGTTCAGGCCCGGCGACCGCCTCGTCGAAAGCGATCTGGCCGAGCGGTTCGGCGTGTCCCGCACCCCCATCCGCGAGGCGCTGCAACGGCTTGAGACGCAATCTCTGCTGGCGCGAGACGGGCGCAGCCTGATCGTGGCATCGCTCGATCACAACCAGCGCGCCGATCTGTACGTGGTGCGCGCCGAGCTGGAGGGGCTGGCGGCCAGCCTGGCGGCGCGCCACGCCACGCCCGAAGAAGTGGCGGTGCTGCGCGATATGGTCGAACATGATCGCGCCCTGATCGGCAAGCCAGACCTCATGGCCCGCGCCAACAGGCGGTTTCACAAGCAGATCCATCTGGCCTCGCATAACCGGTTTCTGGTCCAGCAACTGGACCTTGTGCATCGGTCGATGGCGCTGATCGCGACAACCTCGCTGGCCGCCGAAGGGCGCGGCGAGGTGGCGATTGAGGAACATGATGCCATCGTCACCGCGATCGAGGCGTGCGATGCGAGGGCCGCCCATGACGCGCTGAAGGCGCATATCTCCAAGGCTTTCGTCACCCGGCTCCGGCTCGATTCAGGCGAGGTTGCCTCGATCCTCTAACGTGACTGCGGCGATAGGTGTTTGCGCCGTCGCAGGTTGCAAAGAATGGCCATGGCTGGTCTTGTCCCAGTAGAAGGGCGCAAAGATCATCTCGTAGAGTGCCTTGATTGCCGCGATGGTGCCAAGCGGTATATAAAGATGCATTGTCGGAACCCAGGGAATCAGGTGCCGGTGGCGGCGCCCCGATACCCCGACGATGTAGAAGATGATATTCAGCACCTCGACCGCCAGGAACAGCCGCCCGAGCTGGATGAGCGCGCCGTGGGGCACGACATCGTCGAGAGGATGCGGCATTCCCAGCAGCACCAGCCAGAAGGACCACAGGAACGGCGCCAGCAGGAATTGCGAGAGCGCGGTCAGGAAATGCGCCTGAAACCCCACGAATCGCCACGCGCCGAGCTGGCGATAGAGGATCAGCGGCCGACGCATGTGAACCAGATAGGTGGTCGCGTAGCCCTTCAGCCAGCGCGAGCGCTGCTTGATCCACGGCCAGGGGCGGCAGTTCGCTTCCTCGTCGGTGACGGTTCCGATCATCTCGGTCCTGTAGCCGTGGCGCGCGAGACGGAAACCAAGATCGGCATCCTCGGTCACGTTATGCGCATCCCAGCCGCCCAGCTCCTCCAGAACGTTGCGGCGGAAATAAAGCGTCGTGCCGCCCAACGGAATGGCAAAGCCCAGATGCGCCAGACCGGGCATCATCACGCGGAACCATGTCGCGTATTCGATGGTAAAGCACCGGGCCAGCCAGTTCTGGCGCGGGTTGTAGTAATCCAGAATACCTTGCAGACATGCCACGTCGGGCGGGGCGGTGCTGAACCGGCGGGCAATCTGCGTGATCTGGTCGGGGTCGGGTGCATCCTCGGCATCAAAAATGCCGACGATATCGCCCTCGCAGAAATCCAGGGCATAGTTCATCGCGCGCGGTTTGGTACGTGGCTGGCCATCGGGCACGACGACGGCGCGCATCCAGGGCGGCAGGTCGATCTGAGCCAGGGTCTGTCTTGTGGTGTCGTCCTTTTCCTCCAGCACCAGAATCACGTCCAGCAGGCATTTGGGATAGGTCAGCCGGGTCAGCCGGGTGATCAGCGCATGGGCGATTTCGGTCTCGCGGAACAGCGGCACCAGAACGGATACCTTGGGCAGGCGGGTGCCGGGCTGCAGCGGCGGCTGCACCTCGCGCGGCGCGCCGCTGCCGACGCGCGCCCAGACGCAAGCCGATTTCAGCAGGGTCGAGAGCAGCAGAGTCAGGGTGGCCCAGGCCACGATCCCGGTAAAGACGATGGTGGGGAAAAGCATCGTCAGCGCGGCGCAGGCGGTCATTGCCGACATGGCGGTGATGATGCGGCGCGTGGGAGCGGCGTCCCAGGTGCGGCAGCTTTCGGCGACGGGGGTGCGAGCCTGCGCGTCTGCCGCCAGCCGCAGTTGGGCAGCTCCCGCGATGGCATTTTGAACATCGCGGCGTGGCGCGATGATACGCGGCAGGTTTTGCAGGGCAGTGGGCAGGGCAGGGTCGGCAAGCGCAATGTCGGGATTGCTGACCGCCAGCCGCAGCACGCCGTCGGATCCCCGTAGCGGCGCGGCAACGGCTTTGATCAGGTGCCGCGCATCCTGATCCTCCGGAACCTCGGCACCACCCGCGAGTTCCTCGGGCGTGGCCAGACGCAGGTTGGCCCGTGCCGCCTGAGCTCTGAGGATCTGGCCGCCATCCGCCAGCCCTTCGGCCAGCAGCACGCGGTCCAGCGGCGCGTCGCAGTAAGATTGCACCGTCTGCGCAAGTTCGGCGTCGGAATAGGATATCGTTCCTGATTGCACCAGATGACGGCTCAGATCGGGCAGATCATGGCCCTGCGCCGACATGCCCCGCCGACGAACTCTGTGCCACGGTTGCGGGTCGATCTGCCGCAGTTCCGAGATACCCATTGCTGACCCCTCACCATCTATGCTGGTGAAAGGTTTCGTTGATCACGGTTAACGGATAGTGAAGATTTTCTCGACAGATGTCAAAAAACTGTAGCCTTCTGAGCCATCGACTCTGTAAAGCGCTCAAAAAGGTAAAAGCTGTCTTGTGGGCCGGGGCTGGCTTCAGGGTGGTGCTGCACCGAAAAAATGGGGCGATCCTGGACTGCGATGCCGCAGTTCGACCCATCGAAAAGCGAAACATGCGTCTCGATCACACCTTGAGGCAGGCTTTGGGCATCGACGGCAAAGCCATGATTCATCGAGGTAATTTCTACCTTTCCGGTCGTGTGGTCCTTGACCGGATGGTTCGCGCCGTGATGGCCGTGGCCCATCTTCACCGTCCTGCCGCCCAGCGCCAAAGCCAGCATCTGGTGGCCAAGGCAGATGCCGAAGATCGGCAACTCGGCCTTCAGCAACTCCTTGATCACCGGCACGGCATAGACGCCCGTCGCCGCCGGGTCGCCGGGGCCGTTGGACAGGAATATGCCATCGGGCTTGTGCGCCAGCACTTCCTCGGCGGTCGCGGTTGCGGGCAGAACAGTGATGTCGCAGCCCGCACTGGCAAGGCAGCGCAGGATGTTGCGCTTGGCTCCGTAATCGATGGCGACCACCTTGTGGCGCGGGGCGGTCTGGCGCGGATAACCCCCTGGCCAAGCCCAGAGCATCTCGTCCCACCGATAGGTTTGCGCGCAGGTCACGTCCTTGGCCAGGTCCAGCCCTTCCAGCCCGGCAAAGCCGCGCGCCTGGGAGATCAGCGCACCAGTGTCGAAATTGCCCTCCGGATCATGGGCAAGCGCGACATGCGGCGCGCCCTGCTGGCGGATTGCACGGGTCAGGCGGCGTGTATCGACGCCGCCAATCGCGATGCGCCCGCGCTGGGCCAGCCAATCCTGAAGGCGCTGGGTGCTGCGCCAGCTGCTCGGCTCGGTCGGGTCCCATTTGACCACCATTCCGGCGGCCACGGGATCGGCCGATTCGTCATCCTCGCGGCAGGTGCCGGTATTGCCGATATGCGGAAAGGTAAAAGTGACGACCTGCCCGGCATAGCTGGGGTCGGTCATGACTTCCTGATAGCCGGTCATCGCGGTGTTGAAGCACAGCTCGGCCACCACGACGCCTGTGGCGCCGAACCCGCGACCGTAGATCAGCGTGCCATCGGCCAGCGCAAGGCAGGCGGTGGGGCGGGGCTGGGGCGCATGGGTCATGGCGGCTCTCCGGTGTTTATGTATGAGGGAGCAAAATCTGCGCGAACCTAAGGGCGCGCCGGTGAGCGGTCAAGGGGGTCAGGCACCTTTCAGGGCGTCAGTTGCCAGCGCTGCAAGGGAGGTATAGGTACCGCAAACTGCAACAAGGGCCGCGCGACTGGCCGGTGCGTGATTTCGAGGACGGACATGGATAACACATTACGCGAACGTATTGAGGTGGCCCTGAAGCAGGCCATGCGCGACCGCGATTCCCAGCGTCTGGGCACGCTGCGCCTGATCAACGCCGCCATCAAGGACCAGGAGATCGCCGCGCGTTCCAGCGGCGAGGAAACGGTGCTCGGGAATGATGAGGTTCTGGCGATCCTTGGCAAGATGACCAAGCAGCGCCACGAATCGGTTCGCGCCTATGAAGAGGGTGGCCGCATCGATCTGGCCGAGCGTGAGCAGGCGGAGGTGGCCATCATCGCCGAATTCCTGCCCCGCCAGCTGACCGAGGCCGAGGTCGAGGCCGCCATCGGACAGGCCATCGAGGAGACCGGCGCCACCTCGATTCGCGACATGGGCAAGGTGATGGGCGTGCTGAAGGCGCAACATACCGGCCAGATGGATTTTGGAACGGTGGGTCCGCGCGTCAAGAACCGCCTGTGCTGAAGAAGGGGTAGCAGGGCGCGCGCTCAGTCGCGGGGCGGGCGGGATGTGACGCTCGCGCGGGCCCGGCTCAACGCATTGCGCAATTCGCCATAGAGCGCCTTGCGCTCGTCCTCGGAGAGGAATGCGCCCAGTTCCACCTCGCGGCCTGCGCCACGCAGGGTTATGTAATGCGCCACCGGTCCTCCTGATGGATAGATCTGCGCCTGCGCCCAATGGCAGTTGCAACCCCAGCTTTGCACCTTTCCCTTCGGGTCGGTCCGGGTCAGATGCACCTCGCAGTCATCAATAAGCAGCTCCTCGTGCAAGGTGCCGGTGCGATAGCTGTGTTCCAGCGCCCACCACAGGAACATCACGGCCCCCGCCAGAAAAGGCAGCATCCCCCATAACAGAACCGTCCCCAGAAGCGCAAAGAGCGGCAGGGATATCATCACGGAGGTGGCCAGCATGAACCACGCGAATCCCCGCCGTGGCAGTGACCGGTGCGGCCACATATCCAACCTTTGTGTTGCCTCGGCCGAGGCGGGTGGAGACCATTGGTAGGGCATACCAGTTAATCTAAGACAGTTTGCCGAGATGAAAAGCGTCTTTGTCGCGATCGCTACGTCCGGACACCGGAAAATCTCGCCTGCCAGTCTTCGCGCTGCTCGTCCGAGATCTTGGCAAAGGCCACTTCCGGCACGGTAAAAATGTGCCCCGGTTCCAGAACGCTCAGGGCAGCAGGCACATCATCGGGCCAACTGTCATCGACGGTTTGCATCGCGGCCAGCATATCGGACGCGGCGTCGGGCACGAAGGGCGCGCTCAGCACCGCGTAAAAGCGCACGAGGTTCAGCGCCAGCCGGATCTGTGCCGCAGCCTTGTCCGGATCGGTCTTGAACGTGGTCCAGGGCGCGACGGATTGCAGATATTCATTGCCCGCCACCCAGATCCCCCGCAGCTCGGCGGCGGATTTGCGCACCTCCATCGCTTCCATATGGGTCTCGTAATTGCGCAGGCGGATGGTCAGGCTGTCGATCAGCGCATGCTCCTCGGGACCGAACGTGCCTGCCTCGGGCACGGCCTCGCCGAATTTCGAGCGGCAGAATTTGGTGACCCGGCTGACGAAATTGCCCAGGACATCGGCCAGATCCTTGTTCACCGAGGTCTGGAAATTCTTCCACGTAAATTCGGAATCGCTGGATTCCGGTGCATGGCTCAGCAGCCACCAGCGCCAGTAATCGGGCGGCAGGATATCCAGCGCCTGGTCCATGAACACGCCGCGCCCCTGGCTGGTGCTGAACTGGCCACCGTCATAATTGAGGTAGTTGAAGGATTTGATGTAATCGACCAGTTTCCACGGCTCGCCCGAGCCAAGGATCGTGGCCGGAAAGCTGAGCGTATGGAACGGCACGTTATCCTTGCCCATGAACTGCGTATAGCGCACGTCATCGGCACCCTTGTCGGTGCGCCACCAGCGTTGCCAGGCGGCATCGTCCTGCCCGGTCGCCTCGGCCCATTCACCTGCGCAGGCGATATATTCGATGGGGGCGTCAAACCAGACATAGAACACCTTGCCCTCCATGCCCGGCCATGGCTCCTTGCCGCGCCGGACCGGAATACCCCAATCCAGATCGCGGGTGATGCCGCGATCCTGAAGCCCGTCGCCGTCGTTCAGCCATTTGCGCGCGATAGAGGTGGTCAGCAGCGGCCAATCCTCCTGACTGTCGATCCAGTCATTAAGCTGCCCGCGCATCCCGGCTTGCATGAGGTAGAGATGCTTTGTCTCGCGCACTTCCAGATCGGTGGAGCCTGAAATGGCGCTGCGTGGCTCTATAAGATCGGTGGGGTCGAGTTGCTTGGTACAATTCTCGCATTGATCGCCGCGGGCCTTATCGTATCCGCAGTTGGGGCAGATCCCCTCGATATAGCGGTCCGGCAGGAACCGGCCATCGGTTTTGGAATAGATCTGGCTTTCGCTGACTTCGCGGATCAGCCCGTTTTCGGCCAGCTTGCCGGCGAAATGCTGCGTCAGCTCGTGGTTCTGCGGGCTGGAGGAGCGGCCGAAATGATCGAAGCTGAGCCTGAAGCCCCGTGCGATTTCGGCCTGAACGGCATGCATTTCCGCGCAGTATTCCGCGACGGGCTTGCCCGCCTTTTTCGCCGCCAATTCGGCCGGGGTGCCATGCTCGTCGGTGGCGCAGAGGAAGAGAACCTCGTTGCCGCGTCCGCGCTGGTAGCGGGCATAAAGATCGGCCGGCAGCTGGCTGCCTACCAGATTCCCCAGATGCTTGATCCCGTTGATATAAGGTATCGCCGATGTGATCAGATGCCGTGCCATGTCGCCCCTCGTTCAAACGCGTGCGCCTGCTTTAGCGCAAGCGCTACAGCGTTGCCAGCGTGTTACGGGAGGCAGCCTCAGCGCGGATCGCGGCTGCCCTTGGTCAATCGCCCGATGATGAAGCTGGTGCGCGGCGTCCACACATATTTGGTGCGCGGTGCCTGTGCGGGCCGCGCCCGGAGGCGCATGATACCAAAGATCACCAGCAGCGCATGACCGGCTGCAATCATCAAAAACATTGCGGGCGGGCCGAACGCTGCAATCAGGCCGGATGCGGCAAGCGGCGCTGCGATGGCTCCCAGAGCGTAAAAGAACATCATTGCCGCCGACAACTCCACGCGTTGATCGGCAGTGGCAAAATCATTGGCGTGGGCAACCGCGACCGAATAGATCGGAAAGGAGGTGATCCCGAAGAAGAACGCGGCCAGCATCACTCCCCGGGCTGACAATGCCCCCAGCCATGCAGTAATCACACAGCAGGCGATGGCGGCGACCGACAGCCCTATCAACCCGTATCGTCTGTCATATCTGTCTGCCAGCCAACCCACCGGAAGCTGCGCGAGAGCGCCGCCGAGCACGAAGGCTGCCAGGAACCAGGCGATCTGCGCCGTGGTTAGCCCTACCTGCTTGCCGTAAAGCGGGCCGATCATCCGAAATGTCGCGCTGCTGAGTGCCGCCACGACCACGCCGGCAGCGGCCAGAGGCGAACACGCGATGGCAAGGCCGGGCCGCAGGCGGGGTGCGACGGGGGTCTTGGGCTGTTCTGCGCGGGTCAATGTCAGAGGGAGCAACGCCGCGCAGCACAGCATGGCGAGCAGGTTATAGGAGACGTAGGATGCGGGCTCCAGCACCGAAATCAACAGCTGCGCCACCAGCGACGCGCCCATATCGGTCAGCCGATAGACGCCCATGGCCCGTCCGCGCGTGGCATTCGTGACCTTGGCCTGAAGCCATGCCTCCAGAACGGTGTAACATCCGGCGATACACAGGCCCATCGCCACGCGCATTAGCGCCCAGGCCCACGGATCGATCACCAGCATATGGGCAATCAGCGATATCGTCCCGGCGGCGGTGAACGCGGCGAAGGCGCGGCTGTGCCCGACGCTGCCCATCAATCGCGGTGCCCACCAGCACCCGATGAAGAAGCCCAGGAAATGCGCAGATCCAAGCAGCCCGATCTGCGCCGTGGTAAACGCCAGCGCCAGACCGCTCAGCGCATCCAGCGGCCCCAGCCCACCCGACGCCAGCTGCATCAATATCACCGACAGGAAAAGTGCAGCGAAAGAGATCATCATGCCCATCGTGCATCTGCCCCGCCTGAAACGCCGCTGGCCCGGATGGCCCGGCGAGGTCGAGATTGCACAGCGGCCTGCACAAAGCCAACCCCGCCCGCTCGTCTGCCCGGAAATTCTGCTATCCGGTGTGGCGGGGAGTGTCAGACCACCTTGGCTCGGGTCATGTGCCAGTGTTCGGGCGTTCCGCTCAGATGCCATGCGGCGGGGGGCGCGGTGCGGGCGCGCAGGCGGGTCAGGCTCCAGCCTTCCATGGCGGCGTGGGCCGGGGCCATGTGCCAGCGCGTCTCGATCCCCGGCGCACCGCCTGAATCCGGTGTCAGGATCAAGCCCAAAGGCGCGCCCGCCCCTTGAGCGGCGCCCGTCTCGGCGGCCAGATGCAGGCGGCGCACCGGCGTCAGGCCGGGCGGGCCGGCCAGATCCGCCACCATCAGCGGCGCCGCCCCGCTGCGCAGGGCCTCTTCCAGTGTCCACAGAATATCAGCCGGCCGTTCGGGCGCGATCCAGATGAACCTCTCGGGCCCGGCAAAGGCAACCATGCCATCGGGGTTCAGCGCGGCCCCCTGCCAGGGCGGCGCAATCCACAGGACAGGCCCTTGGGTTGCAGCAGCGATAACCATTGCCAGCGTATGACGCGCAGGCCCGCAGGCTTCGTGCAGGCGCGCCAACGGCAGGGCCAGATCACCCTTTACCTTCAGGGCAGGGCGGGTGGCCGGGGGGGCAGGATTTGGAAACGCATTCATCCTGTCAGGTTAATTCGTTCGCTAAATGTTCTCAACAGGATTTTGCGCGTGACGCCGCCTTTCAAATCGCTAGG
>JAUNVT010000030.1 GCA_030540655.1 Rhodobacterales bacterium
CACGCCACAGGCACCGCTGCGCGGTTACGAAAATGGTCAAAAATCGAGGCGCCCTATTGCAAAATCAGTGCCATGGCGCAAAACAGGAGGCTGCTGCGGGTCAGGACTGCGCTCCCAGGGCCAGCAGGGCCGGCACATCCAGATGCGCCTCCAGATGATCGGCCAGCGCATCCAGCGTCGCCTCGACGCGCGCGGAATGGGCGTGAGCAGAGGGCTGCGCGCCAAGACCCGCAAGCCATGCGGTCCGGAACGCATCATCGGCAAACATGCCGTGCAGGTAGCTGCCCTCAACGCGCCTGTCGGCGGATACCGCGCCTTCGGGGCGTCCTTCCACGTAGGCAAAGGGGCGGGCGCAATCGGGGCCATCGGTCTGGCCGATATGGATTTCGTAGCCGGTAAAAGGCAGATCGAGCGCGGTGTGGAGGGCGCATACCTCCCTCAGGCTTTTGTCACCGCCCATCATCGTGCTCACGTCCAGAAGGCCGAGCCCCAGCGTGCTGCCCGGCGCACCCTCGATCCCGCGAGGGTCCGTCACGGACTGGCCCAGCATCTGGTATCCGCCGCAAATGCCAAACACCCGTCCGCCACGCCGGTAATGCGCGATCAAGTCGATATCCCACCCCTGAGCGCGCAAGTATGCCAGATCTCCCCGCGTGGATTTGGACCCCGGAACGATCACCAGATCTGCATCTGCCGGAATTGCCTGGCCGGCAGGTAGCATGGTAACGCGCAGACCGGGTTCCTGCACCAAAGGATCCAGATCATCAAAATTGGCGATGCGCGACAGATGCAGGCAGACGATATGAAATCCACGTTTCGTGGGGCTGCTGACGATATCCAGCGCGTCCTCGGCAGGCAGGCGCCATGCCTCTGCAAACCACGGCGCCACCCCATAGCCGCGCCAGCCGGTCATTGCCTCGATCGCGGTATAGCCCTCCGCGAACAGTGAAGGATCACCGCGAAACTTGTTGATGATGAACCCCTTGATGCGGGAAGCGTCGGCGGGAGGCATCACCGCCTGCGTGCCGATGATCTGGGCGATCACGCCGCCCCGGTCGATGTCGCCGCATAGAACGACCGGCACGCCAGCCGCTTCGGCAAACCCCATATTGGCGATATCGCCCTTGCGCAGGTTGATCTCGGCCGGACTGCCCGCGCCTTCGACGATGATCAGATCATGTTGCGCTTCAAGGCGGTGGAAACTTTCCAGCACCGCTCCCATCAGGGTGGGCTTCAGCGCGGCATAATCCTGCGCGCGCGTGGTGGTCCGCCGTTTGCCCTGCACGATAACCTGCGCGCCGACCTCCGATTCGGGTTTCAACAGGACCGGGTTCATATCGGTATGTGAAGGCAGCCCGCAAGCCATGGCCTGTAATGCCTGCGCGCGGCCGATTTCACCGCCACCCGGCGTCACGGCGGCATTGTTGGACATGTTCTGTGGCTTGAACGGGGCCACCGACAGCCCGCGCCGCAAGGCCGCCCGGCACAGCCCCGCGACGAGCATCGACTTTCCGACGTTCGAGCCGGTGCCCTGAATCATCAGCGCGCGCGCCATGGCGCTACATCTCGATGCCGTTCTGCGCCTTTATGCCGTCGCGGAAGGGGTGTTTGATCAGCGTCATTTCAGTGACCAGATCCGCGGCCTCGATCAATTCGGGCCTGGCGTTGCGCCCGGTCAGGCAGACGTGGGTCATGCCGGGTTTGCGGTGCAGCAGAAACTCAACCACCTCGTCGATATCAAGGTAATCGTAGCGCAGCGCGATGTTGATCTCGTCCAGCAGGACGAACTGGATCTGGGGGTCGAGGATCTGCTCCTGCGCGATCTTCCAGCCGTTTTGCGCGGCGGCGATATCACGCTCGCGGTCCTGCGTCTCCCATGTAAACCCCTCTCCCGAGACGAAGAACCGGCATTCCTCGGCAAAGCGGGTCCGCAGCAGCGTCTTCTCGCCCGTCTCCCAATTGCCCTTGATGAACTGGACCACGGCACAGGGCATCTGATGCGCGATGCAGCGCATGATCATGCCGAAGCCGGCCGAAGATTTACCCTTGCCCGCGCCGGTATGGACCATGATCAGGCCCTTTTCCTCGGTCTTGGTTGCCATCATCTTGTCGCGGGCGGCCTTGATCTTGCGCATTTTTTCCGCGTGGCGGGCGTTCTGTTCATCGGGGGTAGGGGGGGGCATGACGGGCTCCTTGATCTTGACACCGCGCCGGGATTCGGCGAAGTCTGGGGCTTGTGCTGGTGCCTGCCATAGCAGGTGAAAAGGGAATGTGCAGCCGCGATCCGCCGCGGTCAAGCACAGCCGCCCCCGCGACCGTGACCGGATGAGGCAGATCATCGCCACTGGCAGGAGCCGGGAAGGCAGATCCGCCGCAGGGCCCAATGCCCCAGATCCGCGAGCCGGGAGACCTGCCGGCACATGACGACGAAACCGGACGGGGTGCGCCGGTGTCGGGGCGTGTCCGGCATCCGGGCTGTCCTCGCCGCTTGTGCCCGCGTCCCATGATATCTGGGACCGAAGGGCAATGAAGGATCATACCGAGTTACCGCGCGACGCGGCCGAACTGCTGGTCTGTGTCAAATGCAGGCGCGGGCGCGCCGCGCCGGACGATGAGCGCTGGCCGGGTCAGATATTGTTCGATGCGCTGGGCGCGATGGAATTGCCTCAGGGTGTCCGGCTGACGCCGGTCGATTGTTTGCAGAATTGCGATCACGGCTGCACCGTCGCGTTACGGGGCGGCGCGCGCTGGACCTACGTGTTTGCCAATGTCGACGAGGCAGCGCATCCCGCCATGATCCTTGACGGCGCCGCCCGGTATCATGCCACCGCCGACGGGCTGATCCCCTGGCGCGAGCGTCCCGAGCATTTCAAACGCAACTGCGTTGCCCGCATCCCCCCATTGGAGACTGCAAATGTCTGATCTTTCCAAACTGCCCGTCACCGTCATCACCGGATTTCTCGGCTCGGGCAAGACCACGCTCGTGCGCCAGCTGATGCAGAACCCGGGCGGCAGGCGGCTGGCCGTGATCGTCAACGAATTTGGCGATGTAGGTGTGGACGGAGATATCCTCAAATCCTGCGCGATTCCTGATTGTCCGGCGGAAAATATCATGGAACTGGCGAATGGCTGCATCTGCTGCACCGTGGCCGATGATTTCATCCCGACGATCGAGGCGCTGATGGCGCTCGATCCGCGCCCCGATCACATCCTGATCGAAACCTCTGGGCTGGCCCTGCCCAAACCCTTGCTGAAAGCGTTCGACTGGCCCGATATCCGCTCGAAAATCACTGTCGACGGCGTGATCGCGCTGGCCGATGCCGAGGCTGTGGCGGCGGGCCGGTTTGCCCCCGATGTGGCGCGCGTCGATGCCCAGCGCGCGGCCGATGCCAGCATCGATCATGAAACACCCCTGTCCGAGGTGTTCGAGGATCAGATCTCCTGCGCGGATCTCATCCTTCTGACCAAGCCCGATCTGGCCGGCCCCGAAGGGGTTGCGCGTGCCAAAGAAATCATCGCGGCCGAATCCCACCGCGCCATTCCCGTTGTAGAGGTGGCAGAAGGCGTGATTGATCCGCGCATCATTCTGGGGCTGGAGGCGGCGGCCGAAGACGATATCGACGCGCGCCCCTCGCATCATGACGGCGTGGACGATCACGAGCATGACGATTTCGAGAGTATTGTCGTCGATATTCCCGAACTGGCAGATCCTGCGGACCTCGTGCGCGCGATCGAAGGGCTGGCGCGTGATCACAACATCCTGCGCATCAAGGGTTATGCCGCCGTGGCGGGCAGGCCAATGCGCCTCTTGGTGCAGGCGGTGGGCGGGCGGGTGCGCCACCAGTTCGACCGTCCCTGGAAGGCAGACGAGACGCGGCAGGGCCGGCTTGTGGTGATCGCCGAGCATGACGATATCAAGCACGATGTGATCTGCGCAGCCTTGGGCGCGGCATGTGCGCAGGCGGCCGAGTAAGCGCGCATGCATGTCATCTTCCGCGAAAGTCACGGGCTGGACGAGACCGAGACGCCAATGGATCTGGGGCAGGACGCCGCAGATCTGGTGGTGTTGTCGCTGTCGGATTCCGATCTGGGCGCTTTTGCGGAAGGCTGGCATCGCGGTGGCGGGCCGCAGGGGCGCCTGCCGTCCCTCCGGCTGGCCAATATCGTTGCGCTGAAACATCCCTTGTCGGTTGATACTTATATCGATCAGACGCTTGACGGTGCCAAAGGGATTTTGATCCGCCTTATCGGCGGCATGCCTTATTGGCCTTACGGCCTCCAGCAAATCCGGGCGCTTGCGCAGGAAAAAGGCATCGCGCTGGCGGTGCTGCCCGCCGACGGGCGGCCCGATCCGCAACTGGACCAGATCTCGACCTTGCCGAAATCCACGCTGCGGCGGCTGGCGGATCTTTGCGACACCGGCGGGGCGGTCGCCGCGCAGGCCGCGTTGGCGCAGATGGCACTGGCGGCTGGCCTTTATGCGGGGCCGGTACGCGGCGCGAAATCGCTTCCGCCCGTCGGTGCCTGGACGCCCGAGGAGGGGGCCGGCTGCCCGGTTCTGGCGCTGGGCTCCACGGCTGCATTGGCGGGCAGGCCGCGCGTGCTTCTGATCTTCTATCGCTCCTATCTGGTGGCTGCCGATCTTGCGCCGATCAAGGCGCTCTTTACCGCCTTCCGCGCGCGCGGCTTTGACGTCGTTGCGCTGTTTGCGCCGTCGCTGAAGGTGCCGGAGGCGGCGGGATGGCTGCGCAGGCAAGTCGCGGCGCTGGTGCCTGCCGCCATCGTCAATGCCACGGCGTTTTCGGGCAGAGGCGCGGATGGCGCATCGCCGCTGGACGTCGCGGGTGTTCCGGTGTTCCAGATCGCGCTTGCTACCTCGACCCGCAAGGCCTGGGCCGGAGCGGAAAGAGGCCTGTCGCCTGCCGATCTGGCCATGCACGTCGTGCTGCCCGAAGTGGACGGGCGCATCATGGGCGGCGTTGCCAGCTTCAAGGATCCGGGCAAGAAGGATGCGCATCTGCAATATTCCCGCTTTGCCCACCGGGCCGAGCCAGGGCGGATCGAGGCGATTGCAGATCGCGTCACAGGCTGGACGCGGCTGGCCGCGACCCCTCCCGCCTGGCGCCGCGTTGCCCTGATCCTGTCGACCTATCCCGGCAAGGACTGGAACATGGGCCACGCTGTCGGCCTTGACGCCCCGCAATCGGCCGAGGCGATTCTGAACGATCTGGGTGGGGCAGGCTATGACATCGGTGCAGGCGGCGGCGCAGGCGGCGCATTGCCTGATGCGTTGCGGGCGCGCAGCACCGCGTGGCCGCTGGCGGACTACAAGGCAGCGTTGGAGCGCCTGCCGAAACCGCTCCGCGACCAGCTGGTCGAGGTTTGGGGCCCCCCCGAGGATGACCCTGATGCGCAGGATGGCGCCTTCCACTTTGCGGCCACCCGGCGCGGCAATGCCTGGATCGCGCTCCAGCCCGAACGGGATACGGCCAAGGGCCGCGAGGACAGCTATCACGATCTGGCGCGCACGCCGCGCCACGCCTATGTCGCCTTCTATCTGTGGCTGCAAACCCGCTGCGATGCGATGGTGCATATCGGCGCGCATGGCACGCTGGAATGGCTGCCGGGCAAATCGGTGGCCCTGTCGGCCACCTGCTGGCCCGAGGTTCTGACCGGTGCGCTTCCTGTGATCTACCCGTTCATCGTCAATGATCCCGGCGAGGCGGCTCAGGCCAAGCGGCGCATCGGCGCGGTTACTCTGGGCCATATTCCGCCCCCGATGCGGGCCAGCGGTACGCCGGGCAGGCTGGTCCGGCTTGAGGCGCTTCTGGATGAGTTTTCCAACGCCGATGGCCTTGATCCGCGCCGCCGCGACCGGCTCCAGACCGACATCCGCGCCGAGGCGCAAGCGCAGGGGGTGGAGGATGATCTGGGCCTTGAGGATGCGGGATGCAGCAATGAGGCGATCGGCCGGATAGACCGGTTCGTCTGCGATATCAAGGAAAGCCAGTTTGGCGAGGGATTGCATGTCTGGGGCCGCGCGCCGCGCGGGGATACGCCCTTTGCCGCTGCCAGTTCGGTTGCGGGCGAACGCCAATCGTTGCTGGATGCCCTGGCGGGGCGGCGGATCGCTGCCGGCCCGTCGGGATCGCCCTATCGCGGGCGGCGCGACGTGCTGCCGACGGGGCGGAATCTCTTTACCACCGACCCGCGCGCGGTGCCGACGCGGGCCGCCCATGCACAGGGTATCCGGCTGGCGGACGAGCTGATCCGCCGTCATTTGCAGGATCAGGGGGACTGGCCGCGCGGCCTGATCGTCGATCTGTGGGGCTCCGCCACCATGCGCACGGCGGGCGAGGAATTTGCCATGGCGCTGCATCTGCTGGGCGTGCGCCCCGTCTGGGATGCGGGGTCCGAGCGGGTGTCGGGCATCGAGGTGCTGCCGCTGGCGGAAATGGACCGCCCGCGCATCGACGTTACATTGCGCGTGTCGGGGCTGTTCCGCGATGTGTTTCCCACGCTGTCGGCCCTCTTCGCCCAGGCTGTGCGTGCCTTGGCCGCGCGGGACGAGGCGTCCGATTGGAACCCTTATGCCGGACGGGCCGATCTGGCCCGCGTCTATGGTCCCGCTCCCGGGCAGTTCGGCCTGGGTATGGGCGGGGCGCTGGAGGATTACAGCGAATTGGGCCGCGAAAAGGCGGGGCTTGCCTGGCTGAGGGCAAGTTCCTGGGCGCTGGATGGCGAGGGAGCAGCCCGTGACGCGGCCGGAATCCGCGCCCGGGTGGCCAGTGCAGATGCATTTGCGCATCCGCAGGACCTGCTTGAGACGGATCTGCTGCTGGCCAGCGATTACGCCGCGCATGAGGCGGGCTTTGCCGCGGCGCAGGCGGTCACGGGCGGGTCTGCCGCGCTCTATCATCTGGACAATACCGACCCGGCCCGTCCCCGCGCGCGCGGTCTGTCCGAGGAAATTGCCCGCGTCGTGCGCGCCCGCGCGGCCAATCCCGCCTGGATCGACGGGATGAAACATCACGGTTTTCGCGGCGCCGCCGAGATTGCCGCAACGCTGGACCATATGGCCGGTTTTGCGCATCTGGCGGGCGCGGTTCCGCCGCATCTGTTTGACCTTTACCATGATGCAACGCTGGGCGATCCCGAAACCGAAGGCTTCCTTCAGGATGCGAACCCCGAGGCGCACCGCGCGATGCAGGCCCGCTTTGCCATGCTGCTGGAGGCGGGGCTGTGGAAGACCCGGCGCAATTCCATCATCTCCGATCTGGCGGCGAACGTATGACCGCGCCCCCTGTAAAAGGGTGGTGCCCGGGCGCATACCGCCCGATGATGGCCGCCGACGGGCTTGTGGTGCGCATCCGCCCGCGTCTGGCGCGGCTGACCGCGGCGCAGGTCTTGGGCCTGTGCGATGCGGCGCAGCGGTACGGACATGGCTATCTGGACCTGACCAGCCGCGCGAACCTGCAAATTCGCGGCGTGGCACCGGATGATCATGGCGCGCTGGTGGAGGCGCTGGGCGGTCTGGGCCTCCTGGACGCAGACCCCCGGATGGAGGGACGGCGCAACATCTTGGTAACGCCGTTCTGGCAGGCAGGCGATTCCACCCACCGCCTGGCACTGGCCCTGCTGGACCGGCTTGCGGAGTTGCCGGATCTGCCCGCCAAGGTCGGGTTTGCCATTGATTGCGGCGAACGGCTCGTCTTGGGCATGGACAGCGCCGATATCCGGATCGAACAGGGGGCGGCAGGTCTGATATTGCGCGCCGAGGGCGCCACTACCGGACGTGCAATTACCGAAGACAGCGCAATAGATGCGTTGATCGACATGGCCCATTGGCTGGCCGCGCAGGTCACGCCGGAGCGCCGCCGCATGGCCCGCCTTGTCACCGCCGCGCCTCTGCCGTCATGCTGGGCCGGGGCGGCCGCATCGCCACCGGCTGTGCCACCACGGATTGGCCTGCATCCCGGCGGCGCGCTGATCGGGGCGGCGTTCGGCCATGTCGATGCGGAGGCATTGGCGCAGGTGATCGCGGCTCAGAACGTTGCCGCCATACGGCTCACCCCGTGGCGGATGCTGGTGCTGGAGGAGGGCGCCCTGCCTGAGGATCCTGCCTTTGTCACCTCCGCGGTGGATCCGCTGATGCGTGTCGATGCCTGTCCCGGCGCGCCCTTCTGCCCCTCGGCCAGCGTCGCGACGAGAGAGCTTGCGCGGCAACTCGCGCCGCGCGTCACCGGCACGTTGCATGTATCGGGCTGCGCAAAGGGGTGCGCGCGGCAAAAACCGGCGGATATGACGCTGATCGGCCGGGGCGGACGCTTTGACATCGTGCGCCGGGGCTGCGTAGAGGATAAACCTGATCAAAACGGGCAAACACCCGATGACATTCTGGCCGGAGCAATCTGATTTTCATGAGCTATACCTACGAGACCAGCGGTGCCACAATCTATGCCCAATCCTTTGCCATGATCCGGGCGGAGGCCGATCTGGCCCGCTTCACCGCAGATGAGGAGCCCATCGCCGTGCGCATGATCCACGCCGCGGGCATGGTCGGGCTGGAGCGGCACATACGTATGTCCCCAAATTTTGCCGCCGCCGGCCGCACCGCGCTGGCCACCGGCGCGCCCATCCTGTGCGATGCGCATATGGTCAGTGAGGGGGTCACACGCACGCGCCTTTCCAAAGACAATGCAGTGATCTGCACCCTGCGCGATCCGGCCGTTCCGGCGCTGGCGGCGCAGATGTTCAACACCCGCTCGGCCGCCGCGCTGGAGCTGTGGCGCCCCCATCTGGAAGGCGCGCTGGTGGCCATCGGCAATGCGCCGACCGCCCTTTTCCATCTGCTGAACATGCTGCAGGATCCGGGCTGTCCGCGTCCCGCCGCGATCATCGGCTGCCCGGTCGGCTTTGTCGGCGCGCGCGAGAGCAAGGATGCGCTTTGGGCTGATCAGCCGGTGCCCTGCTGCATCGTGGAGGGGCGGCTGGGCGGCAGCGCGATCACGGTTGCCGCTGTCAACGCGATCGCGAGCCGGGCGGAATGAGCGACGCCGCGCCGCAAACCACGCATGGCATCATCCACGGCGTGGGCCTTGGCCCGGGCGATGCCGATCTGATGAGCGTCCGGGCCCACCGTCTGCTGACAAATGCGCGCCATGTCGCCTATTTCCGCAAGGAGGGGCGCGCAGGCCGCGCCCGGGGCATCGTTCAGGGAATGCTGCGTTCCGATGTCATTGAATTTGCGATGGAATACCCGGTGACCACCGAAATTCCGCTGTCGGATCCCGGCTATAATGCGGCGCTTTCCGGTTTTTATACGCGCTGCACCGCCCATCTGCGCGATCTGGCCGGGCAGGGCGAGGATGTCGTGGTGCTGTGCGAGGGCGATCCGTTCTTCTACGGCTCTTTCATGCATCTTTATGAGCGGCTGCGCGGCGAGGTGCCGGTGCAGGTGGTTCCGGCAATCACCGGCATGTCGGCGGCCTGGACCGCAACGAACCGGCCCATCACCTGGGGCGACGATGTGCTGAGCGTTCTGATGGCAACCCTGCCCGAGGAGGATCTGGTGCGCCATATGGAAGCTGCCGATGCGCTGGTCGTCATGAAGATCGGCCGCAACATCGACAAGGTGCGCAGCGCGCTGCGCCGTGCGGGCAAATATGACGCGGCGTGGCTGGTGGAATATGCCAGCATGGAAGGCCAGACGGTGCAGAAACTGGCCGGCGCTGAAGGGCGCGTCACGCCCTATTTTTCGATCGTGCTGGTGCACGGGAGCGGGCGCCGCCCATGACCGGGTCGCTGGTTATTGCCGGGCTCGGGCCGGGGGCGGATGCGATGGTGACGCCGCAGGTCTCGGATGCGCTGGCGCGGGCGACGGATGTGGTGGGATATATTCCCTATGTTGCGCGGGTGGCTGCGCGGCCGGGACTGATCCTGCATCCAAGCGACAACCGGGTCGAACTGGACCGCGCGCAGCATGCGTTGCAAATGGCCTTGGATGGAAAACAGGTTGTGATCGTTTCCTCGGGCGATCCGGGGGTCTTTGCCATGGCCGCCGCGGTGTTCGAGGCTATCGAGGCCGGGCCTGCCGCATGGCGGGATCTGGATATCGAGGTGCTGCCCGGGATCACCGCCATGCTGGCCGCAGCAGCCAGGGTCGGCGCGCCGCTGGGCCATGATTTCTGCGCCATCAATCTCAGCGACAACCTGAAGCCGTGGGCGCTGATTGAAAAACGTCTGCGCCTTGCGGTGGAGGCGGATTTTGCCATGGCCTTCTACAACCCCCGCTCCAGGGCGCGGCCCGAAGGGTTTGCCCGCGCTCTGCAGGTGCTGAAGGACGCCTGCGGCGACGCGCGCCCCGTGATCTTTGCCCGCGCGGTGAGCACCCCGCAGGAGGCAATTCGCATTGTTCCCTTGCCGGACGCGCGGGCCGAGATGGCTGATATGCGCACGATGGTTCTGGTCGGCAATTCGGCGACGCGCGTGATCGCCCGCAACGGCGCGCCGTTTATTTATACGCCACGCGGGGTGTCCGGATGATGCAGCCATGCCAGAACCTCGCCCACGGAATGCGCCTCGCGCCGCGCCGGCAGGGCGGGGCGGTCGATCATCAGAACGGGCAGGCCGAGCTGGCGGGCGGCGGCGATCTTGGCCGCGGCGCCGGTGCCGCCCGAATTTTTGGATACGACCAGATCGATCCGGTGCTGCCGCATCAGCGCCAGATCGCCCGCCACGCTGAACGGGCCACGGTCCTGAATTATCTGATGGCGGGGAAAGGGCAGGCGGCCATCCGGCGCATCAATCAGACGCAACAGATAGAAATGCTGCGGATTGGGCGCAAACTCGGCCAGATGCATCCGCCCCACGGCCAGCATGACGCGCGCGGCGGGCCGGTCAAGTGCGGCTACGGCGCCGGTGATATCAGGCACATGTATCCAGTTGTCGCCCGTCCCGGCCTGCCAGGGCGCGCGGGTCAGCGCGATCAGCGGGACGCCCAGTTCTGCGCAGGCCATGACGGCATTGGCGCTCATCTGCGCTGCAAAAGAGTGGGTTGCGTCCACGACATGGCTGATTGCGTGATCACGAAGATAGTCCACAAGCCCGCCCACGCCGCCAAATCCGCCGATTCGCTGCGGCAAGGGTTGGCGCAGGGGGCGCGCGACACGGCCCGCCAGAGAAACGCTGCCCCGTATGCCTGCCTCGCTCAAGGCGCGGCAAAGCGCCGTCGCCTCGGTCGTGCCGCCCAGGACCAAAAGGTTTGTTTGCATGGCTGACGCTCCCTGGCTGACCATAGTGGGGATTGGCGAGGATGCGCCGGACGGGCTGCCGCCTGCAAGCCGTGCCGCGCTGGAGCGCGCGGAAATAGTGATGGGTGCGCCACGGCATCTGCGCCTCCTGCCGCCGCTGGCGGCCGAGCGGAGCGAATGGCCGGTGCCTTTCGCGGGTGGCATCGCGCGGCTCTTATCCTTGCGCGGGCGGCATGTGGCCGTTCTGGTTTCGGGCGATCCCTTCTGGTTCGGCGCGGGAACCAGCATCGCGCGTCATCTGAGCCTCGACGAGTGGGTGGCACTCCCCGGCGCTTCGACTTTTTCCCTGGTTGCGGCGCGTATGGGCTGGCCGCTGGAACTGGCGGGATGCTTTGGGCTGCATGCGGCGCCGCTTGCGCGGCTGCGCCCGGCGCTGGCAACGGGTGCGCGGCTGATCGTGCTGCTGCGCGATGGTGCGGCGGTGCATGCGCTGGCGGAGTATCTGGCGCAGGCGGGATTCGGCGGCTCGACGCTCAGCATTTTTCAATCTGTGGGCGGCCCGCGCGAGCGCCGGACCGATGGCACGGCAGCCGATTTGCCTGACACAGCCTTTGCACACCCGGTCTGCGCGGCTGTGGCGGTCTCGGGCGGAGAGGCGCTGCCTCTGGCAAGCGGGCGGCCAGACAGCTGGTTCGACAGCGACGGCCAGATGACCAAGCGGCCGATCCGCGCGTTGACCCTGTCGGCACTGGCACCCCGCCCGTTCGAGCATCTGTGGGACATTGGCGGCGGGTCCGGCTCGATCGGGATCGAATGGCTCCTGTCGCATCCCACGCTTCATGCTACGGTGTTCGAGCCGCGTGCGGACCGCGCGGCGCGTATTGCCGAAAACGCAGCAAGGCTGGGCGTGGACCGCCTGCATATCGTTCAGGGAGCGGCACCGGATGCCCTCACGGATTTGCCACCGCCCGACACAGTCTTTATCGGCGGGGGATTGACCGCCGCGCTTCTGGACTGGCTGGGGGCTCACTTGCGGGCGGGCACACGCATCGTTGTCAATGCGGTAACGCTGGAGTCGGAGGTTTTGCTGACCCAGGCACAGGCGCGCCATGGCGGCGATCTGATGAGGATCGAACTGGCGCAGGCCGCGCCGCTGGGCCAAGGCCGCGGTTGGAAGGCGCGCTATCCGGTTGTGCAGTGGAGCACGGTGCTGTGATTGTCGCAGGCTTCGGATTTCGCGGAGCGGCCAGCACGGCCAGCCTGCGCGCGGCGATGCAGGCGTGCGGCGCTCAGCCGGATGTATTCGCCACCGTGGCGGGCAAGGAACTTAGCCCCGCTCTGCAAACACTGGCGGCCCAGATGCAGCTGCCCATACGCGCGGTGCCGCCTGAATTATTGAGCGCGCAGGACACAGCCACCCGGTCCCGCGCTTCGCGCGCTGCATACGGCACCGGCAGCGTGGCCGAGGCGGCGGCGCTGGCTGCGGCCGGTCCCGGCGCTCGGCTGATTGCGGCGCGGCAGATTTCACCCGATCGGATGGCCACCTGCGCCATGGCAGAAGGAGACGGAGCATGACTATCCACTTCATCGGCGCAGGCCCCGGCGCACCGGACCTGCTGACCTTGCGGGGGCGCGATCTGATCGCGTCATGCCCGGTCTGCCTCTATGCCGGATCGCTGGTGCCAGAGCAGATCCTGACGCACTGTCCCGACGGCGCGCATATCGTGAATACGGCAGCGATGGATCTGGACGCGATCATTGCCGAAATGCAGCGCGCGCATGAGGCGGGGCGGGACGTGGTGCGGCTGCATTCAGGCGATCTGTCGGTCTGGTCGGCGATGGGCGAGCAGATGCGCCGCCTTCGTGATCTGGACATTCCCGTGACTGTCACGCCGGGTGTGCCGTCCTTTGCGGCCGCCGCCGCATCGCTGGGGGCTGAGTTGACGCTGCCGGGGCTGGCGCAATCTGTGGTGCTGACGCGCACGCCCGGGCGCGCCTCCTCCATGCCGGAAGGCGAGACACTGGCCAATTTCGCCGCCACAGGCGCGACGCTGGCAATCCATCTGTCCATCCAGAATCTGGACCATGTGACAGGAGCCCTGACGCCTGACTACGGGGCCGATTGCCCCGTGGCCATCGTGTTTCGCGCCTCTTGGCCGGATGAGCGGATCATTCGCGGCACATTGGCCGATATCGCCGGAAAAATGGACGGCGCCATCACGCGCACCGCGCTGATCCTTGTGGGGCCTGCGCTGGGCGGCGAAGGGTTTGCCGAAAGCTGCCTTTACGCCAGAGATTATGACCGCCGCTATCGTCCGCAGAGCGCCGATAGCCCCTGGGCCAGCTGGAGCCATGATGATGACTGATGCACCCGGCGTAATGATTTCGGCCCCCTCCTCGGGAACCGGCAAGACCACGGTGATGCTGGGGCTGCTGCGTGCGCTGGCCGAGGACGGGGTGCACGTGCAGCCCTTCAAATCCGGGCCCGATTACATTGATCCGGCGTTTCATCTGGCCGCCAGTGGGCGCGCATCCTTCAACCTCGATACCTGGGCGATGGGGGGCGGCCTCTTGGATGCCATCGCGGCGCAGGCGGAGGGGGCGCAGATCTGCGTCGCCGAAGGGTCGATGGGTCTTTATGACGGGGTTGCCACGCGCGGGCAGTCCGGCTTTGGCACCAGTGCGGAGACGGCGCTGCGCATGGGCTGGCCCGTTGTTCTGGTGGTCGATGTCAGCGGGCAGGCGCAATCGGCGGCGGCAGCGGCGCTGGGGTTCCGGATGTATAACCCCGATCTGCCCTTTGCCGGCGTCATCCTGAACCGCGTTGCGTCGCCGCGCCACGAAAGGCTGACGCGGCTGGGCATGGAAAAGGCGGGGCTGACGGTGCTGGGTTCATTGCCGCGCCGGGGCGATCTGACCCTGCCCGAGCGGCATCTGGGCCTGATACAGGCGGTCGAGCATCCCGATCTGGATGCCGCCATCGCGGGCTATGCGGCGTTTCTGCGGGAGCATGTCGATCTGGAGGCGATCAGGGGCGCGGCGCGGGGCCATGCCTTGGCGCGGGCAGGCGCCTTGCCACCGCCGCCCGCGCAGCGGATCGCACTTGCACAGGATGCCGCATTTTCCTTCACCTATCCGCATCTGATCGAAGGGTGGCGCGCCGCAGGAGCCGAGGTGCTGTCCTTCTCGCCGCTCGCCGATCAGGCGCCGGATGCAAATGCGGATCTGGTCTGGCTGCCGGGCGGCTATCCCGAACTGCATGCCGGGCGGCTGGCGGCGGCGGAGACCTTCCGCACCGCCCTGCGGCGCCATGCACAAACCCGCCCCGTTCATGGCGAATGCGGCGGTTACATGGCGCTGGGCGACGGGTTGATCGACAAGGAGGGGCAGCGCCACCGCATGGCCGGCCTTCTGGGCCTTGTCACCAGTTACGAGACGCGCAAGTTCCATTTGGGCTACAGGCAGGCGCGGCTGCATGCGCCGCTGCCGGGCCACGGGCCGGGCGCACGGCTGCGCGGGCATGAATTTCACTACTCCACCATCCTTGAGCAGCCCGACGCGCCGCTCGCCGCTGTTGCGGATGCCGATGGGGCCGCAGTGCCGGAAACCGGCTCCTACAGGGGCAATGTGTCGGGCACCTTTTTCCACCTCATCACCGCGGAGGGGGCATGACCGGCTTCGTCAGTTTCGTCGGCTCCGGCCCCGGCGACCCTGAACTTTTGACGCTGAAGGCCGTGGACCGCCTGAAACGCGCCGATGCGGTGCTGTTCGACGATCTGTCCTCGGGGCCGATTCTGGGCCATGCGCGGGCGGGGGCCGATCTGGTCGGTGTGGGCAAGCGGGCGGGACGCGCGTCGCCGCGCCAGCATCACGTCAGCCGCCTTCTGGTGGAATATGCGCAGATAGATCAGCGCGTCGTGCGGCTCAAATCGGGCGATAGTGGTCTGTTCGGGCGGCTGGAGGAGGAACTGATCGCGCTGCGCGAGGCGGGCATCCCCTACGAGATCATTCCCGGCGTGCCTTCGGCCATTGCCGCCGCTGCCGCTGCGGGCATCCCGCTGACCCGCCGCATGACCGCGCGGCGGGTGCAGTTTGTCACGGGCCATGATGCCACCGGCCAGCTTCCTGAGGATGCGAACCTGCCCGCGCTGGCCGATCCCACGGCTTCGACGGTGGTCTTCATGGGCAAGCGCACCTTCCCCAAACTGTTCGACGCGCTTTGTGCGCATGGTCTGCCGCCGGACACGCCTGCGCTTCTGGCCGAGGATGTCAGCGGGCCGCAGCAGCGCCTGACACGGATGAGCGTGGCCGATCTGGCGCTGCATCTGAGCGGCGAGATGGGCGAGGCGCCCGCGCTGATCCTTTACGGTCCGCTGGCCGAGGCATGACGGTTTTGGCTTGGCGGTGCCTCGGGACTTGGCGTAAGGTAAATTCACGGTGTCACCTTGGTGACTAAAAGGGAATCGGGTGAAAGCCCCGGACTGCCCCCGCAACTGTAAGCGGCGAGCGCGATGGCAAAGCCACTGGCCGACAGGCTGGGAAGGGCCAAAGCGCATTGAGCCGCAAGTCAGGAGACCTGCCGTAAAACCGAAGACGCTTTGCGTCTTTTTCCATATCACGTCGCCGGAGGGGCGACATTACGAGGGACTATACCCATGCATATCGAACCCGGCGTCGTGGACGGCGCGAAAATGGTGTTTGCCTATGGCACGGCGGCGGCCGCCGCGGGCTACAGCGTCAAGCTGATCGCTGGCGATCTGGCGCATCACAACCTCCTCTCCTTTGCCTTGCGGGCAGTGCTGGCCACCATCGGCGTATTTGTCTTTTTCGAGCTGATGCCGCATTTCGCCGTTGGCGTATCCGAGGTGCATTTCATTCTTGGCACGACGCTGTTCCTGCTTTTGGGTGCGGCACCGGCGGCTGTGGGTCTTGCGGGGGGGCTGCTGGTGCAGGGCATGTTCTTTGCACCCAGCGACATGCCGATGTATTTCGTCAATGTCACAACGCTTCTGGTGCCGCTTTTTGCCGTGGATGCACTGGCGCGGAACATCATTCCGCATGACCGGGCCTATGTGGATCTGGCCTATGCGGATGTGCTGAAGCTGTCGGCCGCCTATCAGGGCGGCGTGGTGGCCTGGGTAGCGTTCTGGGCCATTTACGGTCAGGGCTTTGGCGCCGAGAACATGGCGTCGATCGCCACATTCGGCGCGGCCTACATGCTGGTCATCATCATCGAGCCGGTGGCCGACCTGGCAGTTCTGGCGGGCGCAAAGGCGCTGCGGAGCAGTGGTATCAGGGGGGTCCTGACCAACCGGCTCTATCACGCCGCATGAATATGAGCTCTCCGGGTGCGCATATGCGGGCCCGGAGCCTTCTTCCGGGCGGGGCGCACGGGTGATTCAGGACCTTTGGCTGATCGGCATCGGCACGGGCAGCCCGGCCCATGTCACGGGCGAGGGGATGCAGGCGCTGCGCGATGCGGCTCTGATCCTTGTGCCGCAAAAGGGTGACGGCAAGGATGATCTGGCGGCGATTCGCCATGGCATCATCGCCGCCAGCGGCACAGGCGCACGGATGATCGCGTTTGATTATCCGGTGCGCGATCCGGATCTGCCCTATCAGGAGCGCGTGGCGGAATGGCACGACCAGATTGCACTGCGCTGGCAGGAGGCGCTGGGTGACGCCGCGCCCGCTGGCCCGGTGGCGCTGCTGGTCTGGGGCGATCCGTCGCTTTATGACAGCACGATGCGGATTGCAGCCCGGCTGGCGCCGCCGCCGCGCCTCCGGGTGGTGCCGGGGATCACCGCCATCCAGGCGCTGACGGCGGCCCATGCCATTCCGCTGAACACGGTGAACGGCCCCGTCCAGATCACGACCGGGCGCCGCCTGGGCCGCCATGGCTGGCCCGAAGGGGCGGAGACTGTGGTGGTCATGCTGGACGGCGCATGCGAATTCCGGCATCTTGATCCCGAAGGCATGACCATCTGGTGGGGCGCCTTTCTGGGCATGCCCGAACAGATATTGCACCATGGCACTCTGGCGGAAGCGTCGGGCCGGATCATCGCTCTGCGCGATGCGGCCCGGGCCGAACATGGCTGGATCATGGACACGTATATGCTGCGCAAGGCAGCTGCAGTTTGACCGGAATGCAGGGCAGCGCCGCGTCCAGACGTAAAGGAGACTGCCGATGTTTCGTTCCTTCCTTCTTGGCGCCGCGCTCGCGGCAACGATGAGCCCTGCGGCGGCAGACACCGTGGCCCTTTATGCGGCGGGCAGCCTCAAGGCCGCGCTTTCGGACATTGCGGAGGGATTCGCCGCCGCCACGGGAACGCAAGTCGCTCAGACCTACGCACCCTCTGGCCTTCTGCGCGAGCGGATCGAGGCGGGCGAGGCGGCGCATGTCTTTGCCTCGGCCGATATGCACCATCCCCGCACACTGGAGAGCGCAGGCAAGGGCGGCCCGGTGGCGCTTTTTGCGCGCAATCGCCTTTGCGCCTTGGTCCGCCCCGAAGTGGAGGTATCGACGGAGACGCTGCTCGACGTGATGCTGGCCGACAATACCCGTCTTGGCACGTCGACCCCCAAAGCGGACCCGTCGGGCGATTATGCCTTTGCGCTATTCGACAAGACCGGCCACTCGGAGGCGCTGAAGGCCAAGGCGTTGCAACTGACCGGCGGCGAGTCAAGCGAGGCGCCGCCCGAGGGGCGCAACACCTATGCCTGGGTGCTGGACAGTGATCAGGCCGACCTGTTCCTGACCTATTGTACCAATGCAGTGCTTGTCCGGGCCGAACTGCCGGACCTTCAGATCGTGCAGGTTCCCACGGAATTTTCGGTAGGTGCGGATTACGGCCTGATCGTGCTGGACGGCGCGCCACCAGCAGCATGGAAGCTGGCGATGTATATCCTCTCGCCTGCCGGACAGTCGGTGCTGGCGGAATATGGCTTTGACACCGTGACGCTGCCGGACGGCGAATAATCTGTTCTGTCAGATCACCGTGCGAAACCCTATAAGGACGACGTGCCCACGGGCCGGGATCAACAGGAGATAAACATGAGTGAAGAATTCAACATGTCGATGCGCAAGTTCCTCAAGCAGGTCGGCGTGACCTCGCAGCAGGCCATCGAAAAGGCAATGCGTGAGGCCGGGGCGGAAAAGACAGCCGGAAAAAGCTTCAAGGCGACGGTCGTGCTGAAAGTTGACGATCTGGACCTGACGCATGAGATCGAGGGCAAGATCGCCGGCAAGGGCGACTGACACAAGGCGCACCTGTCCGGCGCACCCCGTAGTGGTCGCGCCGGACCTCTATTGTGAGAAATCAGGCCTCTTCTATGCGGCTGCGGGTCAGGTCGAGGAACACATCCTCCAGATCGGCCTGCTCGGTGCGCACATCGCGGATGCGGATACCGGCATCGCGGATCGCCTGAAGCACTTCCTCGGCGCTGGTCCGGCCCGCGCGGTAGCTGAGGGCGAGCGCGCCGCCGTCGCGCCGGGTGACATCGATACCCTGCCGGTCGGGCAGGGTGGTCACCTCCTCCTCGGGCACGATCACCAGACTGCGCGTGTCCAGCCGCGCCAGAAGATTCGACGTGCTGTCACGTGCAATGACCTGCCCGTGATTGATGATGGCGATCTGGTCGCACATCTCCTGCGCTTCTTCCAGATAATGGGTGGTCAGGATGATCGTCATCCCCTCGGCATTCAGCCGCCGCACGTTTTCCCACAGCATCTGGCGCAGTTCGATATCGACGCCGGCCGTGGGCTCATCCAGCACCAGAACATGGGGGCGATGTACCAGCGCCTTGGCCAGCAGCAGGCGGCGCCGCATCCCGCCCGACAGAGTGCGTGCATATGCCTCTGCCTTGTCTTCCAGTCCGACGAGCGCAAGGATCTCATCGGTGCGGCGCTGCGATCTGGGCACGCCATAAAGACCCGCCTGCACCTCCAGCGCCGCGCGCGGTGCAAAGAAGGCATCGAGGTTCAACTCCTGCGGCATCACGCCGATGGCAGCACGGCTCTGGCGCGGGTTCACATCCTGATCAAAGCCCCAGATCGTCACGCGCCCCGCTGTTTTCAGCACAAGCCCGGCAAGAATGTTGATCAACGTGGATTTGCCCGCCCCGTTCGGCCCCAGAAGGCCAAAAACCGAGCCCGCCGGGATATCCAGATCAACGCCATCCAGCGCCTTCTTTTCCGGCGCGCCCCGGCCGGCGGCGTAGGTCTTCTGCAAACCCCTGATTTCGATTGCACTGGCTGCCATGGTCCCCTTGCCCCGCGCGGTCTGTTCCATCATACAAGCGGGGTAATCGAGATGCCTGCAAAAGGAAACGCCCAGATGGTGACTCAAGCGCCTGAAATCCGCATCGTTGATGAGTATCACATTGCCTGTGACGGAAGCGGGCCGAGTGGAGGCCATCCGCGCGTCTGGTTGCAGATTCCGGCCGAGCGGGGCTGGGTCGAATGTGGCTACTGCGATTGCAAGATCGTGCACCGCGATTTCGTCGGCAAGGTCTGACACCCGTTTGCGGCTGCGGCGGGACGGGGCGGACAGATTATCCGGCAAAAGAAACATCAAACTGCGTCAGGAGGCGAGGCCATGTCATTCGGAAAAGGGTGCCATCTGCATCTGATCGACGGATCGGCCTTCATTTTTCGCGCCTACCACGCGCTGCCGCCGCTGACGCGCAAATCCGACGGGCTGCCCATCGGGGCGGTGTCTGGTTTTTGCAACATGCTTCAACGCTATGTCGAGGGCAATAGCGGCTCGGATGCGCCGACTCATGTGGCAGTGATCTTTGACAAGGGCAGCATGACGTTCCGCAACGATCTGTTTCCTGAATACAAAGCCAACCGCGAGGCGATGCCCGAGGATCTGCGCCCACAGATCCCCCTGACGCGCCGCGCCACCGAGGCCTTCAACATTGCCTGCAAGGAGGTCGAGGGGTTCGAGGCCGATGATATCATCGCAACCCTTGCCTGCCATGCGCGCGATGCGGGGGGGCGGGTGACGATCATCAGTTCGGACAAGGATCTGATGCAGCTGGTCGGCGGCGGCGTTGAAATGCTGGACGCGATGAAGAACCGCCTGATCGATGCGGAGGGCGTCGTGGAGAAATTCGGCGTCGGCCCGGATCGCGTGGTGGATGTGCAGGCGCTGGCCGGGGATTCGATCGACAATATTCCGGGCGCGCCGGGAATCGGGGTCAAGACAGCGGCGCTGCTCATCAACGAATATGGTGATCTGGACAGCCTTCTGGCCCGGGCGGAGGAGATAAAGCAGCCCAAACGGCGCCAGACGCTGGTCGATTATGCCGACCAGATCCGCCTGTCGCGCCAGTTGGTGCAACTGGACTGTGACATGGATCTGGATTTCGGGCTGGACGATCTGGAAGTACGCGACCCCGATCCCGAAATTCTGCTCGGGTTTCTGGCGGAAATGGAGTTCCGCACCCTGTCCCGGCGTATCGCCGATGCGATGGATGCCGAGCCGCCCGAGATTGACGATGCGCCCCTTGGCGCGCCCGAAGCCAATGCACCGGAAATGCCCGGCTTTGACGAAGCCATTTACGAGCATGTGCAGGATATGGCGGCGCTTCAGCTTTGGATCGACCGCATCCGCGCACGAGGTCATGTGGCCATCGATACCGAAACCACGTCGCTGAACGAAATGCAGGCCGATCTGGTGGGCATATCGCTGGCGGTGGAGCCGGGCCATGCCTGCTATATCCCGCTGACCCATAAGGGCGAGGGGGAGGGCGATCTTTTCGGCAGCGCCACGCTGGCGCCGGGGCAGATGGCACTGGATGATGTGCTGGCCGCGCTGAAACCCGTTCTGAAGGATGACAGCATCCTGAAAATCGGCCAGAACATGAAATATGATGCCAAGGTGCTTGCGCGCCATGGCGTTGACGTGAGCCCCATCGACGACACGATGCTGATCTCCTACGCGCTGCATGCGGGGCTGCACGGGCACGGGATGGACACGCTCAGCGAGCGCTACCTGAACCACAGCCCCATACCGATCAAGACCTTGCTGGGCAGCGGCAAATCCGCCATCACCTTTGACCGTGTTCCGGTGGCCGATGCCGTCAGATACGGGGCTGAGGATGCCGATATCACCCTGCGTCTCTGGACCCTTTTGAAACCGCAGCTGCACCTTGCCGAGGTGACGCGCGTTTACGAGACGCTGGAGCGCCCCCTTGTCCCGGTTCTGGCCCAGATGGAGCGTCACGGGATCGCGGTGGACCGCGACACGCTCAGCCGGATGTCAGGTGCCTTTGCGCAGAAGATGGCGGCGCTGGAGGAGGAAATCCACCAGCTTGCCGGGCGCAAGTTCAACGTCGGATCGCCCAAGCAACTGGGTGAGATCCTGTTTGACGAAATGGCGCTGGAGGGCGGCAAACGCGGCAAGACCGGCGCCTATGCCACCGGCGCCGATGTGCTGGAGGATCTGGCCACCGAACATGAGTTGCCGGGCCGCATTCTCGACTGGCGCCAGATCTCCAAGCTGAAATCGACTTATACGGATGCGCTTCAGGATCATATCGACCCGGATACGGGGCGCGTGCATACCTCCTATATGCAGGCCGGGGCCAACACGGGACGGCTGGCATCAAGCGATCCAAATCTGCAAAACATTCCCGTGCGCAGCGAAGAGGGCCGGCGTATCCGCGAGGCATTCATCGCGCCCGAGGGCAAGGTGCTAGTCAGCCTCGATTACAGCCAGATCGAACTGCGCATTCTGGCCCATGTGGCGGGTATCGATGCGCTGAAGCAGGCATTCCGCGATGGACACGATATTCACGCGATGACGGCGTCAGAGATGTTTGGCGTTGCGATGGAGGATATGACGCCGGAAATCCGGCGGCAGGCCAAGGCGATCAATTTCGGCGTGATCTACGGCATCTCGGGCTTTGGCCTTGCGCGCAATCTGCGCATCCCGCGATCCGAGGCGCAGGGTTTCATCGACCGCTATTTCGAGCGTTTTCCCGGCATCCGCGCCTATATGGACGACACCGTGGAATTCGGCAAAAAGCACGGCTATGTCCAGACCCTGTTCGGCCGCAAGATCAACACGCCGGAAATCGGTGCCAAGGGGCCGCGCGCGGGCTTTGCCAAACGTGCCGCGATCAACGCGCCCATTCAGGGCACCGCCGCCGATGTGATCCGGCGCGCGATGATCCGGATGCCGCCCGCGATCGCGGGGTTGCCTTGCCGGATGCTGCTGCAGGTGCATGACGAGCTCTTGTTCGAGGTGGAGGAGGGCGCGGCCGATGCCGTGATCGCGGCCGCGCGCGAGGTAATGGAAAATGCGGCAGAGCCGGTGGTCAAGCTGACAGTGCCGCTGACGGTCGAGGCAGGGCAGGGCGCCAACTGGGCCAAGGCGCATTGAGGCGGTTCCTGATCCTGCAACTGCGCCCTGAGGCGGACGCGTCGGACGCAGAGTATAAGGCCTTTCTGGAAAAAAGCGGCCTTGATGCATCCCGCGCCCACCGCATCCGGCTGGAGCGCGAGGCGCTGCCGCGCGGGCTGGAACCAGCTGATTATGCGGGCGTGATCGTCGGCGGCGGGCCGGGCTGCGTCAGCGACGCGCCCGGGGAAAAAACCGCTGAACATGCGAGGATCGAAGCGGCGGTGATGTCGCTGATGCCGCGTATTACCCAAAGGGATCTTCCCTTTCTGGGCTGCTGCTACGGCATCGGCATTCTGGGCCGGCACCTGAACGCGGCCGTGGGCAAGGGTCTGTACGCCGAGCCGGTGAGCGTTGCTGACTGCACCCTGACAGAGGCGGGGCGCAGCGACCCCTTGCTTGCCGGACTGCCGTCCCGGTTCGATGCTTTCGTCGGGCATAAGGAGGCGCTGGAGGAGTTGCCGCCGGGCTGCGCGCATCTGGTGGCGGCGCCGGGCTGCCCGTTCCAGATGGTGCGGCATGGCCGTAACGTCTATGCAACGCAGTTCCACCCCGAAGCAGATGCGGATGTGTTCGAGGAGCGGATCCGCATCTATCGCCATCACGGATATTTTCCGCCCGATACGGCGTCGGACCTGATCGAGATGTGCCGCGCGGCGGATGTTCACGCGCCCGAGCTGATCCTGCGCAACTTCGTGGAGCGCTATGGCTGAGGCGTGGCTAAAGCAGGTGGCCAGACTTGCGTGCCTTGGTTGCCAGATACGCCTCGTTCTGGGCGGTGTGACCAACGATCAACGGTACCCGTTCGGCCACATCGATGCCGCAGCGCGTCATCATTGCAATCTTGGCCGGGTTGTTCGTCATCAGCCGCACCGATGAAAACCCCATGCGCGACAGGATCCCGGCGCCGATCCGAAAATCGCGCTCGTCATCCTCGAAGCCCAGACGGTGGTTTGCCTCGACGGTATCGAACCCCTGATCCTGAAGCGCGTAGGCGCGCATCTTGTTGGCAAGGCCGATGCCGCGTCCTTCCTGATTGAGATAGAGCAGAACGCCCGCGCCCTCGGCCCCCATCTGCGCCAGGGCGGCGCGCAGTTGCGGGCCGCAATCGCATTTCAGGCTGCCAAGCACATCCCCGGTAAAGCAGGCCGAATGGAGCCGCGCCAGCACCGGTTCATTCCGCGCCGGTTTGCCGATTTCGATGGCGTAATGTTCCTCGCTGCCGTCCTCGGGACGAAAGACGTGCACGCGCCCTGCGGTGCTGGCCTGCATGGGAACACGCGCGCTGACGACGGCGTGCGGCGGGCTTGACAGGCGCATGGCCGCATCCGCCGCCTCATAGGGCAGGATGGTCAGGCCATCCCTGACCGCAATGGCGTGGGTCTCGGGCAGTGGCAATACCAGCGCGGCGGGCAGGAGGCGGGCGGCCTTGACGAGACGCAGCGCCAGACGGTGCAGCGCCGCATCTCCGCCGCGCTGGGTGCGAAACGGGCCTTTCATCGGGCTATTCAGATCATTCTCGGGGCTGGCCGTGGCGGCGATCCAGCCTCGATCCGCATCCCCGGGCACAATGATACGGGCCAGATCACCGTCATAGGCGCGCGCCTTCAGCGTTTCGGCGCGGCGCGCGGTGACGGCCAGCGCCAGATCCTCGCCCGCCGCGCCTGCCAGCGCACGCAAGGCGGCAAGGCGGGGCGGATCCAGCGTTTCGGCCGCAGCAACGAGCGCTCCGCCACCCGCGCGGGTCAGTGCCACGGGCAGGCCCATCGCCAGATCGCCGCGCGCGCGGCCCAGAAGATGGATGATGTCAGGTTTCAGGCTCATCAAGGATCGCGCTTGCATGGGGCAGGTATGCGCCCGGTCTAATCGGTTTGGCGGGGGATTGAAACAAAAGCCACAGATGCAACACGTGCCCGTGATCGCAATGTTACAATCCTTGCCCGTACGGCCGGGAATGGACACCTCTTTGGCAAGGTGATGGAGAACATATCATGGCACAGATGAAAAAGATCCTGCTGGTCGATGACGACGAGGATCTGCGCGAGGCGCTGGGCGAGCAGCTGGTGATGACCGAAGACTTCGACGTGTTCGAGGCGGGCACCGGCGCCGATGCGATGACCCATGCCAAGGATGCCAATTACGATCTGATCATTCTGGATGTAGGGCTGCCTGATACGGATGGCCGCGAGCTGTGCCGCCTGATGCGCAAGCAGGGCGTGAAAAGCCCGATCCTGATGCTGACCGGTCATGATGGCGATGCCGATACCATTCTGGGTCTCGATGCCGGGGCCAATGATTATGTCACCAAGCCGTTCAAGTTTCCGGTCCTTCTTGCGCGGATCCGCGCGCAGCTGCGCCAGCACGAGCAGTCCGAGGATGCCGTGTTCCAGCTTGGACCCTACAGCTTCAAGCCCGCGCTGAAGCTTCTGACAGCCGAGGACGGGCGCAAAGTACGCCTGACCGAAAAGGAGACGAATATCCTTAAATACCTCTACCGCGCGACGGATGGGGTGGTTGCGCGCGACGAGCTGCTTCACGAGGTCTGGGGTTACAATGCCGGCGTGACGACACATACGCTGGAGACGCATATCTACCGCCTGCGTCAGAAAATCGAGCCGGATCCCTCCAACGCGCGCCTCCTGGTCACCGAAAGCGGGGGTTATCGGCTATTGTCCTGAAGAATTGGCACGGGGGCGGAACTTGTCTTGCGCTGCCTGCGTTGCCCGGTCCTGCCGCCACGCATAAGCCAGAGCGGCTGTATCGTGCGAGTGCTCGCAAGTCTTGTATTTGCACTTTTTTTGCACCGACCTCCGGCTTGGACGAGGTCGGTGCATTACCCGTGGGTGGCATCCGGCGGTGCGGCGTGATAGACGCCCCCTGACCCTTTCATGACAGTCGGAGCCGCTAGCATGTCCTTCACGCTTGCTACCTGGAATATCAATTCGGTGCGGTTGCGCGCACCGCTGGTCTGCAAGCTGTTGCAGGAGGAGGCGCCCGATATCCTGTGCCTTCAGGAATGCAAAAGCCCCGTGGACCTGATCCCCGCTGCGGATTTTGCCGCTCTGGGCTACACGCACATGATCGCCCGCGGGCAAAAAGGGTATAATGGGGTCGCCATCCTGTCCAGGCTGCCGCTGGAGGACATTGGCGATCAGGATTTTGCATCGCTTGGCCATGCACGTCATGTTGCAGCCAGACTTGAGGATGGCACGACCATTCACAATTTTTACGTGCCTGCGGGGGGCGATGTCGCCGACCGCACTGTGAACGAAAAATTCGGGCAGAAGCTGGATTACCTCAGCCAGATGCGCGACTGGTTCCACAGGGATCGACCCGAGCGATCGATTCTTGTGGGTGATCTGAACATCGCCCCGCGCGAGGATGACGTTTGGAGCCACAAGCAGCTGCTGAAAATTGTCAGCCATACTCCGGTCGAGGTGGAGCATCTGGAAAGCGCAATGGAGGCTGGCGGCTGGGCGGATATCACCCGAGCAGACATTCCGGACGGCCAACTTTACAGCTGGTGGTCTTACCGGGCGAGGGATTGGGATGCGGCGGACAAGGGCCGGCGCCTCGATCATATCTGGGCGACGGGCGACATAGCGAACGCGGCACATTCCAGCCGTATCCTGCGTTCGGCCCGAGGATGGGACAAACCCAGCGACCACGTGCCCGTATTCGCCACCTTCGATTTATAAGTATGCCTGCCTTTTTCAGTGTCCAGACCTTGCCAAGGCACCGGACTCACAATTTTCTCAACCTGCGTCTGTCGAATGACATCGTGCCGACGGTCTTGCCACTGATGCCGTTAGAGCCTCATTTATGCATAAAAAGTAACATGTTGCGCCGTTCTTTTCACTGGCGACACGTAAGGTCGAGCTCTTGCCGATGACGTGTCCTTACTTGTAAGGCAGGGCCTGAGAGTCCGTCCGAGATTATATTCTTTCTTGGAAAAGCTATCGCAGCATTGACCGAATGGATGCCCATCACCGGAATGCCAACGCGTTCTGTTCAGACACTCCCAGTCCCAGTCTCTGGTCAGGCGGCGGCAGCGATCGAGCCATCCGACGATCCGCTCGACCCCCGCCTGGACAGGACGACGAATTTGCCGGTCTCCGTTCGCTTGACGATCTCGACATTGATCTTGCGGCAGACCTTCTTCAATCACTCCTGAAACTTCGAGGCCTTCTGCGAATGCCCTGCCGGCAGGGACTGGCAACCGGTCCCCGGAATGTACATCAGCCCATGGGCGACCTCGCGCACCACGTCCGTCCGCTTGTTGCCGCTCCGCTTGGGCGGGCGGCGTCAATGGTGCTATGATTTTCCATTCCACGCCAGTCAAATCGCCGGGATCGCGCAGCCTCTTGCGGTCATACCGCCCGCGGTTGTCGTTCGCCCACATCCGTCACCCCTCGAAAGCCCCTGCCTCCGTCAAGGATTCACAAGGGCTTCCAAAGATTCAAGATGATCTCGGACGGACACAGAGACGTCCGAGTTGCGCCGCAGGCACGGCGTCAATGATGCGATCAATCGAGGTGACGGTTACGTTTGACCCCGTGGAAGTGTCCCACGTACCGAGACCAAGGATGCCCGGGTGAGGAAGCTTGAGGCCAAGCAAGTTCTGGAGGTATCGACGTTACGGGAGAACGCCAGGAAAATCCTTTGAAGATTGATGCGCGGCAACCTTGAAGTAGAACGGATATCGGCAGGAACATCCCTGTGCCTTGCGAAGAATTGATCCGCAGGTAAATTAGATGCCACCGAGCAGATTGGAAGATGTCGACCTGTGGGTCCGCTTAAATAATCGGTTAGCCAAATGGCGATGGTTTGGGGGTTGGCGGCAAGAAGCAAGCCTTGGCCACCCTAG
>JAUNVT010000236.1 GCA_030540655.1 Rhodobacterales bacterium
TTGCTTCGGGAATATCTCCCGAAGGACATGAAGGGGCTCTCCAGTGCAAGACAAAGACAAGCAAATCGCCGGCTCAGGGCGCATCTGGGGCAAACCGGCCGCGTGGTTTCTGTCGGCCATGTTCTTTGTGGGCATGACGGCTGCAGGCTTTGCCGCCCTGTCCGCGATATTCGAGGAAGCGCCACCGCGCTTCGACGCGAGGTTGGTCCAGCCCGAGGCGCTGGCGTCGATCCTGCTCTTCCTGCTGGTCTACTTCGCCTCGGATGGGCTCCGACTTTACTTCGTCTTGAGGGCAGTTGGAGAGAGGGTCAAAATCCGGGATATTTTCCCTTTGGTCTTTATCAACATTCTGTTCTCCAATGTGACTCCGCTGGCCACGGGGGGCGGTTTCGCGCAGGTGTGGTATCTGCAGCGGCATGGCGTCCCGGTCGGCGCGTCCGCCGCCGCCACGACAATCCGCACCATTCTTGCGATGCTGGCGATCTTCACCGTGTCCCCGTTGTTTCAGCTCCTTCATCCTGATGCCTCGTCGGGCGGGATCGCGCGGATCACGATCCAATCCCTTTCCGGTGTCATCGTGCTCTATCTCGTCGGTTTCATCCTGGTCCTGCGCCGCCCGTTCTGGATCGCGGCGCTCGTCGAGAAGTTTCTGGGGTCCGCCTCTCGCTTCGGTCTGATTGACAAAGAAAGACAGGAACAGTGGTCGGCTGCGGTTCGCCGGGAAACCGCTGAATTTGCCGACGGCTTTGCCAGATTTGTCCGTGGATCGCGACGCGCCGCGGCCGCCGCCGTTATTTCGACGCTCGTCTTCCTGCTGACGCTGTTCGCTTTTCCTGCGCTCCTGCTCGAACTGCTCCATTACGACGTCGATTGGCTTACAGTAATAGGCACCCTGTCGGTCGTTACCTTTTTGATGTATTTCGCGCCGACGCCGGGTGGAGCGGGCTTTGCCGAACTGGCCTTCGCTGGGCTCATGGCGGGCCATATGGCCTCAAGCGATCTCCTGCTCGTGGTATTTTTCTGGAGGTTCCTGACCATCTACCTCGGTATGGCGATCGGCATTGTCGTTTCGATCCTCGTGCTGCGTCCCGGGGCAAAGACCGGATGAAGCGAGCGCTTCTCTCACTTTTCTTTTACGTCAATCTCGCAATCGTTCTGGCGATCGCCGGCTACCGAGCCTATCTTTATGCCTCTGCGCCAGACGCGAGTGCACTGCTGGTCCGCCAGATCGACCGAATCGAAGCGGCAGCAGCGGACAAGGGTCTGCTCAGGTTCGCTGTTCTCGGAGAGGGCAACAATTCCATCGGGGTTCTGGAACGGCAGGTCATTCCGAGGATCAACCGCTCCGGTCTGGATTTCGTGGTGTCGGCAGGGAACATCGTCAGTGGCGGCGGTGAAGATAAATACCGTGCGATCCTCGGGACGCTGTCTCACCTGAATGTGCCCTATTTGCTGACCTTCGGCGAGAACGAGTTTAAGGAATTCGGAAGCACCCGCTTCTACCAGCGGTTCGGGCCACATTTCTATTCAATTGCCCTGCCGCAGCTTCGGCTTGTGTTTCTCGATGCCACCGGCCATACGCCGACGGACTGGCAGGAGCGATGGCTGCGCGACATTCTGCAGCCGCAGGACAAAATCCCTGTCATCGTATTTGTCGGCCATCCGCTCGTCAGTCCGGAATTTGCGACCCTGTTCGAACCCGATCAAGGTGCCTGGTCGGAACCGGAAGGCCGGGACAGGCTCCTAGGGTTGTTTCGTCACCTTGGCGTGGACATGGTGATCTCCGCAGGGGCGGCGACGTATTCCGATCAGACACTGGAGGGGGTCCGGCATATCGTCACCGGGGGTGCCGGCGGCTTCGTCGTCAACGACGAGACGAGCTTTTATCACTATCTCGAACTCAGCGTGGATCGGGACGGCATCAAGACCGAGCTGGTCCGCATCGACACGGCACCCATGCCGATAGCACAGCGGATCGAGGGGCTCTGGTTCTTCGTCTATTCCCTGTTTTATGTGGGCTGGATCAACTTTCTTGCTATTTTTTCGGCCTTCGTGATTGCAGGGGCGTACCTCTACAACCGACTGTTTCGCGAGCGTCACTATTATCCGGATTACAATCTGCGCGTGCCGGTCGATCTTGGGCGTCCCATTCGGGTCGCGATGTTCACCAATAATTACCTTCCCTTCGTCGGCGGTGTGGCAGTCTCGATCAACAGGCTGAAGACGGGTCTGGAACACCAGGGCCACGACGTGCTGGTGGTTGCGCCGAGCTACGATCGTCAAACGTTAGAGCCGGGAATCCTGCGCGTGCCAACCCTCAACAGAACGGGCAATCTCATCCGTGTCGCAAATCCTTTCCACCCGCAGATCTGGCGCGTAGTCAGGGATTTTCAGCCGGATGTCATCCACCTGCATCATCCCTTCTGGCTGGGTTCGCTCGGGCTGCGGATCGCCCGCCGCCTGAAGGTGCCGACGATCTTTACATATCATACCCGGCTTGAGCTGTATGCACATGTCATTCCTTTGCCAGGCGCCATCTTCCGGAATGTGATCGCGCACTGGCTCGTACGCCGATTTGCCAACCAGTGCGACGAGATCATTGTCCCAACGCCCGTCACGCGGGACTACGTGCGTCTGATCGGGGTTGACCGGCCCGTCCACGTTATTCCGACCGGCGTCGAGATCGAGCGTTTCCGAAGGGACGATCCAACGCGTCTTGCCGAGCTCACCTCGCGCCACAATCCGGATGCGCGATTGATCCTGATCACCATCGCGCGTCTCTCGAAGGAGAAGAACCTCGAATTCCTGATCGCCGCGATGAAGGAACTCAAGAAACGTCAAGCACCACCGTTTCGTCTCCTGATCATCGGCGAGGGCGATGAGCGTGCACGCCTGACCGACATCATCCGAGAGTCAGGGCTTTCCTCTGAGGTCAGGTTGCTCGGAAGCGTGTCAACGCAAGACGTCCCTAACTATCTTCATCTGGCGCACCTCTTCGTCTTTGCCTCGGTTTCCGAAACACAAGGAATGGTCATCCTTGAAGCAATGGCGGCAGGCCTTCCGGTCGTGGCCGTGAATGCGAGCGGAGTGGACGCGTTCGTTCATGATCATCGAACCGGAATTCTGACAGAGGAAGATGTCGGAGTCTGGACCGACGCCGTTCACTCATTGCTTGTAAACCGGTCAGAACGTCAGGACATGGCGCGCAGAGCGCGCGAGGAAGCGCAGCGCCACTCGGTCGAGCGGTTTTCCTGCGAAGTCGCAAAAGTCTATGAAACCGCGATCGGCGCGAGGGAGAAAGAAAGCAAGGTGAAAGCCCGGAGAAACGCATGAGTGGTATCGTGACAAAACGGAAGCCCGTCCGGGTTCGGAGACCGTACAATCTTTCACATGCCAGAAAGCCGTAAGAAAATTAGATGTTTAAGTCAACCAAGCTCATCCTCAAAGAGGATTTCCTCAAATTTCTGTTGGTGAGTTCGACCTCTCAGCGCAATGGCGCTAATTCGGGAATGCTCTGAAAGGATTTTTGATGTCACGCGCTGGTCCCCTTGACATGTCTGCC
>JAUNVT010000031.1 GCA_030540655.1 Rhodobacterales bacterium
GATGAACTAAGTGAATAAATGAATAAATGAATAATATCTCGCTCACTATTGGCGAAGGGAAGGCAAGCGCAAAGGTTACAGCCCTTGATCTGTTCGTGGAAGGTTTATGGGGCTTATGCACAAGGTTCAGTTCCATGCGAGCCTCTTACTTACGATTCTCAGGCGCGAAGCGGCACAGGAAAATAAGAACATGCCGGTAGCTTACACGTTTTCCCGGAGCGACACTTACCCGTTCCTGACGCGTTACTATGCCATGCTTACAAAGCATCACCTTGCGGTGGTGGATGCTGACGATATAAATAACTCTTTATACAAGAAGATGGAACTTCCTACACTTATTGCTCCATTAACGACGAACGGACGAGCTTTCGTTGAGCATCTTCGCGGTGCGGGCCGCCCGCACATTCATGACAATCAGTTTTACTCCCTTGGGCTCACGCCAATTCAACAAATAGAGGTCTACTCGGAGTTCGACAATAGATGCGGACGTCCAAAATTTGGACCTTATACTGACGTCTTTGCCATCAGGTTTAACCAATTCATATTTGAACCGGGACCCATGTCCGCGCCGCCATGCCACCAGCTTGCTCGTCATCACGTCACCAAACCCGGGCACCGGTAGAACTGCGGAGCGGTTCACATCGGCGGCGGTCTCAATTCCGATGGAAATCAGCGTTGCCGTTTTCGCTGGGCCGGTACCGGAGATGTTCGCACGCCGGATGGAGAACCTGTCAAGATAAGCTTGCCGCTGGCGAGACTCCCGGTTGGACTTCATCACCATGATTTCGCGGGCGAGCACATCGTCATGGCCCTTGTATCGGGAGATTGTTGCGTCGAGATCGCCTCGCACCTTCACGACCTCGGTCATGCCGTTGCGCTGCACAAAAGCATTCAACTCGCGTTGCACCCTTTCATCGGCGTCTTTGAAGGCCTTTTGAAACGGGCCCGTTTCTACATCACGGTCAGAGAATGTGGCCCACCCCCAGATTGCCAGCCCGACCCATACAAACCATGCAGCGGCGGCGTATATGAATCCGGCAACCGCACCGCCCATCATCAACAAGCCCGCGAAGGCTCGTCCGCGCTTCCCGCTCTTGGCTTCGCGCAGTGCGCCGCTGGCACCGCGCGGCGTAGCCGCTGGGGGAAGCAAGCCCGCGACCGTTGGGAAGCGGAACGCCAGAATCTCGCGAATGGCCTGTTCCGTTCCACGCGCATCGGATGGGATGTTCGGTTCCACGGCGGTCAGGTCCGGGAACATATCGAAGCCGCTATTGCCGGTTAGCTTGCACCAGACACACCCACCAGCGGCACTGGGGTAATAGTGTGTCTTAACCTTGCTACAACGGTTCAGTGAGCCTTCAAGAGAGTTCAGAGCACGAATCCAGTCCACCGCGCTCGTTCTCGCTCCCGGTGTAAGCCCGAATGCGTTCTCGAATGCGCGGGCGACAACATCTGGGAACATGTCGAGTGTCAGCGCTCCGGGTGGCGGAGACGTTTGTGTTGCTGCTTGACGGGCGAGCGAGAAGGCGAACCGGTTCTGGGCAATGGCGTCGCCCATGGAAATATCCGGACCTTTATAGCGTCCAGCGTAGGGGTGACGACCCATGAACAGAAGGTGGAAGAGCGCTATCGCCAACCCGAAGCTATCGTGTTCTATGGTGCGTTGAACGGATGCGAGGTTCTTCCCGTGCAATTCAGGCGGTGTGAAATCAGGAACGCCGACGACACAAGGATATGACTTGCCGTTCAAGCTGAATTGGAAGCTATCAGCGTCGATTAGAGCAACAGTTGCATCCTGAGCCACAAGAACGCCGAAATGGTTCAAATCGCCGATGACACAACCTGTCTGGTACACCTTCCCAACGGCGCGGGCGACATTCAATGCGGCGTGGACGATGAACCGATAATCCGATTTCGGAAAATGGCGCTGGCGCGATTTCGGACTGTATAGCTCATGCAGCGGGCGATAGCCCGACAAAAGCCGCATAACGAATCCAAGGAAGTTGCCGCGAGGGTCGGTCACCACCTCGCCGGGGTAGGCAACAAGATCGGTTTTGACGGCGAGTCCTTCGCCTACCATCGCCCGCACTTTGCCTTCACGTTTGGCGCGCAAGTTAGTGTCGTAGATTTTGACTGCCTGCCCGGGGCGGCCATTGATCGCGTATACTTCGCCTTCGCCACCCTTTCCGATCAATTCAGTAACCGAAAATCGATCCTTTCCCATGACTATTTCTTGCACGGTCAGTTTCCGGATATGAGGATTAGCGTCTTGTCATCATCGGTGCGGTCGCACACCGATGGTCCAGCGAGGTATGTGGCCAGCTTCGCCGATAGCTCGATGAGCCGTCCTTTGCCCGATGCGGAATCCACCGGGCGAAACATGGGTTCGAAGAACCGGGGGTGCGCGGTCTCTTCCAGATGCGACAACGCCAGATCGCCAACACCATCGGAGAACAAAGCGAATGCGTCGTGTTCGCGTGGGTGTCGAGTGATGTTCAGCCGCGGTTCGGGATCATCGGTCACAAAGTAGGTGGTGGAAGCATACTCGCCATTCTCAGGCCAGCACAGCACATCCCATTCCGCGCCCTTTCGGCCCACAATGGCGCTATCGCCGATATGCAACGTTACAGCTTCATCTGACGTCACAACGATTATTGCCAGCGTCGCAGCGAATTGTCGGGGCGTGGATTCCTGCTGCGCTGCTATTGTCGATATTCGGTCGCGAAGTTCATCTATCCAGTCCGCCAGCTCTCCATCGGTCGGCAGATTTGGGTTAGCCTGAACCCATTCCCGGAATCGAACCGAAAGGAACCGGCAAGTCAGCCACGCGCCATATGCGCAGAATTCTGCGCTGCCCGCGCCATCTGAAACCACGACGAGGATGCCGCCGTTGCCGAATTCAGCAACAGTGTAGGCATCTTGCAGTCTGTCACCTTTCTGAATGTGCGACGTCCCAATTACGGACGCGGACGCCCACCGCCAAGTCACGGGGTCACCCTGCTACAGCCCAGCCATCCGGGGCGGTCGGGTTGTCGAGAGGAACGGCATCGCCGGGGTTAGACTGCGAGACAGCACTAAGCGAACTGGACAACCATTGGAACAATTCTTTGAACGCCAGCCCTTTCAGTTTGAGCGGGTGACGGGTAGCGATCTGGCCAAGCACACTCATGTCCGCCTGTTCCACGCCCACGGCATAGAACATCAACTCCTTGCGCTCTTCGCCTTGATGAACGCGCTGTTGTGCTTCCTGCCAACTGTCAGTCGGGGCACCATCGGTAATGAGGAACACCCACGGGCGGTAATACTTTACGCCATTCTCGCGGTAGCGGTCCTTGCGTTGACGGAGCATGTCGAGCCCGGTCACAATCGCCTCGCCCATTGGAGTCGCGTTGTCCGCCACCAGCGTTTCAGGGTAGAAATGATCCACAGTAGCGAAATCGCACTTAATCTCCACTGGCCCGAAAGTGACCATCGCCAATTCCACGCGTTTTGCGGCCATGGGATCGTTCATGAGCTCCTGGCGCAAAGTGGCCAACCCTTCATTCAGTTCCGATATGGGCGCGCCGCTCATGGAATAAGAGGTGTCCAGTAGAAGAACTACCGGACAACGCTGTTCCGGGTTTTCTGCAAATTCCGCATCGTTGAATGGCTGTTGCTCGAATGTATCCATGGTGTTCCCCGCCAATCTGCTTCGCTCTGTGATGAAACGGCCAATCTACTTGTTGAAGCGCCTAATGACGGTGCCGGGATCTTGACGCTGACCGCTTCGGGTTGGCACACACAAGGAGAGGGCTCATGCCTCGTGACTTCCTTACCGCACCGTCCTACATCACCTTCATCTTGGCCAATACGGCCGCGCTGTGCTCCGCAGCGGCGCTTCTTGGCGGGCGCGATGCCGAAGCGCGTTTCCAACGCCTCGTCGATGACCTCTGCGTCACATCATCCATGACTTCGCGCATCTGCCGTGAGCTAAACGCCCTGGAGGACCTACTCGCTCTCGAGCATGTCGACGATCTCGATCGGGTCGAAGCAGAGCGCTTCGCTTCCATCGATCCCGGAGACCCGGTTGTCGATGAGATTTGCCTCTTGCTCGACGGCCTCCGCGAGGCGCGGGCATGTGAGGTGCTCACTGATGCTTAGCCTAACTGGCGCAACTCTTGCGCCAGCTTGACGCGCCGAAACTGGCGCAACCGCTATGAGGAGAACAATCATGCTGTTGAAGCCCCGCTCATTCGAAGTCGCTATCGAGCAATCCGCTGCCAAGGCGATCGAGGCCCAGCGCCAACTACGCGCTGCGCTGTCTGAGGTCCGCTTGGGATTGCCTCCATCGCTGCGCTATGCTGTTGACGACATCTGCAAGGTCCCGGTGCACGTCCTATTCGAGCCGGAGAAACTGACCGACTCAGACGCAGTTGCTCATCGCCTCAAGGTCTTGCTCGATGAGGTCGGCGGAGCGCCGGTGGTTCACCATACGGAAGAGGGAGAACCTTTCCCGGTTGGCGGCTCCGAAAAGGGACGCAAGATCGAGGCTCTGCTTCATTGCCTCGATGATTTGCGGCGCAATGGTTGGCTGGTCAGGGCCGGGGCTGTTCTTAGGCGTCGAGCATAGAACTGCCCTCAGAAGAATTGCCGTACTTCGAAGCTCGGCTAGGGTCTCCGATCAAAAAAAAGCCTCGCTAAGCCTAATCCCTAAAGTTGGCGCGCCGCCGACCATGTAGAAATTTGCCTCGATCCACCCGGAGCGTGGCAAGTTTTGATCGGCGCTCTTGTCTTGCACTGGGCGGCAAGACCGCGATTATCTTAAATAGGGTCACAGCGCAGCTGTGGTCCTTCTTTTTTCTGCTAACGAAATCCACTTTCTGTCTTAAGACAAAGCTCGACTCAAACGCTGTCATCCAGCTGTGCTGAGAACGCCCAAAGGGTCGGGTTTCTCGATCGGGACTAGGTGAGATCCGCTTTCTTGCGCGGCATCGCACGCTGACGCGCAGAATTATCGATTTTCCCTTTGAAAATCCTGTCTGACTGAACCACCTTTTCACATGACGATTACTGCCACGGGATCAATACCGATGGTCTTCAATCGCTTTCAAAATGGCCAAAAAACTATTGATAGTGGCCAATAATCAATTTCACTTTCATCAACGTCAGCAGCCCCTAACCCGAGCACTTGGAGTGGCCGCAGCTGGCGCAGGTCATGCAGCCCTCTATCATCCTCATTGCCAGATCTCCGCAACTGGGGCATGCGGCACCGCGCTTGTTACCAAGGTTGACTACTTGGGCTGTCGGGTCGTTTTTCAGCCCCAGCCCCTCGCCCGCCAGAAAGCCGGTGTTGATCAGGTGCTGCTCCAGGATGCCACCGATCGCGGCGAGGATGGAGGGTACATATTTGCCTCCCATCCACGCACCGCCGCGCGGATCAAACACGGCTTTCAGTTCCTCCACCACGAAAGACACGTCACCACCGCGCCGGAACACGGCCGAGATCATGCGGGTCAGCGCAACAGTCCAGGCAAAATGCTCCATGTTTTTCGAGTTGATGAACACCTCGAAAGGTCTGCGCCTCCCGCCCAGAACAACGTCGTTCACGGTGATGTAGATGGCGTGATTGCTGTCGGGCCATTTCAGCTTGTAGGTCATCCCCTCCAGCTCGGTCGGGCGGTCCAGCGGATCGGACATGTAGACAATTTCAGCGCCGTCGCGGCTGATCTTTTCGGGCTGCGCATCGGCGCTCTCGCTGACGCTGAGGACCGAGCCCGTCACCTCATTGGGCCGGTAAGTAGTACACCCCTTGCAGCCGCTGTTCCACGCCTGCATGTAGACATCCTTGAACGCGTCAAAGCTGATATCTTCGGGGCAGTTGATCGTTTTGGATATGCTGCTGTCCACCCATTTTTGCGCGGCCGCCTGCATGCGGACATGATCAGCCGGGGCAAGCGTCTGGGCGTTCACGAAATAATCCGGCAGCGGCGCATCGCCAAAGCGATCGCGCCACATCTGGACGGCATAATCGACAACCTCTTCCTCGGTGCGGCTGCCGTCCTTTTGCAGGACCTTGCGGGTGTAGCTGTAGGCAAAGACGGGCTCGATCCCGCTACTGACATTTCCGGCATAAAGGCTGATCGTGCCGGTCGGGGCAATCGACGTGAGCAACGCGTTGCGGATGCCATGCTTGCCTACCGCACGGCGCACCTCCTCGTCCATGCCCAGCATCGTGCCGCTGCGCAAGTATGCTTCGGCATCGAAGAGAGGAAATGCGCCCTTTTCCTTGGCGAGATCAACCGAAGCCAGATAGGCCGCGCGTGCGATCGCCTTCAGCCACTCCTCCGTTTGCGCCGCAGCCGCACCCGAGCCATAGCGCAGCCCCACCATCAGCAGCGCGTCCGCCAGCCCCGTGACGCCCAGGCCGATCCGCCGCTTGGCCTGCGCTTCGGCCTCTTGCGCCGGTAGGGGAAATTGGCTGACATCCACGACATTGTCCATCATCCGCACAGCGAGCGCGACCAGATCGGTCAGGGCGGACTGATCAAGCGCTGCCGCCTCGCCAAATGGATCGCTGACCAGCCGCGCCAGATTGATGCTTCCCAAAAGGCATGCACCATAGGGAGGCAAGGGTTGTTCGCCGCAAGGGTTGGTGGCGGCGATTTGCTCGCAATAGGCCAGGTTGTTGGCTTGATTGATGCGATCTATGAAGATCACGCCCGGCTCGGCATAATCATAGGTCGCCTGCATGATGCGGTTCCACAGATCGCGCGCCTGCACCGTGTGGTAAACCCGGCCACCGAATTCCAGATCCCAGGAGCCGTCCGTATCTACCGCCTCCATGAAGGCATCCGTGACCAGAACGCTCAGGTTGAAGTTGCGCAGCCGCGCGGGATCGCTTTTGGCCGAAATGAAATCCTCGATATCCGGGTGATCGCAGCGCATCGTCGCCATCATCGCGCCGCGCCGCGCACCCGCGCTCATGATCGTGCGGCACATCGCATCCCACACGTCCATGAAGCTGAGCGGCCCGCTCGCATCGGCACCGACCCCCTTCACCACGGCGCCGCGCGGACGGATTGTCGAAAAATCATAGCCAATCCCGCCGCCCTGCTGCATGGTCAGCGCCGCCTCGCGCAGCGCGTCGAAGATGCCGCCCATGTCATCGGGAACGGTGCCCATGACAAAACAGTTGAAAAGCGTGACCTTGCGCCCCGTCCCTGCCCCGGCAGCTATGCGTCCCGCGGGCAGAAATTTGAAATCCTCCAGTGCAGTATAGAAACGCTTTTCCCACAGGTCAGGCTCGGCCTCAGTGCGGGCGAGGGCACGCGCTACGCGGCGCCAGCTATCTTCTACCGTGACATCGCCGTTATCCCCCTCCGCAGGGCTGAAGCGGTATTTCATGTTCCAGATCTGTTCGGAAATGGCGGCGGCAAAACGGCTCATGGAATGGGCTCCGGATAGACTGAAAATGCGCTGGCGAAGGGTCACAATAGGCGCAGGCCAGGGTGTGGTCAATAAACCTCGGTAGGGCTTTGATCTTGCCGCCGGGTTACATAAACTATGCCTATGACAACAGCACTCCTCAACCTCATCAAGCTCAGCGTCGGCACCAACAGTGTGGAGGATCTGATCGCATGGCAGGCCAACCGCCGCGCCCAAGGCGACGATGGTCTGCCCCGCCACGTCACGCGGATGTGGCCGAAACGCGCCGAAGAACTGCTTTCCGGCGGCTCTATCTACTGGGTTATTCAGGGCGTGCTGCAATGCCGCCAGCGCATTCTGCGTCTGGACGAGGCGATCGGCAGCGACGGCGTGCGCCGCTGCGCCATCATCCTTGATCCTGCCATCATTCGCACCGCCACGACGCAAAAACGGCCGTTTCAAGGATGGCGTTACCTGCCGGGCGCCGACTCGCCTCCCGATCTGACCGCTGCCCGTACGGATGAGGATACACTCCCCCCTGCACTCAGCGCTGCCCTCGCCGAGATTGGCGTGATATAAACGCCACTAAACTCACAAACCGGACAATGCAAAGGCTACACCTTGGAGGTGTTTGGGCTGAATGTTTCTAGAACTTGGATTAATGCAACTCATTGAAGTCATTCAATCTTCGTTCTCGGGTATCACAAGAAATTCGCCATTGGGATGAGTCATGCACCATCCTGCCGGTCAAAATCACATTTTCTTGAGTCAGGCGCGCTGCTAAGGTCGTTGCATCTCATAGGCTAACCCGGAATAGGAGGGTCTATGAGGCGCAGGACTCAGAAACCGGACTCCGCGCCCGGGCAGAAACGAAAGGTAAAGAACATGAAATACTTGCTCTCCGCAGCAGCAGCGTCGGCCCTGATGGCAGGCACAGCATTCGCAGGCAACATCGAACCCGCACCGATGGAGCCGATCATCGCACCGGCACCGGCGCCGATGTCGACATCCCCCAACTGGACCGGCTTCTACGTCGGTGGTGAGATCGGTTATGCTGACGTCAATGGCGACGTCAAAAACTGGGATCGTGCTGGCCTTAACTACTCCGGTAAGTATAGCGCCAATGGCGATGGCCTAATCGGTGGTGTGGTTCTCGGTTACGACTATGATATGGGCGACTGGGTCGTCGGTGCCGGCGCCGACTATGACTGGCTTGACGTCAATGTCGCACCTGGCCTCAGCGTCGATACAATCTGGCGTGCCAAGCTGCGCGCTGGTTACAAACTGGGCAACGGACTGCTCTATGCAACCGGTGGTTACGCCAACGCAGACACAAACGTCCTCAGCGATCAGGATGGCTACTTCCTGGGCGCCGGTTACGAGCACATGCTGTCCGAGAACTTCTCGGTGGGTGGCGAAGTCTTGTGGCACCGCTTTGACAACTTCAAGGGCGACTACAACGACCGTCGCATCAATGATTACGATGCAGACGTGACCACCGCTCAGGTGCGTGCAACGTTCCGCTTCTGATAAGGCTCGGGCGGGCCACATGCCCGCCTGACGAAAACGCGCGGCCCTTGCGGGTCGCGCGTTTTTCTGTTGCGAAGTCGCTTGAAGAACGCGCTGGGGCGACCGTCAGTCGACCTTCAAAAGCGCGGTAAACGCGGCCAAAGTCGCGCGGTCGGTATCGCTCATATCGGCCTGGCGCGCCCGAAAGAGCGTGGCCTGACTACGCAAAATCAGCCCGTCGTCAAGAATCTTCAAATGGTTCGCGCTCAGCGTATCGCCCGACGAGGTGATATCTGCGATCGCTTCGGCAGTCTCATTCTTGACGGTGCCTTCGGTCGCGCCCTGGCTATCGACCAGACAATAATCAGCAACGCCATATTCACGCAGGAAATCACGCACCAGCCGATGGTATTTCGTGGCAATCCTTAAACGCTGGCCATGCCGCGCGCGAAAGGCCGCCGCGACAGCGTCCAGATCCTCCAGCGTGCCCACATCTACCCAGGCACGCGGAACCGCCAGCACCAGATCGGCCTGGCCAAAGCCAAGTTCAGCCATCTCTTCGACGCGGTCCTGCCAGTTTCCCAGCTTCTCGCGCACCAGATCGGTTCCGGTCACGCCCAGATGGATGTGCCCGGCAGCCAACTCGCGCGGGATTTCATTGGCCGACAAAAGCACCAGTTCCACATCGCCCGCGCCCTCGACCACGCCGGAATATTCCCGGTCGGATCCGGTTCGGCCCAGAGTGACGCCGCGCGCGCTAAACCACTCGAAGGTCTTTTCCATCAGCCGCCCCTTGGACGGCACCCCAAGACGCACGCTCATGTTCCACCTCCCAGGCGCACGACCAGACCGGGACGGATCACTCCGCCCACCGCCGGGATTTCGCGCCCCTGCCCCAGCTGCCGCGTCAGCGCGTCATATCGCCCTCCCGATGCCACGGGCGGCAACATGGGATCATCCTCTGATGTGAAGCCAAAGACAAAGCCGTCGTAATATTCCATCTGGCTGCGCCCATAGGACGCCTCGAATTCCAGAGCGGCCACGTCGATACCCCGTACGGCCAATGCTTCCATCCGTTCGGCCAATCGCGCCACCGCGCTGTTGATACTGGGCATGTCGACAGCTATATCGCGCAACCGTTCCAAGGCGTTGAAGCATGTCTCGCGCACCGCAAGGATTGCATCGATCAAATCAAGATCGCCCCCCGCCAACGGAGCCGCCTCGGCATCGGCACGCAGCGCATCAATACGCGCCGCAATCTCGGCCCGGCTCCGCAGCCCGATCAGCGGCCCTGCATCTGCCATCGGATCATCGGCCATCAGCAGTGCAGCCCGGCTGGGGGGCACGGGAAGGCGTCCGGCATACCGGTCGAGCAGGGCGCGAAAACGGCGGGGATGCCAGATATGTCGCCGCAATGCAGCCTTGCGCGCCGCCGTGGTGTCCAGCCCATCAACGGCGGCCATCAATATCCCGATATCGCCCGTGATCGCACGCAGTCCCAGCGGGGCAAGGATGTCGTGAATTCGTGCAAAGACTTCGGCGTCCGATTGCGCGGGGGTTCCGCGTTCGAACAGCTCATAGCCCACCTGAATATATTCGTTCGCCCTGCCGGAATCCACCTCCTGCCTGCGGAACACCTCGCCCGAATAGGTGTAGCGCGCAGGCTCGGCCCCGGCGGCCATATGCATCTGCACCACCGGCACGGTGAAATCCGGGCGCAGCATCTGCTCACCCATCGCGAGGTCAGAGGTGACATAGGCCCGTGCGCGGATATCTTCGCCATAAAGGTCCAGCAAGGTCGCGGCCGGTTGCAGGATAGACGTTTCCACGACCTGAGCGCCCGCGCCTTCGAACAGGGCGCGAAGCCGGGCAGCCTCGGCGCGGATCGCCCCCCAAGAGATATCAGCAGGCTGCGCAGCCGCGGGATGTGCGTGCGGATCCGTCATCAGTTCGCCCGACCGGGCGCCAGACCCATGATTTCCCGCACCTTGGCCACCATCTGAGCGCGCGGCACCTCAAACTGGCTGGGGCGTTCCTTCCACTCCTCCAGCGTTGCGCTCGCGGCAATCTTTGCCCCAAGTACCAGATCCTTGATCTGCACGACGCCTTGCGCCTGCTCATCCGCACCCTCGATGATGGCAACGGGACTGCCGCGTCTATCCGCATATTTCAACTGGTTGCCGAAATTCTTCGGGTTACCCAGATAGACCTCCGCCCGGATGCCCGCCTGCCGCAATTCTCCCACCATGGACATGTAATCGGCCATGCGGGCGCGATCCATCACCGTCACCACCACAGGTCCCGGCGCGGTCTGTGCGCCCTGTCCCCTGGCGCGGAGCGCGGCCAGCAGACGGTCCACCCCGATGCTGACCCCGGTGGCCGGCACTGCCTGTCCGGTGAAGCGTTTCACCAGATCGTCATAGCGCCCGCCCCCCGCGACGCTGCCAAATTGCCGCTTCACCCCATGCTCATCCAGAATGTCGAATGTCAGTTCCGCCTCGAATACCGGTCCGGTATAATAACCGAGGCCGCGAACCACGCTGGGGTCGATCTCGATCCGATCCGCGCCATAGCCTTGCGCCGCGACCAGCGCGGCAATCTCCTCCAACTCATCCACGCCCTCGGCGCCAATGGCGGAACCCGCGACGGCGTTTCGAAGGTTGGCAAGTGTTTCAGCGACATTGGCGCCTTTCGATGTCAGAAATGCGATCACCGGTCCCGATTGCGCGTCGCTCAGCCCCACCCCATCGATATAGGCACCTGAAGCATCCAGACGTCCCTTCCCCAAGAGCGCACGCACACCATCGCTTCCGACCTTGTCGAACTTGTCGATCGTGCGCAGGACAGCGTCACGATGGCCTGCATCATCCAGCCCCATGATCTCCAGCACCCCGTTCAGAACCTTGCGATTGTTCACGCGCACCTGGTAATCGCCGCGCGCAATTCCGACCGTTTCCAGACAATCGGCCAGCATGGCGCAAATCTCGGCATCCGCCGCAACCGAAGCCGCGCCGACCGTATCGGCATCGCACTGAAAGAACTGGCGAAACCGCCCCGGCCCCGGCTTTTCATTGCGCCAGACAGGGCCCATCGCATAGCGCCGGTAGGGGGTGGGCAGATCGTCCTTGTGCTGCGCATAAACCCGCGCCAGTGGCGCCGTCAGATCATACCGCAGCGCCAGCCAGTCGCCCGGCTTTCCGCCCTCATCTTCCTGCCATGCGAAAACGCCGACATTGGGCCTGTCCACATCGGGCAGAAACTTGCCCAGCGCCTCGACCGTTTCCACCGCCGAGCTGTCCAGCGCATCAAAGCCATAATGGTGATAGACCCTCGCGATCGCGTCCAGCATGGCCGCACGCTCGACAACTTCGACGCCGAAATAATCGCGAAACCCCTTGGGCGTCTGCGCCTTGGGGCGTGGAGTCTTTTTCTGCCTGGCCATCGCATGACTTCCCGAAGCTGTGGAACCTGCCGCGCGGTCTAGCTCAAGCGCCGCCGCCCGGCAAGCGGGCCACCTTGCCGACAGAAGGCGATTGGGGGAAAATATGCGCGCGCTGCTTGACCTGCCGCAGCGCGCAGGCAACAAAAGCATCATGGACCATCTGGAAGAGAAAATCGCCCACCTGATCCGCGCTGTCGACGATTTGTCGGATACGGTGGCGCGGCAGGACAGTGAGATTGCCACCCTCACCCGGCGGGTGGAGATGCTGATGCGGCGCGAAGCCGAGCGCGAATCCGATATGGGCGGGTCCGTCACACTTGGGAACGAACGCCCTCCGCATTACTGATCCTCAGAGATCCTGCACATCCATCACGCCATCGAGGCTTTTTATCGCGCCCTTGATCTGCGGCGTCACCGGATAGTCGCGCCCGGCGGACAGTTCCACCTCGCCCGGCAGACCATCACCCATCAGACAAAACCGGATCGGGCCGGGCCGGGTCGCGCGCGCAGCCTCAAGTGCCCCCTCCAGAACCCGCGCGACCGATGCCAGCGCCGATGGCGCATCGACAAAGATCATCAGCCCCGAACTGCCCGCATCGGCCACGACCCCGTCGATCGGCGCCACGGATCGCGCCAGCAGCTTGAGCTGCTCAGCCTCCATCGTCGCCTCGACCGTGACGACCACCTGCGCGCCGGTGTCGATATGCTCGCGGGATTTCTCCAGCGTTTCCGAGAACATTACAACCTCATAGCCGCCGGTCGTATCGCTGAGCTGGACAAATGCAAAGCGGTTGCCGCGTGCCGATTTCCGCTCCTGCCGCCCGGCCACGATCCCCGCCATCTTGACCACGCATGGTGCGCGCGCGGCAAGGGTTACAACCTCGTCCAGCGTCCTGACCTGCTTGCGTTTCAGCGCAGCCATATAATCATCCAGCGGATGGCCTGACAGGTAAAATCCGATTGCCTTGAACTCTTCGGTCAGGCGTTCGGCGGGCAGCCAGTCATCAACCGGCGGCAGGCGCGGCTCTTCGGCGGCTGCAACGCCGCCAAACATGTCGCCCAGCGCGCCCTCCTTGGGGTTGTGAACCTCGGCACTGTATCTCATCAACGCGTCCAGCGCATCAAAGACCCTGCGTCGATTGCGGTCGATTTCATCGAATGCGCCGGCGCGGGCGAGCATTTCCATTGGCCTCTTGCCGATCCGCTTGATATCGACCCGGCGTGCAAAATCATACAGCGTGGCAAAGGGTTTGCTGCCGCGCCCCTCCACGATCAGCTTCATCGCCTCGACCCCGACGTTTTTCAACGCGCCCAGCCCGTAATGCAGCACACCCTGCCGCACCATGAACTCGGCGCCCGAACGGTTGACGCAGGGCGGCGCCCAGGGCAGATCGAGACCCTTTTTCACTTCCTCGAAATAGACCGCCAGCTTGTCCGTCAGGTGGATATCGCAATTCATCACCCCGGCCATGAACTCGGCCGGATGGTTCGCCTTCAGCCATGCGGTCTGGTAGCTGACCACCGCATAGGCCGCAGCGTGGGATTTGTTGAACCCGTAATTGGCGAATTTATCCAGAAGGTTCCACACCTCCAGCGCCTTGGCATCGTCGACACCGTTTTCCTTCGCGCCCTTGATGAATTTCGGCCGCTCCTCATCCATCGCGGCCTGGATCTTCTTGCCCATCGCGCGGCGCAAGAGGTCCGCCCCCCCAAGGCTATAGCCTGCCATCTCCTGCGCAATCTGCATCACCTGTTCCTGATAAACGATGATGCCCTGAGTCTCATCCAGAAGATGGTCGATGGTAGGATGCAGCGCGTCACGCTCCGAAATACCGTTCTTCACCTCACAGAACTTGGGGATATTCTCCATCGGGCCGGGCCGGTAGAGCGCGACCAGCGCGATGATATCCTCGATGCAGTCCGGCTTCATCCGCTTGAGCGCGTCCATCATGCCCGAGCTTTCCACCTGGAACACGGCGACTGTTTTGGCCAGCGCATAGAGCGCATAGGTCTTGGCATCATCCAGCGGGATATGACCAATATCGTTCTCCGCACCCGGTGCGGGCTCGTAGATCACGCTGCCATCCGCCGCGATATGCAGATCACGCCCCTCGCCATGGATTTGCTCAATGGCGTTCTGGATCACGGTCAGCGTTTTCAGGCCTAGAAAGTCGAACTTGACCAGCCCGGCCTGCTCGACCCATTTCATGTTGAACTGGGTCGCGGGCATATCCGAACGCGGGTCCTGATAGAGCGGCACAAGCGCGTCCAGCGGGCGATCTCCGATCACTACGCCGGCAGCATGGGTAGATGCATTGCGCAGCAGCCCCTCGACCTGCATTCCGTATTTCAGCAGGCGGTCCACGACCTCCTCGTTCCGGGCCTCCTCGCGCAGGCGATCCTCCTGGATCAGGGCCTGCTGGATGCTGACGGGCTTCACCCCTTCGACAGGGATCATTTTCGACAGCCGGTCCACCTGCATGTAAGGCATCTGCAACACGCGGCCGATGTCACGCACCGCGGCCTTGGACAAAAGCGCGCCAAAGGTGATGATCTGGCCCACCCGGTCGCGACCGTATTTCTCCTGCACATAGTGAATCACCTCCTCCCGGCGATCCATGCAGAAGTCGATATCGAAATCGGGCATGCTCACGCGCTCGGGGTTCAGGAAACGCTCGAACAACAGGCTATATCGAAGGGGGTCGAGGTCGGTGATCGTCAGCGCATAGGCCACAAGGCTGCCCGCGCCGGAGCCCCGCCCCGGCCCGACCGGAATATCCCGGTCCTTGGCCCATTTGATAAAATCGGCCACGATCAGGAAGTAGCCGGGAAATCCCATTCCCTCTATGATGCCCAACTCGAATTCCAGCCGCTCTTCATATTCCTGCACATCCGCAGCGTGGGGAATCACAGCAAGTCTTGCAGCCAGCCCTTCCCTGGACTGGCGGCGCAGTTCTTCCACCTCGTCATCGGCAAAGCGCGGCAGGATCGGATCGCGGCGACAGGCTGCAAATGCGCAACGTTGCGCGATCTCGACCGTGTTCTCGATGGCTTCGGGAAGATCGGCAAACAATGTCGCCATTTCGCGAGCGGTCTTGAAGTTGTGCTGCGGCGTCAGGCGGCGGCGCGGGGCGGACTGATCGACATAGCTGCCCTCCGCAATGCAGAGCATTGCGTCATGCGCCTCGAACATTTCGGCCTTGGGGAAATAGACATCGTTGGTCGCAACCAGCGGCAACTCCATCGCATAGGCCATCTCGATATGGCCCCGCTCCGATGCGCGCTCTGCCTCGGGCAGGCCGTCCTCGCCGGGGTGACGCTGAAGCTCGACGTAAAGCCGGTCGCCGAATATTTCGTGCAACTGGCGCATCAGTGCCTCGGCGGCGGGGCGCTGGCCGCTGCGCAGAAGCCGCCCTACGGGGCCATCAGGTCCGCCCGAAAGGCAGATCAGCCCGTCCGAATGCCCCGCCAGGTCGGCGCGGGTGACATGCGGCAACGCGCCATCGCCGCGTAAGTACAGGCACGAGTTCAGCTTCATCAGATGCTCATAGCCCTGCTCGTTCTGCGCCAGCAGGACAATGGGTGCAGGCGGCGTTGGCCGCTCGCCCGGGGCGGCATCGACATAGGCCAGATCGATCTGGCAGCCCATGATCGGCTGCACGCCGGCCCCCGCCGCACCGACGGCAAATTCCAATGCGGCAAACATGTTGTTCGTATCGGTCACGGCGACGGCGGGCATGCCTGCCGCCACGCACATGCCAGGCAAGGCTTTCAAGCGAATCGCGCCCTCCAGAAGCGAGTATTCGCTGTGAAGGCGCAGGTGAATGAATCGGATGGGATCTGACATGCGCGCAGGTTAAGCCATCCGCTTCGCCGCCTCCATAGGGCGCAGCCTAGTTTGTTGCGCGTGACAAGCGGCAGAATTTTTGGCACGCTGAAAACGTATACCTAGAAGGAGCCACTCATGCCGCTACGCCCCCTGCCCGATACAGGCGCATCTGTCGCTGAACCCGGTATCGGCGCACGGCTCAGCGCCCCTTCGGCAGTGCGCAACGCGGACGTGATCGCCGGGGTGCTGGCCGTCCACGGACCTCATGAGGGCCGCGCGCTGGAACTTGCCAGCGGCACGGGCCAGCACGTTGTGGCCTTTGCCAATGCGCTGCCCCATGTGGAATGGCAGCCCAGTGATATCGACCCCGATCGCCGCGCGAGCATCGATGCCTGGGCAGAGGCATCGAACATACGTCCCGCCATTGCGCTGGATGCCACCACCCCCGGCTGGGGCGCCGAGCATGCAAGACAGAACATGATTGTTCTGGTCAACCTGCTGCATCTGATCAGCGAGGCCGAAGCACATATCCTGCTGCATGAGGTCAGCGTGGCGCTGGCCCCCGGTGGAATGTTCGCCCTCTACGGCCCGTTTCTGCGCGACGGGCAGACGACATCTGACGCGGATGCCGAGTTTGACGCCCGCCTGCGCGCGCGTGATGCTGAAACAGGCTACAAGGATGCGGGCGACGTGGCGGTCTGGATCCGCGAGGTGGGGCTGCATGTGCTGGAGCCATTGCCCATGCCCTCCAACAACCTGATGTTTCTGGCCCATCAGCCCCTGTAGGTGATCTGGCCGCCGCAGATCGTGATCATGGCCCGCGCTTTGTGGATCGCGCCCGGCGCGCAGGATTCCAGATCGCGGTCCATCACCACGACATCGCCCATCTGGCCCGGTATCAGCTGCCCTTTGCGAGCCTCGTTGAATTCCACCCAGGCATTGCCGCTGGTGTAGGAGGCCAACGTGTCCATCAGGCTTTGCGGGCGCACGTCCCACGGGGCGCCGGGCTGCTCGGGGGCAATGGCGCATTGAATGTTGCGCATCACATCGACGGGGATGACAGGCCAGTCGGTCGAAAAGATGACCGGTGCGCCGGTCTCCCTGATCCGTTGCCAGGCATAGGCATAGGGGTATTGATCGTCATGCAGCAACGTCCCCTGCGGAACCAGCGGAAAATAATCGCCCACGGGCGAATGGCGCGGCTGGAGCGAGGCAACCGCGCCCAAGGCATGGATACGCGGCAGATCATCGGGATGAATGACCTCGATATGCTCGATCCTGTGGCGGGAATCCCGGAGGCCGTTGGCGCGCCGTGCCGCCTCGAACCCGTCAAGCGTGCAGCGCGTGGCCAGATCGCCGATGGAATGCACGCTCAGTTGCAGGCCCATCGCGTCGGCGCGGATGCAGGCCGCGTTGAAATGCTCCGGCTCGAACACCGCCTCGCCCGTCATGTCGGTGCCGGGATATGGGCGCGTCATCATCGCAGTTTTCGTATCGATGACGCCATCCATGAACATCTTGACCCGGCCCGACCACACCCTGTCACCCGTATAGCGGCGGTGCATCTCGCCCGCCTCCTCCAGCCGGTCAAGCGGGTCAGTGTTCTTCAAGTGGAACGGCACCTGCATCCGGCATTTCAGCTCCTCTGTCCTGTCCAGATCGTTCAGCAGCTCCAGCTGGTAGAAATTACCATCCATGTTGTGCATCGTGGTAATGCCGTGACTTGCGGCATGAGCCAGCCCGCGCGCCAGTAGGCGGCGGTCGGCAGCGCGCTCGGCCTCGGTCGCCGGGGGTTCGGGATCGGCCCCGGTGACATAGCCCAGCATGTCCCGCCCGCCGGTACGGCTCAGCTTCAAGACAGGGCCAAAAGCGCCTGTTTCCTGCAATTCCCCGCTGGCATTGCCACCCGCCTCCATCACGATCACGCTGCCCTCGGGCACCGGTCCGCCATGCAGCAGGCCCGCCCGCTCCAGCGCCATGGTATTGGCCCAAAGCGTGTGAATATCGGGAGCCAGAAGCGCGAGCGGACGATCCGGAAGGATTGTGTCCAGATCGTGCCGGGTGGGGTTGCGACCGCCGATCAACCCATAGGCGGTGCCGGTGCCAAGGATCATCGGCTCATCCGGGTTCGCGGCGGCATAGGCGCGGATCGTGCGCGTGGCGGCATCCGCATTTTCGGCCTCGTCCATCGCCATGAAATCCAGCGCCGCCGATCCTTGGAACAGGTGCACATGGCTGTCGATGAAACCGGGCAGAACCGTTCCGCCAGCCGCATCGATGACTTCGGCGCCGGGCGCGGCCAGATCGCGGATCCCGGCCGTTGTGCCGACGGCAAGAATGACACCGCCTGCCAGCGCCACCGCCTCGGCGCGGGGTCGGCTCTGGTCCATCGTCAGAACCTTGCCGTTCAGGACCACCAGATCTGCCTTGCCTGTCATGCGTTGCCTCCTCGGGCATGAGTACCGCCCGCAGACTGCGCCATTGCGCGCACCGCGTAAATACCCGGGACGGCTAAAGAATGGGCGGGCAAAACAGGTGTTTACCTCGCCCTCCGGCGCGGCATAGGCTGGAAGCCAAGCCATGCGCGGGGAATCGAGCGTGCGGCAACATGACCGACAAGACAGGGGGATCGCATGGCGACCCAGACAGCCTCGGCACCGCCGCCGGCGCGCAAGGCAAATCCTACTGACTTTCACAACGTCATGATCCATGCCGAACGCGTGACCAAAACCTTTGGGCAGGGCAACAGCCAGATCACCGCGCTGGACGACGTTACAGTGGACATCCACAAGAATGAATTCTTTACCCTGCTTGGACCGTCGGGCTGCGGCAAGACCACGCTGCTGCGCCTGATTGCCGGGTTTGATCTGCCCGATGCGGGCCAGATCCTGCTGGACGGGCAGGAAATCGGCCATCTGCCGCCCTACAAGCGCCCTGTGAACACGGTGTTCCAATCCTACGCGCTGTTTCCGCATATGAGCGTTGCGCGCAACATCGGCTTTGGTCTGGAGATGCAGGGCCGCCCCAGATCCGAAATCAGGGAGGCGACGGACAAGATGCTGGCGCTGGTTCAGATGCAGCATCTGGCGGACCGGCAGACCGATCAGCTCTCGGGTGGTCAGCAGCAGCGTGTCGCGCTGGCGCGGGCACTGGCGCCGCGCCCCAAGGTCTTGCTGCTGGACGAGCCGCTTTCGGCACTGGACCTGAAGCTTCGCAAGGAAATGCAGATCGAGTTGAAGCGACTTCAAGGCGAGACGGGCATCACCTTTGTGTTCGTGACCCACGATCAGGAAGAGGCGCTGACCATGTCCGACAGGATTGCAGTCATGCAGGCGGGCAGCATCCTGCAAGTTGGGACGCCAAAGGAGATATACAACAATCCGGCCCGCCGCTTTGTGGCGGATTTCATTGGAGACATCAATATCATGGAGGGCGATCTTGATGCTGGCGGAACGCGCGTCATCCTGCCTGGTGGTGCCTCCATCGGAGCTTTGCTGGCCGAAGGCGCGTCCCGTGTGGGCCGTGCCAGCATCGCCATCCGGCCGGAAAACATGACCCTGACCGCGCCCGATGCGCCAAACGCTGCGCTGACCGGGCGGGTGACGAACATCATCTATTTCGGCGCAGGGCATAACGTTCATGTCGAACTGGACGGCGGTGGCGGCGACGTGCTGGTGCGCCGCGCGCAGACGGATGCACAGATCGGTGCCCATGTGGGGCTGAGCGTGCCGGACGCCGTTCAGGTTCTGGTAGACTGATGACGGATGCCACCCCCTCCGGCGCGCGCCTTGCCGAGGCGCGACGCCAGACCGGCGCCGCAGCGCGCCGCAGGCGCTGGCAATTGCTGTCCCCGGCAATTGTCATTATTGCGGCGTTCGGGATATTTCCCCTGACAATCACGCTGATCTATTCCTTTCTCAGCCCCGGCACCTATGGCGGCGTCACGTGGAAATTCTCGACCGATGCCTACGTGCAGTTCCTGTTCGACAGGGACATATTTGACGACACGCTTCAATTTTCGACCACTTATCTCAGCATTTTTGCGCGCTCCATCGGGCTGGCCTTGGGCGCGACCGTCGGCGCGCTGCTGGTCGGGTTTCCGACAGCTTATTTCATTGCCTCCAAGCCCCCCGGCCAGCGCAATCTGTGGCTGTTCCTGATCACGCTTCCCTTCTGGGTGAACCTGCTGATCCGGACCTATGCCATCCTGCTGATCATCCGTGATGAGGGGATCGTGAATATCGGCCTGATGTGGACGGGGCTGATCGACCACCCCATCGGCATGCTCTATACCAACTACGCAGTATTCGCGGGGCTGATCTACAGCTATCTGCCCTTCATGGTTCTGCCGCTCTATGCCTCGCTGGAGAAGCTTGATTTCCGGCTGATCGAAGCCGCCTATGACCTTTATGCAAGCCGGTTTCAGGTGCTGCGCCATGTCATCATCCCCATGGCCAGGCCGGGGATCATCGCGGGCTGCATCCTCGTTTTCATTCCGGGACTTGGCGCCTATATCACGCCCGAACTGCTGGGCGGCGGCAAGGAGTTGATGATCGGCAACCTGATCGCGCTGCAATTCTCCGGCTCGCGCAACTGGCCCTTCGGGTCGGCTGCGGCGCTGATCCTGATGGTTGTGGTGATGGCGTCGCTGATCGTCTATGTCCGCTCAACCGCCAAGGGGAGCAGCAGCAATGGCTGAACCCGCCGCGCCGCAGCCCCCACTCCGGCGCCGCCGGATGAACCTGCGCAAGCAGCCCGGCTTTGACACGATCGCATGGATCTGCCTTTTCTTTCTCTATGCGCCGATCGTGGTGCTGATCATCTTTTCATTCAACGACAACCGGTCGGTCGTGAAATGGACCGAATTCAGCCTGCGCTGGTACAAGGCAGCATTTGAAAATGACGGTATCCGCAGGGCGACCGTGATATCGCTCGAAGTGGCGGCGGTTGCGACGATATTCGCCACCACATTTGCAACGATGGCGGCGCTGGCCACGACCCGTGTGCGCGCCTTCAAGGGACAGACACTGGTTTATGCAATCATCAACCAGCCTCTGATGGTGCCCGAGATCGTCACCGCCGTGTCCACCCTTGCGTTCTTTGGTATCATCAAGCAGATCACCGGTGTGAACGGCATCGGCTATCTGATGTTGGCGCACACCGTCTTCTGTATTCCCTTTGCCTACATGCCCATCCGCGCCCGGCTGGAGGACATGAACCTGACGCTGGAACAGGCGGCGGCCGATCTTTACGCCACGCCGATACAGGTGTTCCGCAAGGTGACGCTGCCCTTGATGGCGCCGGGGATCGTGGCGGGGGCCATGCTCGCCTTTGTGGTGTCGCTGGACGATGTCATTATCACGCTGCTTGTCGGTGGCCCCGGCGAGACGACGCTGCCCGTCTATATCCTTGGCCAGATCCGGCGCGGCATCACGCCCGAAATCAACGCCGTTTCGGCCGTATTGCTGGGCCTGTCCGTAATCCTCGTTTCCATATTTTTCCTGATCGGCAACAAGAAGCGCCATTAGGCGCCGCCATGACTTACCCAACCGGAGGACTGAATACATGATGACACAAGCTCAAAAACTGGCCGCAACCGTTGCCGCCGCCGCGCTGATGGCCGGGCCCGCATTGGCCGAGGGAAAGCTGAACATCTACAACTGGGGCAATTACACCAACCCCAAGCTGATCGACAAATTCGAAAAGGAATTCAATGTCGAGGTCACGCAGGACGATTACGACAGCAATGAGATCATGCTGGCCAAGGTCCGCGAGGGGGGCAGCGGCTATGACATCGTCGTGCCCAGCGATTCCACCGTTCCGGTGATGATCGAGCAGGGCCTTCTGGCTGAAGTCAAACCCAACGAGATGGAGAATTATTCCAACATCGATCCGCGCTGGATCGATGTCTATTGGGACGAGGGCCGTAATTATACCGTGCCCTGGCAATGGGGCACCACTTCATTTACCGTCGATACGGCTGTCTTTGACGGCGATATCAACACGCTTGCCCTGATGTTCGATCCGCCCGAGGTGCTGAAGGGGCGTATCAACATGCTGAATGACATGGGCGAGGTGATCAACGCCGCCCTGCGCTACAAGGGTTATGACCGCTGCAACAGCAATATGGACGAACTGCGCGACGTGACCGAGCTGCTCCTCAGCGCAAAGAAGAACTGGCGCACGATGGATTACGCCACGATCGAAAAGCTGACCTCGGGCGATGTCGATCTGAGCCAGTCCTATAATGGCGCCGCGATCCGGTCGCGCGCGCAGCGCCCTACCCTGCAATATGCCTATCCCAAGGAAGGCTTTACCGGCTGGATGGACAACGTCGCCGTGCTGAGCGATGCGCCCAACATGGAAAACGCCAAATTGTTCGTGAATTTCATCATGGCACCCGAAAACGCAGCGATGATTTCGAACTTTGCCCGCTATGCGAACGGCATCCAGGGCAGCGAGGAATTCATGGACGAAGACATCCGCGACGCGCCCGAGCTGATCCTGCCCGATGATGCGCCCGATCCGGATTTTGTCCATCCCTGCCCGCAGGAGGTGACGGATCTTTACAACCGGATCTGGACGAAGCTGAAGCAATAGCGCTTTGCGATGGTGGCGGGGCGCATTATCTGCACCCCTCCGCCACCATCGCGCAACGCGGCGCGCTCATCTTCAGGAACACCTGCTCATGACCGGCCCTGCCATTATCGATCCTGCGTCTCAACCTCCTCTGACGGCACGCGCGCAGGGCATCATGCAAGGGTATCCGCCCGCACCTGACAAGATACCGGGCCCGACAAATTGGGACCTGCCCCCGTTCAACCGCTGATCCTTTCAGAACATGCGCAGCCTGTTTCCAACCACGGAGGTCCGGCGCGGCCATGAACCTGTGCGCGACCTGCCTACCGAGTTGACCGAACGCCTTGAGCGAAATCGAGTTCACGACGCGGGCCTGGCATGCCGCAACGGCCGGGGATTGGCTGACGGGCAGCTATACCGACGGGTTCCTCGTGATGAGGCACGGCAAGATCGTATCGGAACAGTATTTCAACGGCATGGAAGGCATACGACACATCTGTCGCAATCCGTAGCCTGATCCATCATCGGCAGCTGTGGAGGCGTCCTTCATGCCGAGGGCGTGCTGGATCTGCATGCCCCGGTTCAGGCCCTCATCCCCGAGCTGGGCACGTCAGGCCATGCCGGATCAACCATCAATCAAGTGCTGGACATGCGCTCCGGCACGCGGTTCACCAAGGATTACAATGTCACCGGGTCGGACATGACGCGGATCGATATCGCAAGCGATTGGCGTCCCGCTCTGCCCATCGGGCTTCTGGCCACCGGGATGTCATCAAGACCCTGCCCGCCGAACGCCCCCCATGGCGGTCCGTTCAACTATGGCCCGATCGAGACAGATGTTCTGGCTTGGGCGCTGGAGCGGGCGGGCAGTCGCTGGCCGAAATGCTCTCGGACCGGATATGGCAACACATCGGTGCGACGCGCGATGCCTGTTTACCGTCGACCGCGCGGGGACTGCGCTGGCCGATGGCGACTTTAACGCGACGATGCGCGATTATGCGCGCTTTGGTCTGATGATGCTGGAAGGCGGCGCAGTAGGGGCAAGCAGATCATCCCCGAAGCGTGGGCGCGCGCAAGCGCTCGGGGAAATGCGGCTGCCTTTGGCGCGCCCTGCACTGCCCTTTCGCCTCATGACGCCTATAGCCGGCAGTGGTGTATCCATGACGCCAAGCGCGGGGATTTGATGGCGCGAAGAGTGTTTGGCCAGTTGATCTATCTGGACCCGCAGACCGAATTTATGGCGGTCAAACTGTCAACCTGGCCCGATTTTCTGATCCACAGCTATTCGGTGGATATGCTGGCCGCCGTCACCACCATCCGCGACGCTCTGGCCGAATCCGCCACGGGTTCCCGGAAGCTCGTCCATTTCTTGTGACGACCCGAACCCGGAAGGGCTGACTAACCTCAGGGGCCCCAAACCGGTGCCCCTGTTTTCTGCAGAACCGCTGTTACTCCGGCACCGCGCCGCAGAAGCCGCCGGTGGGTGCCGCGCCCGATCCCAAGGCAAAGATGGAGGGCGCCGCATAAGGGTTTGGCGGCGATGTAACGCCGTCAAGCGCGATCACCAGAAGGATGAGGGCCAGCGCAGCCAGCGCTATGATGCGGCGGCTCATCTGCGCGGCTCCAGTCCCAGCCGCGGACGCAGCCTGACGCCAATGCAGGACCCGGCAAAGGCGCTGGCAAACCAGACCCAGCCATGCAGGCTGCCCGTCGATATGCCGGAAAAGAACGCTCCGACATTGCAGCCAAAGGCCAGCCGCGACGAATATCCCAGGAGCAGCCCCGCCACCACGGCCGCGACCCAGGCCCGGCCGGGCAGGCTGGGAACAGGCGCCGCCAGCCCGCCGCTGCGCCAGTTTGCAATAAGGAACGCACCTGCAATAAGGCCGAAATTGGTCAGCGATGTGTAATCTGTCAGCACGCTGGATGCGACACGATCGGCATTTCCGGGTGACGACCAGAAAGGCGATGCGCTGAGGTCAGCCCCTGCGGCTACAGCGCCTTTGGCAACCCACAGGCCCAAGCCGTAGACTACGCCCCACGGCTGGCCCGCGACCAGCAGGTTGCCGATGGCAAACACCGCGAGCAGCAGTGCCGCAGCAAGATAACGTCCCGGTATCCGCCGCGTGCCAGGCGCCGCGCGCCATAGCAGAAACGCCGCCACCGCCGCAAGCAGGCCCAGCGTGATCGCCAGCCCCTGCCCGCCCCGGAACACGATGATCGGCAGGCTGCCCAAGTCGGTCCACCACAGAAGGTTGTAGGCTCCAAGAAAGCTGCCAATGGCAAAAAAGGGCAGCGCGAGCAGTCCCACCGGGTTGCCGCTCCCGGCATTTACCAGCGTGCCCGAACCGCAGCCCATGACCACCTGCATCGCCGCGCCAAATACGAAGGCTCCACCGATCATGGCAAATCCCACTGGCGCCTCGGCACCGGTCAGCTCACCTGCATGGCTCTGGAGCAAGGGGATTGCGATGATCGCGACCAGACCTATGGATAAAAGCTGCGCGAGAATGCCCGCGGGATCGCGGCGCAGAATCATCGCCCGCCACGGCCCGGCAAATCCGAAGCGCAGCCCTTCCAGCGTCATCCCAAGGCCGAGCCCGATGCCCAGCATCAGCCCGAAGCGCGGACCCGCCATCACGGCAACCGCCAGCACGGCAGCCAGCGCTCCGATTATCAGGCCACCACGCGACACCGCGCGACCTACCCGGCCGCGCGCATCGCCATATTCGATCGCTTGTGACATCAGTCACCCTTGATCTTGTTCATGAGGTTCTGGAACAGACCCGGCACGTTCTGCATTTCGCCATCGGTCTTGGAATAGCCGACCATCGAATCAGGATAAAGTTTCACATTCTCGATGCCTGCCAGTTCGGACATTGCAAACCAGTCGGTTGCGGCCCAGTGCCCGGTATTGCAAAAGGATACGATCTCGGTGTCTTGCTTGAGGCCGAGCGACTTCATAAGCTTGGACGCACCTGCACTGTCCATGATGGATGTACCATCGTTGAACCAGACGGAATGTGTCACGTTCTGCGCGCCGGGCAGCGTACCGGGACGCGCGGCGGCGTCATGCGCCTCCTTGCCCTCGAAAAAGCTCGCTGGCCGGGCATCGACCAGCACCGCATCCCGCTCGCCTTTGACGGCGGCGGCAACTTCATCCGTATCGGCCAGCCATTGATCGGAAAACGTGATATCAATGTCCGACGGTTCAGCTTCGGTTGCCGTATCGCTGAGCGGCAGGTTTTCGGCCTCCCAGGCGGTCATGCCGCCGTTCAGAATTGCCAGTTGCGTCAAACCCGATGACTTGAGCGTCCAGTAAACACGTGCCGCGGCGCCGAAATCGGTGTCGGTATCGCCCTCATGCACGATCGCGACCGGCCGGTCGAGCGTCACCCCAAGGCTTTGCAATACCGCCTCCAGCTCATCCTCGGGGACAAGCTGTCCGGGATTGTCAGCGGGGCCGCGGAACTTGCCGTAAGGTGCAGAGATCGCTCCGGGGATGTGACCCTCTGCATAGGCATCACCCCGGATATCCAGAACCAGCGGCGCATCGGCAGACAGATCGGCATTCAGCGCGTCCGGCGCGATCAGCGGCCCGAACGTGTTTTCTGCCAGCGCGGCAGAACCAAGGCTGGCAACGGCCAGCGCGGCGATAGCGAAAAGCTTCATGTTTGCACCTCGGATTATTGACTGCTCGGAGAAGTTGGCTCCCATGTCGGCCTCGAAAGGCTCCGTGACAAGGGATAGCTTTGTAAGTGCAATGCGCATCGGCGGCAGGAATTCGCCCTTCGGGTATGACTGCCGGACGATGTGCAAAGTCCGGAGACCGGTCTGGATGATGATCCTGATCTAGGCAATCCCTTCCGAATAAA
>JAUNVT010000237.1 GCA_030540655.1 Rhodobacterales bacterium
TTTGCGGCCGACAGAAGCATTTTTCAACTTTTACTGTCAGGGGCTGGCCCTGCGGTCGCCCCTTTTCCATTGCCGGGATTCATGGGATGACCGGCCAAAACCCGGGATAAAAGGAGCCGTGACCCATGGCACGACCGCCACGCGCCTGGCAGAAAATGCTTTCGGGCCGCAGGCTCGACCTGCTGGACCCGACCCCGGTCGATATCGAGATCGAGGATATCGCACACGGGCTTGCCTTTGTTGCGCGCTGGAACGGACAAACCCAAGGCGATTTCGCTTATTCCGTCGCGGAACATTCGCTGCTGGTAGAACAGATATTCGGCCGCATCGCGCCCAAGGCCCCGCCCGGATGGCAACTGGCCGCATTGCTTCATGACGCGCCCGAATACGTGATCGGGGATATGATTTCTCCGGTCAAGGCCGCTGTAGGCCCCGGCTATGGTGAATTGGAGAAGCGGCTGAGCTCTGCCATTCACCTCCGCTTTGGGCTTCCTGCCACGATTCCCGTCACTGTTGGAAAGCAGATCAAGAAGGCAGACCGCGTCAGCGCCTGGATGGAAGCGACGCAGATTGCAGGTTTTGACGTGGCCGAGGCTGACCGCTTCTTTGGCCGCCCTGATCCGGCGCTGATGAGCGGGCTGTCGATCCGCCTGCGCCCACCCCTGGATGCGCGCGGCGCCTATGCGGCGCGGACGGCCGAACTGCTGCGGCAAATGAGATGATCACCGTCCGCCGCGCGACACTGTTGGATGCTGCGCCGCTGGCGGACCTGCTGAACGCCATAGCTGAGGCGCGTCCGGACATTGGCACCCGGGCCATCTCGACGCAGGACATGGCGCAGATGATGCGGATGGCATCCGATCGCTCGGCCTGGCACGTGGCGCTCAACCGCGACGGGGCGCTGCGCGGGTTCCAATATGTCGAACCCTCGCCCATCCTGCCTCCCGAAGCCTGTGACATCGCTACGTTTGTTCAGCCGGGCAAGTCCCGACTTGGGTTCGGCTCGGCCTTATTTGCGCAAACGCAGCAGGTGGTCCGGAGCCTCGGTTATGCGTGGATCAGCGCCGACATCGGCGCGGATAATGAGAGCGCGCTGATCTATTACCAAAGCCGCGGCTTTCGCCCTTATGGCCGCAGTGAGGGCGCGCGCATGGACAAGATCCTGATGCGCTACGACATCTGACACTTCTCTGTCCCAAGATAACCTGTCTTCACCCTTGCGTGAGCCATTGTGCAGCAGCTTGGCGGGGAGTGTGCATTGCGCCATTGTTCGGTCGAACCGTAAAAGGAGGCCCGCCTGTGACCCACATCTTGCCGAACCTGAAGACATCCCTGCTTGCCGCGCTGATCGTCCTCGGCTTTGCCATTCAGGGGAACAAGGCTCATGCCGCCGCGACCGAAATCCTGACCGTGGCTGGCGGCTGCTTCTGGTGCGTCGAAGCCGATTTCGAGTCGGTCAAGGGCGTTTCTGAGGTTATCTCGGGCTACACCGGCGGCACCACTGAAAATCCCACCTACAAGGACGTCACACACGGCGGAACCGGCCATTACGAGGCGGCTCAGATCATGTATGATCCCGACCAGGTCACGCGCCAGCAGCTTCTGGCAATGTTCCTGCGTTCGGTAGATGTGACGGATTCGGGCGGCCAGTTCTGCGACCGCGGAGACAGTTACCGCACCGCCATCTTTGCCGACGGGCAAGCCGCCGAAGATGCCCGGCAAGCGATCGCACAGGCAAGTAAGGAGTTGGGTCAGAAAATCGTGACCCCCGTCCTGCCACTCCAGAAATTTCATCCCGCCGAAGATTACCATCAGAACTACTACAAGGGCGACGATCTTCAGATCACCCGCTTTGGCATCAAGGATCAGGCCGAAGCCTATAAGCGCTATCGCAATGGGTGTGGCCGGGACGCGCGTGTGCGGGAGCTTTGGGGCGATCAGGCGCCTTTTGCCAAAGGGCACTGATATCGAAACCGGTGAGGCGCGATCAGCCCGCCATGCCCGCCGCGCGGCCCAGCGCCAGCAGCCCAGTGTGCCAGGTTTCTGCGCGGCGGGCAATTCTGACCTCTACCCCCAGACGGCTCAGTGCCTCAGCATAGGGCGAGGCTTCCGCCACTATTACCACCTTCTGCCCGAGCCAATAAGGCCGCATTGCCGCCAGCTCAGCGCCGATCAGGTGACCCCGTATAGCGGATGTGTTGCCTGCGAGGGTCGCGGAATTCAGTTGCACCGCCAGACGCTCGGGACGGGACATCGTGTCGTCCATCGCAACGGGATCGCAAGAGCCTTCAAAAGGAACGCCGAAAGCGGCAGCCAGCCGCGCGCTTGCCGCCCCTTGAAAGCTGACGATTTCGCGGGCGCTGACATGCGCCCACAAGGTTTGCTCGCCATCCGGTAAACAGATGATGCCCTCCCAGTCGGCTCTCTCCCGTACTACGCCTCCGATCAGAACGCGCATCGTGGCCGGAAGCAGCCCGAGAGGCGTGATCTGCCGTATCGCTCCCACGTGACCTGCCGGCAATGCCAGCGTCGGCACTTCGGCGTCCGGCGGGGCGTTCAACTGTAAAATCCTGTCCGGCGGAATATCCGAGCCAGCTCGGGCAGCACTGGCCGATAAATATTCTTGGCCGCTGAGCGCGCCATCCCGCAATTCGTGAAGCACGGCGCGTCCAGCCCGCGCCTCCAGAACCGCAAAAGGCCGCATTATCAGCCGTGACCGCCCGGCTCGCCAGTCATCTGAGCAATGACATTGCGTACGTCATAGCCTGCCTCGGCCGCCGCTGCGATAATTTCAGCGTTCGACATCTGACCGATCTGGCCCATGCTCCACAGCATCGTGCAGCGCGTTCCACTCCGGCAATAGGCCAAAACCGGCGCGGGCAACCGCGCCAGCGCGGCCGCAAAATCATCCAGGTTCGCGCTGGTGATTCCGCCCGATGTGATCGGCACATTGCCAAAAACCAGCCCCGCCCCCTGCGCCGCAGCCTCGATCAGGGTATGGTCGCACTGACCCTCCTCCTCCTGGTCGGGTCGGTTGCATAGGATAGACTTGAAACCCGCTGCCTTGATGGCGGGAACATCGTCCGGATCGATCTGTGGCGAGACGCTGAAAGTGTCAGTAATCCGGCGCAGGTCCATGGGGGTCTCCTCGAATCATCATGCCGTCAATATGAGTGTAAACGCTGGTCAGCATCAACGTCTTACTCGACCGGCAGCAGCCCTTTATTCTGCTGGTATTAACTGGCCGTAAAGCAGTTTGGCGCAGCGCGGGTATCATAACCGGATATTCCCATTTCAGCGAGGCTGCGCTGCCTGTTTTCGACGGTGACGAGGCGCCGTGGCCGGGTTTCACGACCGGTGACATACCCATCATCATTATACAGCTGCGCGCCCGTTTCACGTAGGCGGCACAGTCCTCCTGCCTTACTACTAAGT
>JAUNVT010000238.1 GCA_030540655.1 Rhodobacterales bacterium
GCGGACCGCTCGCTTGCGGAAAAGCCGCAACCGAGGCCCTGGTCGATATCCTGTCGACCGGGCCGGTGCGCTGCACCCGCGTCAACACGGACCGCTACGGCCGCACTGTCGCTCGCTGCCGGGCAGGAGACGTCGACGTGAACCGTGAAATGGTCAGGCGCGGCATGGCCTGGGCCTATCGCCAGTATGGCGACGACTATGTGCGCGATGAGAAAGCCGCGAAGAAAGCCCGTCTCGGTATCTGGAGATATCGCTCGCAGCCCGCCTGGGAGTATCGGGCTGGCAGGCGGAAATGATCAGAAACGGGCCGCCGCGGCCCCTGACTCATACGGTTGCCAGAGAAGCCGAGGCCTTCACCAGCGCCCCTCCCGTCAATCAGGCTCCGCCGATGGGAGTCGTCACTTTGCCAGTGCCCCTGCATTCGGGGCATTGCTTGTCATCCACCCGCCCTTCGCCATTACACTTACGGCAGATATTCTCGCCCGACCCCGCCGACCCCGCGGGTACGGCTTCAGGATTTTCTTTGTCGCTCATCGTGAACACTCCTTCTCAACACCATCCAGCTCCAGTTACCCAACTGGAGCTGGCGTGGCAGGTTCCTGCCAGACCGAGAAATCGGTCTGCGGCAAGCTGCTGGAAATCATCCTCGCCTGCGTCCTGACTCTCGAGGGCGCTTCGGACGCGCTGTCTGGAAACGCTGGACCGGGTATTGCACCCGAAGCCGGATCGAAACGCTGATGCTCCGCCTCAAAGCCTATGGCGAGGGCATTGCCTCGAAAGACCCCCGACCGTCAGGCCGCTGAAATCGACACCCGCGTCTCGCCTGAGCTAAAAAAGAAAAGGGACAAACTCGGCCTCAATTCACGTTGTGCAACAACGCGTGGATAGTACGATATTTGATGTCTGCTCCAGCCGAACGGATGTTTGGAACACCGAAGTCTGTAAAAACAGCGGATTTGATGCCAGGACAACAGGGAAAATCGTTTCTTTGAAACCGCTCGGAAGCCTTGCGTGAGTGCTGAACTGCCCATTGCGTATTCTCGCGGGCGGTCACATTATCCAGGCATGCCACGGCGTGGAGGACCAAACTCATGATCCGGCGAGCAGTCATACTCACGCTTGCGGCCATGGCCGGGATGCCCCTGGGCGCATGCGGGCAAGATTTCAACGCAGCGCCGCCAAATGCAGCCTCACAACGCCCCGCCTTTGAAGGCCAGACACGCGCGCCAATCATTGATGCGGGTGTGGAACTCCATAGCACAGTCATTGCCGATGGCCTCGAGCACCCGTGGGGAATGCATCAATTGCCGGGCGGTGACTGGATCGTGATCGAGCGCCCCGGCCGGATGCGCCTGATTTCGGCCAGTGGCGAGATTTCCCGGCCCATCATCGGTTTGCCCGAGGTGGACGCGCAAGGCCAGGGCGGGTTGCTGGATGTTCTGGTTCGGGAGGATTTCGAGAAGACCCGCCGTGTCTGGTGGAGCTATGCCGAACCCCACGGGAAAGGCCGGAACGCCACCGCCGTCGCCACTGGCCTTCTGGCATTGGATGGCACCGCCATGACCGATGTGCGCGTCATATTTCAGCAGCAGCCTGCATGGAACTCGAACCTGCATTTCGGCTCACGGCTGGTTTTTGATCGTAACGGCGCGCTGTTCGTGACCACCGGTGAGCGATCAAAGCCAAAGCCCCGCCAATTGGCGCAGAACGTCTCGACCCATCTTGGCAAGGTTCTGCGCATTGATCCGATGGGCGGCCCGGCCGCCGGAAACCCGCAAATAAAGGACGGATTGCCGGAAATCTGGTCCCTCGGCCATCGCAATATCCAGTCAGCAGCACTGGGCCCCGATGGGGCGCTGTGGACGGTGGAACATGGCCCGCGCGGCGGGGATGAACTGAACCGGCCCGCGCAGGGGAAGAACTATGGCTGGCCCATCGTGACATACGGCGAGGATTATTCCGGCAGCCCGATCGGCGAGGGCATTACCGCTGCTCAAGGAATGGAGCAGCCGCTTTATTATTGGGATCCGGTGATCGCTCCCAGTGGGATGGCCTTCTACGAGGGCGAGATGTTCCCTGAGTGGCGCGGTAGCATATTGATCGGCGGCCTCGCCGGTCAGGCGCTGGTCCGGCTGACACTGGATGGTACCCGCGTGACGGGCGAGGCGCGCTATCTGCAAGGCCGCGGCCGCGTGCGCGATGTGGATGTGGCTCACGACGGCGCAGTGATGATCCTCACCGATTCCGACAATGGCGCACTTATCCGCCTGACCCCAAAAAACTGAAATGCAAATGGCGCGAGACGACAATCCGGCCAGGCACAAGGCCGCGGATTCCGGCAGTTATGCTTCGAAGACTGCATCACAGGAACCGTTGCCGCTTCGCCCCTTCAGCTGACGCAGGGAATGAAAGGCGACCGTTCATTGTGAAACAGGGTGACGTAACAAATGCTGGGAAAGATTAATGGCCCGCGCCGCCCATTCACGAAGTGTGGAAAATCTGCTATATTTGGTTTCTTTGGCGGATAAGTTATTAGCGAGGCTGATTTGTCGAAGTTGAGCTCCATCGTAAGGCTGGCAAACCTTTTTATCACGCTTTCGTTATGTGCCGCACCTCTGTTCGCAGGCCCGGAAGACGAGGATGCTGCTGAAACGTCCCAAACCACTGGGCTGATGTGGAACCGTACTGGTCTGCCTGCTGTGTTTCCGCTGCAAGTTAAAACACCTGTAGGCCAGAATTACTTTCTCAAGCTGATTGATGATGAAACGGGTGAAGATGCCTTGGCAGCTTACATACCAGGAGGTGACTTCTTCAAGGTTCTTGTGCCGCCGGGAGTATTCAGATTGAGGCTCGCCGCAGGAGATGTCTGGCAAGGCGAAGAGCGTTTATTTGGTCCGGGCAAAAATACTCACGTTTTCGACTTGGAAAAGCCCTTGACCTTCAAAATTCGCAGTTTGAGCATCAAAGCCGGCCATATGGTGAATGTTTCAGAAACCGAGCCGGGCCAGACTATGCAGGCAGCGGTAAAGGATCAGTTCATATGTCAGGGTCTTATCGCAGAGTCTCGTTCACGGATGTACCGAAATTTGGAAGGCTCCTTAGGATGGAGTCCTGTGTGGCGAGGCTGGGCCAAAAGCGGGCAATTAAAATATTGGGAGCAAGGTTTGTTCAGTCAACTGCCAGGTCGAAAGTATCTTGAATACGATTTTCCGCTGCCCCGATATACAGTTCAGTCGCAATACTGTGGCTGAGAAGTTCAGGCCACGTATGAAATTCATGTTGTTTCTGCTTTGTTCTGATATCTGATACCAATCATCCTATGTGCTGACGGCGTTGTCACATTAACCACTTCCGATTGCCGGGTCCACGATTTGAAGGTAGCTGGTGCTGATGCAGACACCGTCCATCAGCTACAAGCGCCACCGCTTTGCGCC
>JAUNVT010000239.1 GCA_030540655.1 Rhodobacterales bacterium
CTTTTCGGATCATGGGATGCTCCTTTGCAAACAGAAGAATCCCATAGAAAATCACAAATCTACGCCCTCAACCATCCCACTGTCATGTACATGGGGCATGCTTTACAAAGTTGAAGAAAAGGAGGTGATCAGTGTTTCTTCGCTGTGCCGAATTCCTCAAAGGTTTGGCTTTGTGCGCGACCGGCCGAGTATGTTGGGCCAAATTCTCCACCGTGCAACGGCCTGAACGCGGTTTTCGTATAACGACTGCCGTCGGTTCTTTTCTATTGTTTAATTTCCAACCGATCGACGTAGCGGCGCAATACGCGCCGGACACGAGCTTGGATCTGGGCATCGGCTATGGACAAATGGCTCTGGGTCAGGCGGCAATAAGCGGTACGCGGGCGATCGGTGTCACAAGCGGGCGCGCCTTTCAAAACACAAACAAAGACTTGCCTGTGCCATCGGAACCGGTAAGGAGATCTTTGACCTTCGAATCAACTTCCGCCGTGACCGAAATGGTCAATCGCCGCGTTGCTGCGTGGCAGAGCAAAGATCATCCCGACATGCATGCCGAGATTTTGGAAGATATCCAATCAGAGAGGCTCCAGCGTTATTTTGCTGATATACTGCATCAATACCACTATGATAGTGCCAATCTGGCCGACGTTTCAGCTGCCTACTACATCTCTTTGTGGAGGATTATTCATGGGCGCGATCTGACACCGCGGCAGATCTTGCGTATTCGCGATCAGATGCGGGCTTTCATGGCCGGAGATGCCGAAGTAATGCATCTTTCCAATTCTGAAAAGCAGGAAATCAGCGAAACTTTTGCGCTTCATTCGGCCTTGGTCCTACAAGGCTACGAGTATCTGTTACAAGCTGGAGATATGCAAACTTTAGCGCTTTTTCGACAAGGATTGCAAGAAAACCTTGCGCCCCAAGGCCCGGATATTTTCGCTCTGGACGTATCCGATGAGGGTTTTGTGATGGGCCAATGAGACCACAGGGTATATCGGGGTTCTTTCCGCTGCAGAAAGCGTTGCGACGAATGCCGTATATGCAACCCGTTTAGAATTGAGGCGGGTAAGTTTGAAGTGAGGAAAGAGATGATCGTTTAAAAGATAACTCAAGACTATTGGGATTTCTATCAACCCAAACCTTATCAAATTTCCAACCGCGTGCCGCGGACGACACCATTGCGAAGGGCAAAACATGACCGATAAAACCAAAAAGAGCCACGCGGTACACAAGGCTGCAATTCTTATGGCCGCGGTAATCTTTATTTTCATCTGGCTTTCTAACGTTGTTCAGGCCCAAGCTGCAACCGATTATCTTGGAATTCCCGGACCGATCGGTTTTCAAGGGACAGATCATGTCTTGGTCTGGTCCTCGCAAGCCTCGCCTGATTACACCAAGCAGGAATATCTGTCCCAAGGGCAGACACCTGATGCCTACACCGATATGGTGCTTGTCGAGACGCTTGCAACTCTCGACTCTCCCGAGAATATTTCGGCGCGAATGGTCGACGCGCTAGACCAGCGCAAAGCAACAGATCCGCTCGTGAATCATGCGATCCTGCGCAATGACGCGCAGTCCGAAGTGATTCTCGATTTCCTGCTCAGCAGCCAGACCCCGGACGGCGAACGCATCATCGAGTGGAACGCGTATCGCTATACAGAATTGCCGCGCGATGTACCGGGCATCCTGCTGCTCGGGATCAGCCGCCGCGCGTATGGGGACGCGGATGCGCAAACATTCATGCAAGAGCTCGGGCAGATGCGCGGCGAGGCGATCAATGCGCTGGCCACCATGCCAGTGCCGCAGCCCACACGATGATCGGTAAAGCGAACTACACCTTGCTCGGGTAGGGCATTATAGCGCTCATCACTGCTCTTTCCTTCACCGTGTCGCCATATGCCGAAGCACTTCCTTCCGCCACATCTACGCCGAACACCTACCCGGATATCCGCACACCGGCCAAACTTCAGATTGGGCCAACGGGTATTTACTGCGTCACCGAACCCTGCCCTTGGAAGGGCGTCATGATGATAGGCGAAGCGTCTCGGCACGTGCTCTGGTCGGGAACCGATCTGCCCCCTGTCGAGGCCAAACAGAAGATCAGGGCGCTGATCGCAGATTCATGGAAAAACGATGCCTGCCTGATCGTGATGGGTCAGTTGCTTGGAGGTGCGTTTCAGGTTTCTGATATCTTGGGAGAATGTTGATGCGACTTCTGACCCCCCGCTGGCTGATGACAAGAGCCGTGATGGCTCTTCCTATTTGGATTGGCGCTGCAAATGCCGCCCCGACGGATCGCTTGCGCGAGATGCTGCAACACATGCCTGTGGAGGGCGTATCAACCACCAGTCCTCTTCTGGCGATTTATGCGGATCCGGGCGCTGTAGACCGCGCAGATGGCCCGCCTTCACAGGTCGTGCTTGGCAGTATGATCTGGCCGCTGGCAGCTTTGTCGATGGCAGGCCGTGATGTCTGGAGCGCGGAAACCGGTATGCCCGCAGGCGAGATCGGGTCCTTTCTGACCTTCGGTCAACCGCCAAAGACTGTAACAATCTGGGGCCATCTGCCGAACGCTGAAAAGCATCTTAAACCAAATCTGCAGGAGCGCGGCTTTACTGCAGTTACCGATATGCCGGGGATTTATGGCAATGGCGAACCGATGGTGCCCAATCTTGCCCGGCAGTCGCTGGGGAATCCGTGGCGTGGGGCAGCCGGCCAAGCCTCTTTCATTGCGTTTGACGATTGCGCAATCATTCAGGCCACAACGCCGGAAGCTGTCGCTGCCGTCAGCGACCCCGGACAAACTGTCGCCGCGCTCGTTTTTGTGAAAACAGCGCTCGACGCAATCGACAGTGCGGCAGGCGACGCCCTGATAACGCAGGCCGCATTTTTTTCGACAGCAGCGGGTCTTGATCATGCGCTGCCCGAAGGTTGCCTGTCGGCGGACCCAAAGACTTTCCAAGAACTTGCCGCATCATTGCAATCTGAGATCGAGACGCCACAATCGGGCATTCCGCCCTATTTTGGCGGTTTCCTCGCTGACCCGGATTTCCGGTCACCCTGCACTTTTGATTGCGGTCACCTATCCCAGTTGCGATGACGCCGAGGAGGCAGCCAGTGGCATCGAAGCCCTATGGCAAACCGAAGAAGTCGAAGGCAAGCCCATGGCAGATCGGATTCCCGGCACTCTCACAGCGGACCACATAGAGGGTGGTTCACTTTGTGCAGCAATTGTCACGATCACGGGTGCGCCGGATACCGCTGCACCGCGCCCGTTTTACTTTGCCGCCACCGCGTTGATGCGCGGTAGTTTTCCATTGCTGCGGATCGGCCTGCAGTAATCGGATCGGATTCCTTGAGCGCAGCGCGGCAGCACTTCGGGCCGTCATGGGCTCTGATGATGTGACCGCCCCCCCGACGGCATCATTGTGCCA